>JAPCJP010000052.1:0-5893 GCA_027886885.1 Nitrososphaerota archaeon | reverse complement strand
CCCGCCGGACAGCTCTACGTGTCTTCTATAATCAACGCGATAGCCAGCAACCCGTCCTTGTGGAAGGACACGGCGATCTTCATCACCTACGACGAGTTCGGCGGATATTATGATCAAGTCCTGCCTCCGCAGGTCGACCAGTGGGGGTATGGCTTCCGACTGCCGTTGATGGTGATCTCGCCATACGTCCACCCAGGGATATACTACGGGAGCCCGCAGGGCCAACCCGAAGACCTGAGCGCCCTCTTGTCTACAATCGAGTCGAATTGGGGATTGTCTCCCCTCACGAGTCGTGACGGATCGGACGCGCCCCTTTGGTACATGTTCAACTTCCACCAGAAGGTCATCCAGCCCCTGATAATGCCCTCGAACGCATTGGGGGTCTACCCGTGGACGGCTTGCGTGGCGCAGGGCCTCTGCCAGGTGGGCACAGGGCTGATCCCCACCCACTTGGCCAATCCGCCGAGCTATCGGTATCCGGGAGTGCTCTCGGGCGCCGCCGTTTACAACCTCACGGTGGACGAGGACCCCGGCGACTAGGCGGGTCTTGGGATCCAGCGCGCGCGTTCCCCTGGGAAATGAGAGGCGCGAACCCCTAGCGAGCGGTCCGAAAGTCCTTCTCGACTTTTGGAAGAAGGACCAATCCTCTCATAGACTTAAGAGGGGTCTGGATTTCCTCGCGGGCGTCGAGGCTTATGGACGAGTCAAGGCGCAGGCTGAGGCACAGGCTCAGGGAGAAGCGGTCTCAGACCCTCGTGATCGTTGCGGTAATCGTCGTGGCCGCGGTCGGAGGCGGGGCCCTCTTCGCGCTGAATCAGCCAAGGACAGCTTTGAGCAGCTCGACGACCCAGTCTTCGTCAAACCTCACGAGCATTAGCACCCCCAATTCGACGGCGACATCGAGTGGCTTGCAGTCCACCACATCCGGCTCGAGTGCGAGCTCCAGCACGAGCTCCGGGCAGTCGTCCTCCGGTTCGGCCAGCTCGAGCTCTTCGAGCACCACCTCTGCGAGCAAGAGCACGTCCAGCTCGACGTCGACTCCGAACTACGCGATTGGCGTCGTGAAGAGTCCCCCGACGGGAGCCAACTACCCTTCCGGAGCGGAGTACCCCACCGGGCCGATATTCGCGAGGTTCAGGGTGTTTGACTCGGGCTGGACATCCCCTCAGTACAACGCCCAACAGGTCATCGCCATGATAGCTCAGCTCCAGCCCAATGTCCTGGAAAGGATGACGACGAATACGTTCAACGTGGACGCAAGCGTCCCTGTCTGCTCTGGATGCCAGTCCATGGACTACGGTCAGTTCCTCAACGCGAGCATGAGCGCGTGCAAATGCTACATCACTCCGAGGCTGGACATCAATGCGACATGGCCCGCAGGGACTTTCCTTTCTGACGCGCAGCAGATTCTGAGCACGCCCGTGGTTCCAAGGTTTCAGATATTGAGCATCGACAATTGGGGGAGCTTCTGTTCCCAGACCAGCTGCACCTGCGCACTGGCCAAGGAAATCTTCCAGCCCCTCTATGCTATGGGCTGGAAGGGAGTCGGGGTCCTGAACGCCGGTTCTCCCTATCATTCGACCTGCGGATGGGCGACATACGTCGATTTCGACATAAGCGGCAACAGCGGGACGGTCCCTCAGGCTCTGTTGAACTCGATCAAGGCAGACAAGACGGTCCAGAAGATCCTGCTCTACGACCCCGACTTCCCAGGGCAAGCTCAGGCGTTCATGTCGGAGTGCAATCCCGGCTGCGATAGCGAAGTCTCGTCCATCCAGGTCGCCGTCTCCCAGCAATCGAGCTTGGGCTACACTTACGTCTATCCCATAGAGCAAACTTTCTGGGACGCCAATCAAATTGTCACGTCCGCCTCGGGCGCTTACCACGGACAGACGCTCTATCAGATTTTCCAAGGATGGATGAAGGAGTACAACTAGGCCGGAGAGCGCCCAGCTCGACTATGCGTCGAGTTCGGCGAGTCAGCACAGACTCATCGACGGTGCCTGACCCTCGCGGGCCCGAGTTAGGGGCGGGTCCTCGGGAAAAAGCGAGGCGATGAAGGCAATCCGCGCGCCTTGCCTAGCGAATGTGCCTACGCACAGGAGGCAACTACCCGGCGGGCGTTGCGAGACTCGTCCTTCTTCGCAGAATAAACCAGGCGGCGGCGATTGCGACGGCGACCACGCCTCCGACCTCCGCGACGGTGACCTCTTCCTTCCTGGTGGCGGCTCGATGGAGGGCGGCAATCGTCTCCGGAAGCTGCGAGGACGGGACGAGCGTCACGGGGATTGTCGTGTTGTACTTGGCGGGCTGCCTGTAGTTATCCTGATAGCTCGCTCCAAGTATCACGCTCCCGTTGACCACCTGGTCCTGAGACTGGTAGGGCACCAAGATGCTGAAAGGAATCGGCGTTGTCGGACTGACAGCTCCGACGTATTGGGAGACCGTCGTCAAGGGAAGCCCCTGACCTTCCATCACGGACACCGTTACGTTGACGTAAAGGGCGGTAGCAGTCCCATCGTTCAGGATTGTCCCGCTCACCGTGAGGTTGTCAGGGTTCTGCACGACCTTTTGGTCTAGCAGGACTAGGTGGACCGTCCCGACCACGAGGAAGCCGACGGTGAAATTCTGGGTGTGGATCGCCCCAAACTTATCGGCATAGCTCACCATGAGCGTGCCAGAGTAGGCGCGAATCGGCGTCCCGGGTCCGTCGGTGATTTGCGTGGTGAAGGTGAGGGTCTGCCCCGACGCGAGGGTGGAACTGGTCGTGAAAGTCGAGTTCGCAGTTACTTCGAGCGGGTCGGAGACGACGAGCGTAAGCATCGGAGAGTACATGGGCTGGGCTCCGATGTTCGCTATCTGGAATGAGACGGATGCTGACGCGCCGACGGCCACCGTGTTCGCCAACGTCGAGACCGACACCGAGGTCAGGGTGGATCCCGATACTGTCAAGCCTACGGCGAAGGACTCGGTGTGAGGAGCCCCGAACTGGTCGAGGTAGCTGACCACGAGAGTGGCCGCGTATTCGCCTCCCGCAACATTAGGCCCGGTCGTCACCTGTGAGAAGAACATCAGCGAGTCCTGAGGACCGAGCGTCTCGTTCGAGGAGAGGGTGGAGTTCGCGACTATCACTATCGGAGACAAGACCTGGAGAGTGACTGTCGGGGAATTCATAGGAGCGTCTCCGGTGTTTGTGATGTCGAAGGCCACTTTCGAGACCGTCCCGACCTGGACGGTGTTGTCCACGTTGGTCACGGTGATCAGGGTCTGGGTGGATCCAGATGCCAAGAATCCAACAGAGAACGTTTGGGAGTATGCGACCCCAAACTCATCCGTGTAGGTGACGGTGACGGAGCCTGCGTATGCTCCGGGAGCGACGGACGGACCCGCCGTGACGTTAGATTCGAAGACCGCGCTCGACCCTGGAAGGATCGGCGAAGTCATCGACATGGACGAGTTAGAGGTAATCACCAGCGGGGAAGCAACCTGGAGGCTGAAGCTCGGGGCTTGCATCGGTTGGGATCCGACGTTGCTAATGAGGAACGAGACGGTCGAGGTCGAGCCGATTGCGATCTCGTTGTTTACTGTGGAGACCGCCACCGACGTGCGCGTCGAGCCCGAGACCAGGAACCCGACCGCGAATGTGAGGGAGTGGGTGGCGCCTATCTTGTCCACGTATGTGACGGTTATCGTACCTGGATAGTCACCGCCGACGGCGCTTGGTCCGCAGGTGATGGTAGCCGAGAAGATCAAGTCCCCTCCGGGCGGAATCTGCGTCGTAGAGGAAAATGTGGAGTTCGCTACCACCACGAGGGGGGTTGAGACGGCCAGGGTGAAGGTTGGCGAGGACATGTTCTGAGTCCCCACGTTGCTTATCGCGAAGGCGACGGTTGACTCTGCTCCGATGTTGACCTCGTTCTGCAGCGTGCCGACCTGGACGTATGTCTGCACCGTTCCGACCACCGTGAAGCCCACCGGCACGGTCTGGTTGTGTATCCCTCCGGAGGCGTCGGTGTAAGTGACGACGATCGCCCCAGGATACGCCCCGTCGGCCGCAGCGGGGCCCGCGGTCACGGAAACATCGAACTCCGTGAAGTTGCCCGGCTGAATAGGCACGGTGCTCGAGAGCGATGAGTTGGCGGCAATCACAATCGGTGAGGACACTTGGAGGGTGAACGTCGGGTCAAACATCGAGGCGTTTCCAATGTTGTTCACGTCAAACGAGACGGTGGAAGTCGTCCCGACCGTGACCGTGTTTGTGAGCGTCGTTATCGAGATCGAGGTTTGAATGCTCCCGATGACTATGAACGCCACCGAGAAGACGAGTGTATGAGAGACTTGGAATTGGTCGAAGTAGGTCACGGTGATCGTTCCCGGATAGGTCCCCGGGCCGGTGGTTGGTCCGGTCGAGACGACCGCCTTGACGGGAAGGGCGCCTCCCGGAGGGATCTCCTGGCTGGAAGACGTGACAGAGTTCGAGACGAGAATCAGCGGTGACGCCACCTGGATTGCTATGGAAGGCGAGTATATGCCACCCGTCCCTGCGTTGTTTAGCACGAACGAGACCGGCGATGAGCTTCCAAGGGTGACGTTGTTGAGGACGGTGGTCAGCGTCGGGTCACCTCTTCCATCGATGTTCACATTGAAGGACACGGAGGAGTTGAGCTCATGACTCCACTGGTCTAGATAGGTCAGACTAACCGATTGAGACCCGGACCCCAGAGGCGCATTGGCTGGGATGTCCGCGCTGAAATTGAGGATACCTATCCCGTTGGGTTGGATGACCTCTTGCGGGGCCGGATTCGAGGGTATTGAACTGGAGCCATCAGGGCTCGAGAGAGCTGATGAGGTCAAAATTGATGCACCCAAATCATATACGGGGAATGGGTTCGGATTTTCGATGTCCAAGGTGAGCGTGTCGCCTTCGTCTCCTTGATAGCCTCCTGCACCGCCCGACGGGGAACTCCAATGGCTGCCTACAACATTGAGCGATTGCGGGATAGTAATCGGGATGGATATCGACAGTGTAGAGGAGTTGAATTTTTTCGCGCCGATTTCAAAATACGTCACGGTATCGTCCACAAAAACAGGTGATTGGCACGGACCTCCACCTGGCTGACTAGGCAAAAGGTTGAGGGGGAATGTCGCTACCCCTTCCGAGCCCGGATCCATCGTGCCGTTTACGAAGCCCGTGGCGCTAGCATCGACAACAGTTCCTTGCAGGCATGAGTGCGCTGCGTTGAGGTGTAGCACCTCGCTCACGGAAAACAGCTCAAATTGAGTGCTCTCGTCTGCAATCGTGACGTTCAGCAATGCCCCCGTGTCGCCAGGCTGAGCGGTCCCCAAAGTCCACGCGTCCCCGACGAACTCCACTACTTGGGGAGTGGGAGCCAACTGCACTGGGATGCTGGGCGATGCGTGGTCGACCTTGCCTCTGCCTACAGGCATGGTGGGAGACGGAGTCGTTGCGGCCGCGACAGAAATCTCGTTGTTGAAGTTCCCCAGTTTCGCGGTAAACAGCAGCAACGCGATGACCGACGTAAGAAGCGCCATCCTGCTCAGGTACCTGGCTTTCTTCGCCGTTTTCAACTCGCGGGAACCTCCATCGAAGCCAACAAGTACGGTTTTGTCGGGTCTTCGTAGGCTATTTATTGTTAACGACGCCATCGTCGTCTGGTTGGCGATTTTTCATCAGACTTCCGTCGAAAAATCCAAGATTTTGGAGCGGTTTACCGAAGGGTCGCAGAACTGGTCGAATGCCCGACCGGACGCTGGGGAGGCGCTCTGGGCCGTGCTTTCCGTAAATGTCACTCGTGAAGAGTGCGTCTTCCCCGTCCGCTAGATGTAGCCGAGGTCTTTGAGCCTGTCTGTGATCTCGACGGTCTCTTCTTCG
>JAPCJP010000118.1 GCA_027886885.1 Nitrososphaerota archaeon | reverse complement strand
TCTGCGAGAGGACCTTGCCGGCTATGATGTAGCGGTTCGTCCCGTTGTATATCTCTTCGGTCTTCTCCTCGAGGTACTCCACGAGACCCTGGATGTCGACGAAGTTCGTGAGCGGGATGAGCTTCTTGGTCTCGGCATCCTCGAAGACGTAGGTTCCAGCTCCGCAGGCGAAGTGTATCGAGAGCTCGTATTGTTCTTTCTTGGTGAATGCCTCGATGAACGACGTAAGCGGAGAGCACGAGGGGACCGGGAACCAGCCGTCTGAAGTGATGTCTCCGTTGGTCTGTTCCTCAATCCTCTTTATGCAGTCTGGAATCGTGATGCGGTACTTTTGCCGCTCCTTTGCGGTCATGCGCCCGGTCAGGGACACGGGCTGGAAGTTCACGGCGTGGACGACCTCCATGTGCTTGTGCCCAAAGTCGATTATGGACCCTAGCTCGTGGTCGTTGATGCCCTTGATGACGGTCGGGACGAGCACGGCGCCGATGCCGGCCTTCCTGCACGCCTCGAGAGCGTAGGGCGCCTCCCAGTGGTTCTTCGGGTTCGTCTTGGGCGAGGTGCCGTCGAAGGACATGTAGAGGTTCGAGACCCCGGCCGCCTTCAGCCTCTGCGCCAAAGCGGGCTCGAGCGCGAGGTTGATCCCGTTTGTGTTGAGCTGGATGTGGTCCACTCCCTCCTCCTTCATTATCTTGATTATCTCGGGCAGGTCCTCACGGATGGTCGGCTCGCCGCCGGTAATCTGCACCGAGTTCCCGGGGACTGGCCTCTCTGCCTTTAGCGTCCGGGCCATCTCCCTAATCTGGTCCTGGGTCGGCTCGTAGACGTAGGCGCCCTCGAGGCCCTTCTTCACGTAGAAGAAGCAGTACCAGCAGGTCAGGTCGCAGCGGTTGGTGACGATGATGTTGGATAGCCCTGTGTGGGAGAGGTGGTTCGAGCACAGCCCGCAGTTCGCGGGGCAAGAGCAGGTGTCCATGGGGACGTTGGGCGCATGGGTGCCCTTGCCGTCCTTCCAGAACCGGGCGAATTTAGCATACATGTCGTAGGAGCCAAAATAGAGCTCCTCGGTCTCGCCGTGGCTGGGGCACGTCTTGGTCATGAAGACCTTGCCCTCGCGTTCGAAGACTATCGCGGGCAGGATGCGGTTACATTCCGGACAAATCGATTGTGTCTGTCTGATGAAGTTACCCTTGGAGACCTCCCTCTTGAGTTCTAGGGAGATGTCTGAGATCTGGGCCATTCCTTTCCCTACTTCGGAGAGCGGATATAAGCATTTTAACTCCTTCGAGGGTGAAACGTGAATTAAGCACGGTCAAAGCTGACGAAGGGGAATCGAATCTAGCGTCGCTACATGCAGAATGCTCTGACGGCTTTACTGCCGGGCCCGCGGCGGGCCGGAGGCCGCTCTGGCTTCCCCTAGTAACAAGGAAACGAGGTGGATGAAATCAGCGTGCGGCGCGCTATCGAAGATGACCTGAATGAAGGGATGGAGAGTGCAGGCGAGCGCTCGGGCGATTCAGGAACGATGATTGCGGAGCCCGACTATGGTGATCCCCACTAGCTCCCCTTTTCTGGTCCTAATCACGACGCCCTCCTGGGGCTCCATCGAGTCGTCTGCCTCCTGCGGCTTGCCTATCGATATGTAGAGGACATCGCTCTTCTCATCGTAATCTATGTCCAGCTTCTCCGGCCTCACAATCAAGTTCTCCACACCGATTCGCCTTTGATTCTCTTAAGGTCCGAAGTGAAATAGGCAGTTATTATGTTCTTGCGCGAAGGCTCGTCCCTGTATACGACCACGAGGTACTTCGACCCGAGATGAGTCTCGGTGAAGAGCTTGACCGCTTTCCTCTCTCCATGCTGGCCTCTCAAAACCACCTCAGGACTAAGGAGTGCGTCCGTGATCAACGCTCGGTAGTTCGCGAGCTCGGGATGCCTTTCACGGATGTGCCTCCAAGCCTTCGCCGAAAGCGTCAAAGCGATGCCAACCCAATCAGTTCATCTGCTATTCGATGCCGCTCGTTCCTGAGTGCAGCGGGTAGTTCCTGATTGGAACAATCAGCATATGCGCCCTTTGGACCTGTCAAGCATGTCGCTCGCCCATCGCTTGAACTCTTCTGGGTTCGCCAAGTCGCTTTGGTTTGGCCATGCCGCGCTAGCAGGCCTCTTCGTCATCGTCATGGCCACTCGCTCTCCTGGGAGCCTTTGGCATCGTGTTAAAGTCGTGAGGAAACTAATAAGCGGAACGGACGCTCCGTGCCAAAAGTTGTCCTTGAGGGTGAGAAGTGAACCAAGCACGGTCAAAGCTGTCGAAGGAGATTCGAACGAGGAGAGCTTACGCATACAAGCTCCGTCGCATTCGCAAACATTCGCGCTGCGGAAGGCAAGCCGGGGACTATGCAAGCATATTAGCGGACATCAGAGATGCTGACACAATCTTGCCCTCCATTGGGTGGCTTTCGGGGTGGCCGTCACCGCCGCAGGCGTAGTGATTGAAATTGCCGGTTTCTATCAGACAGCCTGTTTCCATCTCGTGTGCCTCTGCTCAACCTGGGGCTGCACCATTTCCGGCGGTTTACTCATGGGCACCGGCGCTGCCATGGCCATAGGTGGCCTGTACATCGTCCATCACACCGGATTCGACAGA
>JAPCJP010000117.1 GCA_027886885.1 Nitrososphaerota archaeon | reverse complement strand
CCGTCCGCGTACTACCCGTTCGGGGGCCGGAAGGACTCCTTCTACGGGGTGCTGCACGCCCAGATAGACACGGTGGATTTCTTCACCGACAAGAAGGTCACCATCTCCAAGTGGTGATATCCTCCCGCGACTGAAGCGGGGCCCTCTCGCGCGGTCTAGCAACTGGGAGGTTTCTACGCGGCCTTGATCGGCCCTTTCGTCTGGCCGGAGCCGATTGCTGCTGCGCCTGCGAATACCCCTTCTGTCTTCTCCTTGAAGTGGCACGCCACCAAGTGACCGGGAGAAACCTCTTCCAGCGGCGGGTCGACCTCCGAGCAGATGGCCTCGGCGTACGGACACCTAGGGTTGAACCTGCAACCGGGTGGCGGGTTGATAGAACTGGGGACCTCGCCCTTTATCTCGACGCTGAGGAGGTTCCTCTTCCAGGGGTTCGCTATGGGCGCTGCGTTCATCAGGGTGATCGTGTACGGGTGCCTGGGAGCGGCCAATACCGTCTTCGTAGGGCCGTACTCCACGACGTGGCCCGCGTACATGACCGCAACCGTGTCCGAAAGATACTGCGCGACCGCGATGTTGTGGGTGATGAGCATGTATGAGAGGCCGAAGGTGCTTTGCAGCTCTATCAGGAGTCTGAGTATCTGGGCCTGCACCGAGGCGTCCAGAGCGCTGGTCGGCTCGTCGAGGATCAGCAGCTTAGGGGAGGGCGATATGGCCCTGGCGATCGCGACCCTCTGCCTCTGACCGCCGCTCAACTGCTTTGGCAGACGTTGAGCCTGCTCCTCGGACAGTCCCACGGCGGCGAGGCTCCGGTAGACCCTGTCCTGAACGCCACTCTTGCTGCCCCCTATAAGACCTCGGACCGGCTCCCCGACCGTATCCTCAATGGTCCTCTTGGGGTCGAGGGACGAGTCCGGGTCCTGGAAGACTATCTGGATGTTCTTGTATACCTCCTTCCGCGATGCGCGTCCTCCGCCTATCAATCTGCCATCGAAGATTATCTCCCCCGACGTCGGCGACGTGAGCTGCGCTATCGTCCTCGCAAGGGTGGTCTTCCCGCATCCCGACTCCCCCACCACGGCGACGGTCTTGCCGCGGGGTATCGTTATCGAGACTCCGTCGACCGCTTTCACGTACCTCCGCTCGCTCCTCGAGAAGGGGTTGAGGCTCCTCCTTACCAGGAAATACTTCTTCAGGTCCTTCGTCTCGAGGATGTTGTTCGACTCACTGGCCATAGAGGAAACACGCAACTTTGTGCCTCGGCTTCACCTCGACGAGCGGGGGCTCCCTCGTCCTGCACACGTCCATGACATACGGGCACCTCGCAGCATACCTGCACCCCACCGGCGGGTTGACGAGGTCGGGGACGGACCCCGGAATCGGCATCAGCTTTGTGTCGTCCTTCGAACCGGTCGGGATGCACGAGAGGAGCCCCTTTGTGTAAGGGTGCATCGGCTCTGAGAAGAGCGAGAACACGTCAGAGTCCTCGACGACCTCGGCGGCGTACATGACTACGACCCTGTCGGCCACCTGGCTCGCTACCGCCAGGTCGTGCGTGATGAGCATTATGCTGGTGTTCACCTTCGTCATCAGCTCCTTCATCAGCTTCAGCACCTGGGCCTGCGTAGTCACATCTAGGGCCGTCGTGGGTTCGTCCGCCACCAGGAGTTTCGGCCGCTGAGAGAGGGCCATCGCTATCATGACCCGCTGCCGCATGCCTCCCGATAGTTCGAAGGGGTACCGTTCCAGGACCTGTTCGGGGTCTGCGATTCTCACCAGCTTGAGGGCCTCGACCGCTTCCGCTTTGAGGTCCGACGAGATCCTCTTCTTCCCGCGAGGGAGGCGGGATACTTTGACGTTGACCTCGTCCACGCGATGAGTCTCTTGCATCACGTCGCTGGCGCTGGTCGCCATCTCTCCTAGCTCCGCCCGGTTCTCGCGGATGACTATCGCTTCGGCCAGCTGCTCCCCGACCCTGTAGACCGGGTTGAGGCTGGTGAGCGGTTCCTGGAAGATCATCGCGATCTCGGTCCCCCTGTACTTTCTGAGCTCCTTCGCGTTCAGTTTGACCAGGTCGGTGCCCTTGTAGATTATCGACCCTCCCACTATCGTTGCCACGGCCTTCGGCAGCAGCCCGATCATGGAGAGCGCGAGCGTGGACTTGCCGCAACCTGACTCGCCGACGACCGCTAGGAACTCACGCTCTCCGATGTCGAGGTCCACGGCGTTCACGGCGATCAGCTTCGACTGCCGGAACTCGTACGCGATTGTGAGGCCGCTGACTTTTATGAGACTCATCTTATCTTATCAATTCCCCGATATGGCGTCACGGAACCCGTCCCCGAAGACGCTGAAGCCGATGACACCCAGCGCGATGAGCAAGCCGGGGAAGAGCGGGAGCCAGGGGTCCGAGATCAAATAGTCCTCATACAGCGCCACCATGTATCCCCAGTCGGGAGCCGGCGGGGCAACGGAGAGTCCGAGATAGCTCAGCCCTGAGTACGTGAGTATGACGGTCCCGATGTCTAGTGTCGCATACACCAGCAGGGTGAGGAATATGTTCGGGAGCACGTGGCGGACGATAATCCTCGACGACCCATAGCCGGATGTCCGCGATGCTTCGATGTAGTTCTGATGGGACACCTTCAGCGTCTCGCCCCTAGAAAGGCGGGCGTAGGCGGGCCACCAGACTATCAT
>JAPCJP010000051.1 GCA_027886885.1 Nitrososphaerota archaeon | reverse complement strand
TTTCGACCTCCGCCAAGGTCATGAAGAAGACGCCCAAGGCCGTCGATTTGCGCGCCGAGTTTCCCGCCGTCTACGACCAGGGTGACATGAATAGCTGTCACGACGATGAGACCGAGGTTCTGACAGACACCGGCTTCAAACTCTTCTCGGAGCTTAATGGCGCGGAACTCCTCGCCACAGTCGACCCGACGACTTCAGAACTGTCGTTCGAGAGGCCATCACGACTTATCAGGATGCAATATAACGGGCCCATGGTCTGTGCGGACAACGGAAGCCTGAATTTCAAAGTCACGCCGAATCATAATATGCTGGTCAGGAAGTGGGACCAAGCAAAGCGAGCGCTATCAAACTCATACACGCTCGTCGAAGCGAAGGATTTGGGCTGGTATTGCGGATTGATGAATCGCGTCACTTGGGCTGGGGACGAAGTCGCGTCAGAGACGTTCACGCTGCCTGGCGTGGACCATAAGCACAAGCCCCAGAGAGAATCCTTGACGGTGCCGATGGGCTCTTGGCTAAGATTCCTCGGGATATATTTGGCCGAAGGGACGATTCTACACGACGAGGGACACTACAAGATCCAGCTTGCAGCGAGCAAGCCAAGGGAGAAAGAGTTCATCCGGGGAGTCCTCTCGGATATAGGCCAACATTACCTCGAACTTGAGGATCGGTTCACATTCGACAATCGTCGGCTTTACGAGACGATGGAAGCTTTTGGACTGAGAGGCGTCTACGCCCCGCAGAAGTTCGTCCCGGAGTTCGTATTCCATCAGAGTGCAGGGAACATTAGAGAGTTCCTTCTGGGGCACCTAATGGGAGACGGGAGTGGGGAGGACGGACAGAGAGCCCACTTCACGAGCTCGAGCAGGCTCGCGGACGACCTACAGCGGCTGGTATTCCTCTCTGGGGACGAGACGTCATGGACGTCGAAGGCGCCTCAGATGTCAGTGACGACCGATGGTAGAGTCATAGTGGGCCACTATGACATGCACCGAGTCCCTGTTAGGTCGCGGAAGAACCTCTCAATCGAGAGGAAGGAGCAGATATTCATGGATGACTACAATGGAATCGTCTATTGCGCGGAGGTCCCCACTCATCATACGCTTGTGACGCGACGGAGCGGGAAGGTGCTCGTCTCAGGGAACTGTACAGCTAACGCAATAGCCGGCGCCATCGAATTCGACGAAATTCAGCAGAAGATGAAGGAGAAGTTTGTTCCCTCCAGGCTCTTCATCTACTACAACGAGCGCGCTGTCGAGGGGACCATCGACAAGGACGCAGGTGGGCAGATCCGAGACGGCATCAAGAGTGTGGCTGACCAGGGTGTGCCCCACGAGAAGCTTTGGGGATACGAGAAGAAAATCCTCAAGTTGAAGCCGAAGGCAGAATGCTACACGCAGGCGAAACGTTACAAGACGGTGGAGTACCTCAGGATGATGCACCACCTCGACGAACTGAAATCATGCCTAGCCTCGGGATTCCCGTTCGTCTTCGGCATCAAGGTGTACGCGAGCTTCCAGAGTCAGGAGGTGGCAAACAGTGGTGTGCTCCAGATGCCAAAGAAAGGGGAGAAGGTCGCGGGCCTTCACGCGGTGGTAGCATGTGGTTATGATGACTCGGCCCAGCGCTTCATCGTCAGGAACTCGTTCGGCAAGGACTGGGGGATGAACGGATACTTTACGATACCATACGCGTACCTTCTGGACCCCAAACTTGCGCATGACTTCTGGACGCTCCGCCTGCTCCGCTGAAGGCGGGTCCGCGAGTCCGGTTCGGTGAGGGAGTGAGCGTCATCGAACCAAGGATGCTCAAAAACTGGGATGGGCCGCGTCAGGTGGTCGAGTAGTGCTTGTCCTCCAGCATGATAAGAGCCGCCACCCGCTATTGCTACATCCGTCCCGCCGTCGGTAAACCTTAACTCCGCGCAACCAGGAATCGCGTTAGATGAGCCTTCCCAGGCCGATGCAAGGAAAGACGGTGGTCATTACCGGAGCCAATTCAGGGATCGGGAAGGCGACCGCCATCCAGCTCGCCAAGATGGGAGCCACGACGGTGCTGGCCTGTCGCGACAAAGAGAAAGGTGAGACGGCCTTGGGCGAAGTGAAGAAAGCGGGCGACAGCGCTGCCGTTCACTTGATGATCTTGGACCTGGCTTCGCAGGAATCTGTGCGCCAGTTCGCGCGGGAGTTCGAGAGCCGTTTTCGGCGACTGGATGTGTTGATCAACAACGCCGGCGTCGTCCTGAACAAGCGGGAGATGACCCGAGACAAGATAGTCACCGCCTTCGCAGTCAACTATCTCTCCCCGTTCCTGCTCACCAACCTTCTCCTTCCGAGGCTGGTCGCGAGCGCCCCATCCAGGGTGGTCAACGTCACCTCGGCGCTGCACTTCAAGGGCCACCTCGACTTCAAGGACCTGCAGGGGAAGAAGAGTTACAAGGGCTCCGACTCCTATGCCCAGTCGAAGCTCGCGATGGTCCTCTTCACGTACGAGCTCGCGAGGAGGCTCAAGGTGACCGGCGTGACGGCCAACTGCGTCAATCCCGGGGCGGTCGCCACGAACCTGGGGCGGAGCGATGCCGGACTGCTAGGGGCCGTGATGTTGGTTACGACCCCGTTCCTCGCGCCCGCGGAAAAGGGAGCCGAGACCCCGGTCTACTTGGCGTCAGCCCCGGAACTGGCGCAGGTCACCGGGAAATACTTCGTGGACAAGAAGCAGCAGGTGTCCTCCCACGAGTCGTACGATCAGATCGAAGCCAGAGAGCTCTGGGACGCCAGCTTGAAGCTGACGAAGATGTCGAAGACCGCCTAGCGTCAATGACCGGGTACTGAGACCTCGAGCACGCCTTCCAGGTTCTGCGTCTCCTGGTCCCCGAGCTTGATCGTGGACTCGCGACCGAACCTGAATCCGTATCGGCGACAGAACGCGATGCCCTTTTCGTTCCCCTTCGACACGTCGAGCACGAATCGCTTGGCTGCAGGGAATGTCTCACGGGAATGGTTCATCAGTTTGGTCCCTATCCCTCTCCGTTGGCTGCCGGGCAAGACATAGAGCTGAAAGACCCTCGCTGAGTCCCCGTCCACCATTGCGACCCTAGCCATCCCTAGCAGTTTACCAACTTCCTTGTAGCCCGCGAAAAGTATGTCCCGGTTCCTCATCTGGCGGCGCAGAGTCTCCGCGCTGTGCCAGACTGTCTCGGCGTTAACGATGACAGAGTCGGGCAGGATGCCCGTATAGGTGTCTCGCCATGTAATCTTCAGCAATTCGTGGACCTGCTCCGCGTCGTTCTCGTCCAGACGAACTATTTCTCCCACGGAGACTTCATCACCCCACGCATCCACGCTGCTGTTATCGGCTAGATGTGGGTTTCTTCCAGGTCGGTCTGGTTGGTGACAAACGAGCCTAGGACTTGGACATCGTCCGGAGGACCTGCTTCAGGATTGGGCCCGTGATGTCGAGGGCGTCCCGCATCGATATCATTCCCAAGGGCCTCCCCGTCTTGTCCACCACGGGGAGATGTCTCACGCCGCCCTTTCTCATTGTTTCCACCGCGGTGGCTATGCTCTGGGTGGGGGTCGCCTTGAGTTCGGTCTTCGATGTTATGCTCGAGACAGGGACGTCCTTTCCGGTCAGGCCCTTTGTTATCGCGAACAGCATGTCTCTCTCGGTGACGATCCCGATCATCTTCCCGGATTCGTCCACGACGATCACGCTCCCGATGTTCTTCTCCCACATTATGCTCGCGGCCTCGTCCACGGTCGCGCCTTCAGGTACCACCACGGGCGGTACCTCCATCAGGTCTTTGGCTTTCGTACTCAGTCCGTGGGATATCTTGGGCATGAGGAACATGCCCCGCGCCGGAAGCGGTTGTAATAGGTGTTGCAGTATGCGCCGTAATGTGTCTAGAACCTATCGAAAGAGACGGACAAAGTTCCTATAAGACACAATAATGGAGCATAGGCGGCGTGATTCCCAAACAGTTCTTTCTGACCAACGGCGTGGGTAGGCACAAGGAGCAGTTGCAATCTTTCGAGCTGGCTCTGAGGGACGCCGGAATTCAGCACTGCAATCTGGTGACCGTCTCGAGCATCATCCCTGCCGGTTGCAAGCTTCTTCCGAAGGAGAAGGGGCGTAAACTCTTGACTCCGGGTGAGATAACCTTCGTCGTGCTCGCGAGGAACGCGACCAACGAACCGCACAGACTCATTGTCTCGTCAGTCGGCCTGGCGATACCCTCGAAGAAGACCCAGTATGGCTACATCTCCGAGCACCACACGTTCGGGCAGACTGAGGAGGCCGCAGGGGACTACGTTGAGGACCTTGCAGCGACGATGCTCGCAACCACTATGGGGGTATCGTTCGACCCCGAGAAGGCATGGCGCGAGAGGGAACAGCTCTTCAAGTCCAGCGGGATGATCATCAAGACTACGAACATCACCCAGTCTGCGTCCGGCGACAAGAACGGTCTTTGGACCTCGACCGTGGCGGCCGCGGTCTTCGTACCGTGAGACCTCAGTCTTCATTCCTCTCGGGGCAAGTTAACGTCAGGTCTACCGTTCGACAGTCGTCTATCGTTTATTCCCCGAAGTGCTCTTCTTCGGGCTCGCGTTGATGATCTTCCAGACCTTGTCGGACCTGAGAGGCATGTCTATGTTTGTTACGCCATAAATTGAGAGCGCGTCGACTACAGCGTTGACCACGGCCTGTGCCGCCGCTATGGTACCGGTCTCGCCGACCCCCTTCGCCCCAATCGGGTTGTGCGGCGAGGGCGTAACAGTGAAGAACGTCTCGATGTTTGGAACCTCTACTGCGGTGGGGGCGGCATAGTCCGAGAGCGTACTAGTCAGAAGGTTGCCTTCGCGGTCGTACACCGCCTCCTCCCAGAGGGCCTGAGCCACGCCCTGTGCAACCCCTCCGTGCACCTGCCCCTCTACGACCATCGGATTGATCTGGCGTCCACAGTCGTCCACGGCGACATAGCGCTTGATTGCGACCTGGCCCGTCTCTTTGTCCACCTCTACGACGCAGATATGGGTCCCGAATGGGAACGCGAAGTTTTCAGGGTCGTAGAAGGAGGTGTTCTCCAGCCCCGGTTCAATTCCGGCGGGCAACTCCGCTGCTCCAGCGGCGTAGCTCGCCCAGGCGACTTCAGCCAAGGACTTTTCCTTCCCGGGACTCCCTTTCACCCTGAACTTGCCACGCTCGAACACGACGTCCTCTTCCCTAGCTTCGAGGAGGTGCGCCGCTATCTTCCTCCCCTTCTCCTTTATCTTCCTACACGCGATGGCGATGGCCCCGCCCGCGACGGGCGTGGTCCTACTACCGTAGGTCCCCATCCCGAAGGGGATGGTCCCCGTGTCACCGTGAACCACTTCGACGTCGTCTACCGAGACGCCTAGCTCCTCAGCGGCGATCTGGGAGAATGTCGTCTCTTCACCCTGCCCGTGAGGATGGCCGCCCGTAAAGACGGTGACTTTCCCCGACGGGTGAACCCTGACTGTGCTACTCTCCCAGAGGCCGAGCGCAAAACCCGTGCTTCTGACGACCTTCGAAGGGCCCAGGCCGCAAATCTCGACATAACTCGATATTCCTATCCCCATGAGCTTCCCCTCCTTCCTCAACTTCGCCTGCTCGCTTCTGAGTCTGTCGTACCCGACCACCTCCAACGCCTTCTTGAGGGCCGTGACATAGTCCCCGCTGTCATACTGCAGCGTGGTCTGGACCGTGTAGGGGAACTCTTCCTTCTTGATGAAGTTCTTCAGCCGTATCTTCGCTGGGTCGAGCTTCAGGGCCTGAGCAGCCATGTCGACCAGCCTGTCGACTATGAAAGCCGCCTCGGGCCTCCCCGCCCCTCTATAGGCATCCACGGCGACCGTGTTCGTCAGGACCCCGAAGACCTCACACTGTATCGCTGGTATCTTGTATGGGCCGCTCAGCATCAGCCCGAAGAGAATCGTTGGGACGCCAGGGGCTGCTGTCGACAGCCACGCACCCATATTTGCGTAGACTTTAGCCCGCAATCCGAGTATTGTCCCGTCTTTCTTCACGGCCAGCTCGACATATTGGATGTGGTCACGACCGTGAGTCGTGGAGAGGTAGTTCTCCCTCCTGTCCTCCATCCACTTGACCGGCCTCTGAAGGTCCTTTGAGAGGAAGGCAACGAGCGCTTCCGGCCCATAGACGTGTATCTTGCTCCCGAACCCTCCTCCGACGTCCGGGGAGACTACCCGTAGTTTGTGCTCGGGAACACCGATCATTCCGGAGATGAGCAGGCGATGGATGTGCGGGTTCTGGGAAGTCACCCAAAGAGTGATTTCACCTGTGCCTGAGTTGTAGTTCGCGACCGCTCCGCGCGTCTCGATTGCGGTAGGTTGGAGCCTCTGGTTGACGAACTTTGCCCTGATGACGGTGTGAGCATCCTGGAATGCCTTGCCTACGTCGCCCGCAGCGAGTTTCCAGTCGAACGCGATATTCTTGGGAATCTTCGAGTACAGCTCCGGGGCCCCGTCCTTCGTCGCGTCCTCTTGGTCGACGATGGCAGGTAGCGGGTCGTACTCGACTTGCACCTTCTCGGCCGCATCCTCTGCATGCTGAAGGCTGTCGGCTACTATGACGACGACCGGGTCACCTACATAGCGGACCTTGTCGACCGCGAGCGGCAGGTACTCAGGAATCTTGAGGTCGGAGTTAGGAATCGCCCATGCGCAGGGCACCGCCGCAACCTTGCCTCTGACATCGGCTCCAGTGTAAACGGCAACTACGCCAACGCTCTTCTTCGCCTTCGCTGTATCGATGCGCCTCACCTTCGCGTGGGCATGTGGGCTGCGTACGAAGGAGGCATAGACCATCCCGGTGATCTTGACGTCGGCCACGTACAACCCTGTCCCCGAGATCATGCGGGGGTCTTCCTTCCGCTTCACCCTGGACCCGAATATTGCGGAGACCGCCATTGCTCTTATCTCCTCATCTCCTTCGCCGCCGCTTTAATCGACTTCACGATGTTCACGTATCCCGTGCAACGGCAGAGGTTGCCAGAGATGCCAGCGCGTATCTGGTCGTCGGTGGGGTTGGGGTTCTGTTTGAGTAACCAGCTCGCCTGTATTATCATCCCCGGAGTGCAGAAACCGCACTGCAGACCGTGGTTTTCCCAGAAAGCGCTCTGCATGGGGTGCAGGTCTCCGTCCTCTGCCAAGCCCTCGATGGTCTGCACCTTCGAGCCATTGACCTGCACAGCGAACATGGAACATGACTTGACCGATTGTCCATCGACGAGGACGGTACATGCCCCGCAGTTGCTGGTATCGCAGCCCACGTGTGTGCCGGTGAGGCCTGCCACATCGCGGATGAGGTCGACGAGAAGGAGTCTGGGCTCCACGTCTGCCTCGAAAATTGAGCCGTTCAAACTGACCTTGACATGGCGCGCCTTCTTACCTCTTTTTTTGGACGACTTGGGAGCTCTCTTTGCCAACTTCAAGCAACTCCCTTCGCTCTCTTCACTGCTAGTTGTAACCCCCTTCGTGTGAAGACCTTAGTCATCGCCTTCTTGTATTCAACTGACCCGCGCAACGGGTCGGACATGGGGCTTGCGTCCTCAGACGCTGCCTCGGCCGCGTCCTCGATGGTGCTGTCTGTCGGCACTTTCCCGAGAAGCGCGGCCTCCGCTCCTTTGGCTCGGATGTTCGTCATCCCAACGGCGGTCAGACCGATTCCTGCATAATCGCAGACGCCTTCTTCATCCAGAGAAATCTGCGTTGCTACACCGACCGTCGCGAAATCTCCGCTCTTCCGTTCTAGCTTCATGTAGGACCCGCCGCTTCTTCGGCGGGGGACCGGAATCCTAACTTCGACAAGTAGTTCGTTGCCCTTTGCAGCTGAAGTGAACGTGTCGACGAAGAAGTTATCGGCTGCTATCACCCTCTCCCTTGCCGGCCCTCGCAACTTCATCTCGCCGCGCATGGCCAAGATGGTCGCGCCCCAGTCGCCACTGGGGTCCGCGTGGACCAGTGCGCCCCCGATTGTTCCTCTGTTCCTCACCTGTGGGTCGCCGATCCACGCTGCTGTCTCAGCCAGGAGAGGCTCCTTACGTCGGACCAGACTCGAGGTCTCAAGAGCGTGATGTCGGGTTAGCGCACCTATCCGAAGCGAGTCCCTGGTCTCGCGGATGTAGTCAAGGCCGGAGATTCCGTTAATGTCTATGAGGTAAGCCGGGGCCCCCAGCCGCAGTTTCATCACTGGAATCAGGCTCATCCCTCCAGCGAGGATTTTTGCCCTCGATCCATACGTCTTTAGAAGAGCGGTGCACTGTCCTACCGAAGCGGGAGCGAAGTACTCGAACTCCCTGCAAGTCAATGCTGCGAGGTATCATCTCCTTTCTACATAAAGCTAGGCCGGGCACCATTTTTCGCCGCGCTGGAGTCGTTTAAATAACGACCGTGCCTCATTGAGCCTAGTTTGGGAGAAAGACGAGCCGCCGTTCCGTCCTTGGAGCGTCTGGCCCAGCTCATCGAGAAGCGCGGCTACGTAGGCGACCCCGAGATAGTAACGGCGGTCTATCTTTCACTCACGCTCGGGAAGCCACTTCTGGTGGAAGGCGAACCGGGCTGCGGCAAGACGGAGTTGGCCAAGGTGGTCAGTGACGTGCGCTCAGCCGAACTGATACGACTACAATGCTACGAGGGCCTGGACGCCAGGTCGACAATCTACGAGTGGGATTACCTGAAACAGCTCCTTAAGATCAGGATGGAGGAGGCCAGAGCGCAATCGAATGAGATCGAAACGGAGGTCTTCGGCGAAAGGTTCCTGCTCAAGCGACCTCTGCTTAGGGCGGTCCTCGCCAAAGGGCCGAATCCGCCGCTCTTGCTCATCGATGAGATTGATAGGGCCGACGAGGAGTTCGAGGGTCTCCTGCTCGAGTTCCTCGGGGAGTTCCAGGTAACGGTCCCCGAGATTGGCACGTTCAAGGCCGAGAGGCGCCCCATCGTCATGATCACATCGAATCGGACGAGGGAGCTGGGAGACGGCCTGAGGAGGAGGTGCCTCTATCTTTACCTCACCTATCCTAGCGCGGAGAAAGAGCTCGAGATAGTTAAGCGAAAAGTCCCCGGAATCGGCGACAAGTTGGCGCGCCAGATAGTCGAGGTGATGGAGAAACTGAGGAAAGACGACTCGATGGTCAAGAAACCGGGGATTCAGGAGACCCTTGACTGGTCGGCCGCCCTGCTCGCGCTCGGCAGGAAGGACCTCGACAGGGTATCACTCATGGAGACGGCGGGGTGCGTCGCAAAGAGCGCTGAGGACCTCATGTGGTTGCGCGGAGGGGTCTGGGACGAGCTACTGCTGGAGACGAACTCGTAGTATTGATCTCCCAGGAGGGGCGAAGGTATGCTGAGAGGCTCGAGACTAAGCTCGTGGAATTTTGCAGGCTCCTTCGCGATGCAAAGCTATCCGTCACACCATCAGAGACGATCGATGCTGTACGGGCGGTAGGCCAGGCGGGCTTTTCTGACGAACAGGTCTTTCATGACGCACTGCGGATCTGCGTGGTGAAAAGGTCGGAGGATTTCGAGACGTTCGAGAAAGAGTTCAGGAGTTACTGGCAGTCAGGGAGGAAACGCGCAATCACTGCGGATTGGGCGAGCAAGGGCCGCAGGAGCAGGCGAAGGCGGGCGGACGAGTCGCGTCGGGCATCCCTTGAGAAGGGGGTGGCAACGCGAGCAGTGTCAGGCTCGTCGTCCGGAGGTACGAATGAGACGCGGCGAGCGGCGTTGGGAGTTTTCAGCCCGCTCGAACGGACGCAGCGGAAGAGTTTCGACGGACTGGGCACGAAGGAGGTGCCCTCGGTGAGGAGGGCGCTCAAGAGGATGACAAGGAGGCTCGCGACGAATAGAGGAAGGAGGTCCATCGCTTCGCGAGGGGGCCGAATCGACCTCGGCAGGACATTTCGCTCCGCCCTCGGGAGGGGGGAGCTTCTCACGGTGGAGCGCGAGAACCGAATCGTCTCAAGGATACGACTCGTCGTCCTCTGCGATATCAGCGGCTCGATGGATGGCCACAGTGACAGGCTGGTCAAGATTCTGCACCAGTCCGCCAACAGAATACCCGCATCGAAGGTCTTCGTGTTCAGCACGCGTCTGAGCGAGATAGGCGATCATCTGAAGGGGAGGTCGCTGCGATCAGCCGCCAGCGAAGTCTCGAGGAATGTCGAAATCTGGAGCAGCGGGACGCGCATCGGTTCCGCCTTGGAACGGCTCTTGGACGGATACTCGAGATATCTCGGCTCCCACACCGTGCTTCTCATAATAAGCGACGGGTGGGAGCTGGGGGAGCTGGATCTGCTGACGGATAGGATGAGGGAGGTGCGCAGACGAGTCTCGAAGGTCGTCTGGGTCAACCCATTGGCAGACAGCCCGGGGTTCGAGCCAGCGGCCGCGGGGATGAAGGCGGCGCTCCCGAACATCGACTTTCTCGGCGGCCTGGACATCTTCACCCGGCCGCGCGAATTCGAAAGAGTCTTCGGGAAGGCCATCGGGCCGGGCCCAGCTTGGGGCGCAGGAAGGACCACCAATCGCCAGGGACGAAGTGGTGCGCAGCTCCTCCCATCCGCAAAACCGGGCAGTTTCGACTTAAATCCGACAATCCGCCTTGCTTCTTTGCTTTGTGAACAAGACGACAGTTGAACCCGTCGACAATGCTCCCTCACTGTTCGGGCGACATAGCCTTCGTGATCGGAGGTCGGGTCGAACTCGAGTATTGTCTTCTCCCCCGCTTAGAATCTGGAGAACACAGCTGTGGCCACCATATTCGTGCCGTGACATTTCTCACAGCTGTGGCCATAGAGAGGGTTTCACTCCAGCCGTAGCTGTATGCCCAGGCGCTTCGAGAGGTTCTTCAGGTCCTGGGCGACGTAGAAAAAAGCCATCCAGCTCCACTGTCCCCATCGCTTGATTCCCTCCAGCTTCACTTCCTCGA
>JAPCJP010000116.1 GCA_027886885.1 Nitrososphaerota archaeon | reverse complement strand
GGTATACTTTCGTTCGATGGGTTTGAATCAGAGGTCCTTCATGAATAGCTCGATTCCTTCGCGACTGTAGATTTCATTCATCTTGCGAGGTCTTTCGTCGTCGAACACTCTGCTGGCGTACCACTTTGACCCAAAGATAGCGAGCATCATCCCGATCCGTATCGCATCCACTCCCTTCTCGGTCAGCGACCACCGGACGACCCTTGGCGGCACGCTCTTCTCAACCCTTTTCATGATGAAACCTTCATGTTCCAGTTGCTTCAGCCTTGTTGCAAGAACCTTTGGGGGAATCCCACCCAGAGAGCGACTAAGTCCGCTGAATCTGTCTACTCCGTAGGCACCAATGTCACGAATGATTGCCATCGTCCACTTCTTGCCCAGAACGCCGACAGAAGTCTCGACGGGACAGTCAGCGAAGTCAACCTTCACAAAGGGAGATTTCAGATTCTTGTGGGTCCTTCTGTACTCGCTTTCTGACGTTAGCTCTTGTCGTTGCAACGTATCGGATACCATCGCGGGGCGACTAAAATGTCTACTGGCACCGACCGCCGACCAGGCGATGAGCTCACCTTCGTTGCCCTCCGGGGTGGGGTTCGATTACTTCGCTTGGCGCGCAGCGGCCGCCTTTGCGGCGAGATCCGCGAATTCCTGACGACCGAAGGCGGTTCCCGCAAGGCCCCAGCCGCCTTCGGCGGCCTCACTGAGCAGCACCCATGTGCGGCCGGCCTGGGTCGGGTCACCTGAGATCCTAGTGACTATATCGGTAGCTTCCTTGACGAGCTGCTTCTGACCGTCGCGGGATAACGCCCCAGGAGGAGTGATGACCTGGACGCGCACCGTGCGAGCGGAGTCGGTCGCTGCCGTGTGCACCGCATGTGGGTCCATCCGATGGATAAAGGCCGCGGTGTTGTTTAGGTGGAAGGGACCCGGAGTCGCCACACCCTCGGCGCGCAGAACCGCCATGGTGAGTTCGTGGCCGAGCTGACCATCGGTGCCGGCGGGAAAGAGGTCTGCCGCTGCGTAAACGTCAATCATTGGCATTTAGATCGCAAACTCGACTCGGACATATCAATTATAAAAATAGAAACTATCCTTTTACTCACTTCCTTACTTATCACGAAACGCCTTGCTGTGGCCGAGGAGAACCGAAGTGACAAATGAGTCCTACTCTGAGCTTCCGAACCAGCGGGTCAGTGCAACGAACGGCGTCGAGTTCCTTCCTGCCCTAACCCCTCACCTCCTACTTGGATAGAAGGATAAGCCCTCGCCTTTCGTGGGAATAAATGCCGAGGCCCCAACTGAGCTCGAAAGTAATTTGCTATCGACTACGAACGAAGATCAGATGTCCGGTGAACTGATGTGTGGTCGCTGCTTGAACCCACAGACATTGCTGGGGCAGGGGAGATTCGACCAGTATACTTTCGTTCGATGGATTTGAATTATTCATTTGAATGGATCTCCTCATGCTCGTTCGTTGCATGGGTGAACCCAAGCCCATTACGGGAAATACGGTTATATATTGATTAAATATTCAATCAATATTGAGAGGATTAAGCCTGCCCCGAACAGAACAAGTCAATAGGCAGATTCGAGAGGAGACCACAGAGAAGATTCTGGCCGCTGCGAGGGAGATATTTGCCCGCAAGGGGATGGCTGCTAAGATGGCCGACGTGGCCCGCGAGGCTGGCGTCAGCCCGGGATTGGCATATCATTACTTTCCGAGTAAGGCTGCAATCTTCCTAGCCTTGGCGAGGCAGTTGAGCCGACCCGCAGACGAGTTGCGCGCGATCGTCCAGCATATGCCAGGCACACCAAGAGACCGCTTGAAGCGGATTGTGGCTACGATGCTTGAGCGCAGGCGTGAAGACCCCGAATTCTACCAGTTCATGTATCAAGCGATGGCCAGTGACAGTCTTCCAGAGGACCTTCGCGAGCAGATCAAGGAGCAGGGCCTTTTCGTTCGCGAAATCATGCGAGGGCTCGTCGTCGAGGGGCAAGCAGCAGGCAAGATTGCGAATGACGACCCCGACAAACTGGTGAGCGCGCTTCTGGCGTGCGTCGACGGACTGTCGAGGATGGTGCAACTTTCTCCAGAGGACGTGGAGAAGCAGATGCCAGGCGCGGGCATAATCCTGCGTATCTTGGGACCTGAGCCGAGGTGAGTCTGGGTTGAGGCTGAAGGGTGTCTGTTACGATGTCGGAGCGGTGATGGGCTTCAATTGGCGTCCGGTCTTCGACCCGAAGATTGTACACCGGGAGCTGGAGATCATCAAGAACGACCTGCACTGCAGCGCGGTCAGCATCAGCGCCCTGGACGTCGGTCGGATTGTGACCGCCGCGACGGTCGCTCTCGAGGAGGGGCTCGAGGTCTGGCTCTCGCCTCTCCTGTGGGACAAGAGCGAGGATGAGACCGTCGCATATTTGGCCAAGGCGGCCGGGACTCTGGAAGCGCTCCACAAGCGGTGGCCCGACAAAGTGGTGTTGAGCGTCGCCGCCGAGTCTACGCTGTTCATGCAGGGGATTCTCGAGGGGAAGAACATCATCCAGCGGCTCGGGAACCCAAAATTCAGAGCGCGAATCATGGCCGGCGAGCACAACGAGCCGCTCAACACGTTCCTCGCCAAGGCCGTGGCCGCCGTCAGGAAGGAATTCAAGGGCAGGCTGACCTACCATTCCCTGATCTGGGAGAAGGTCGACTGGAGCCTCTTCGACTATGTCGGCGTGGACCACTAC
>JAPCJP010000050.1 GCA_027886885.1 Nitrososphaerota archaeon | reverse complement strand
ACCATCAGCAACGGTGACGAGGTCTACCTGCTCAACTCGAAGAAGGAGGGCAAGATACAGTCGGTCCAGATTTTCATGGGCTTCCAGCGCGAGATCGTCGACTCGCTCCCGGCGGGGAACATCCCGGCCATCCTGGGGCTCGACATCCGCTCAGGCGAGACCATCAGCACCCAGAAGGACGTGGTGCCGTTCGAGTCCATCCACTACGTCAGCGAGCCGGTCGTGACCACGGCGGTCGAGGCCAAGCACCCGAGGGACCTCCCCAAGCTCGTGGAGGCGATGCGCCGCCTGAACATCGAGGACCCCAACCTCATCATTACCATCAACCAGGAGTCGGGCGAGACGCTGATGGCCGGCATGGGCGTCCTCCACCTCGAGATAGCGACGACGATGCTCCAGCAGCAGGGGCTGGAGATAATCACCTCGCCGCCCATCATCAACTACCGGGAGGCAGTCAGGGGCTCAGCGGGCCCGATAATGTCGCGCTCGCCGAACCGCCACAACAAGATATTCATCCAGGTCGAGCCGCTCGACCCGCACATCGTCGAGCTCATCCGCAACGGCAGCCTGAACGAGATGACCGACAAGAAGGGCATCCAGAAGACGCTCAGGGACAACGGCTGGACCTCGGACATGGCCAAGTCGGTGGTCGCGATAGACCCGAGGGGCAACATGCTCACCGAGGAGACAAAGGGAGTCCAGTACCTGCAGGAGTCGATGGACTCGATAAGGGCTGGGTTCGAGGACATCATGGAGAACGGCCCGCTCGCCTACGAGCTCTGCAGGGGTGTCAAGGCGACGCTGACCCACTACGTGCCCCACGAGGACCCGGCGCACAGGACCTATGCGCAGCTCATGCCGGCAACGAGGAGGGCTGTGCTGGGCGCGATGCTCATGGCGAACCCGACGCTGCTCGAGCCCATCCTTGCGATAGAGGTCAAGGGCCCGGGCGACCTCATCGGCGCGATAACGGGGGTCATCAGCTCCAAGAGGGGCAAGCTCATCAACGTCGAGCAGAGGGAGGTGGTCACGATAATCCAGGGCGAGATCCCGGCGTCCGAGACCTTCGACCTCTCGCAGGTCATGAGGGGCGCGACCGCGGGCAAGGCCACGTGGAACACCTCGTTCAAGACCTGGCAATCGGTCCCGACGAACATGCTCCTGCAGGTGGTCACCGACACGAGGAAGAGGAAGGGCCTCGCGCCGGAGCCGCCGACCCCAGCCGAGTTCGTGGACAAAGAGTAGACCGCTTCGGAGTGAAGAGCCGCGGGAAGAGACGACTTCCTCACTCGGTTTTTTGCCGGTCTCGCGGCGGGCCTTCGGCCTCATGGAGTGGGTTGAGCCGGCGTGCTGCGCTCATATCTTCGGTCCGCATATCTCAGAGTGAGACGAACTGCAGTCGGACGAGAGGACGGCAAGAGGGACTCGCGACAAGACTCCGGAACCGGAAGCCAGCTTCGCTTCTTGGGCTGAGAAGGTCCTCGACAATTGGCCGACAAGGAGTGGGGGCGCGACCCCTCCACGACGAGGGGTTTTGGTTTCGCGAAACAGAGTCCCCTTCTTTCCCTGTTGTTGTACCCGGTGATAGTTGCAGTCCGTCTTGGCGCGAAAGTGATTTAACTCAGCTTCGGTCATGACGAAGCAATTCAGTTGCCAAAGGGCGAAGGCAAACTTGCCGCAATGCCTAGAACTGGCCAACGCGGTTCGTTCTGCGCTTACCAAGTTCTCGCACTGGCGTTGCTTTGCCTTCTAGTTGTAAATATTCCCCCAAGAATCGGCGCGGCCGCAGCTGAAACCCAGCCGAAACTCAATACGATCAGTCTGGGTTCGGACCCGTACGATGCCGCCTATGATTCAGGGATGGGAGAGCTCTTCGTGACGAACCTGGTCGCAAATTCGACATCAGTCATTTCTGACGCCACCAACGCCGTCCTCGCCAATATCTCGGTCGGAGACGACCCGCGCGGGATTGCGTATGACTCGGGGAGGGGGGAGTTAGCAGTGGCAAACTACGACTCTGGTACGGTGTCCATAATATCTGACGTAAACAACTCCGTCGTAGCCACTCTGACTGTCGGAGGCGGTCCCAGGGACATAGCATACGACCCGAATAAGGGCGAATTTTTCGTTTCAAATGACTATTCTGGCATAATCTCTATCATCAGCGACAAGAACAATTCCGTCATTGCGACGATTCAGACCACCGGTTCTCAGCCAAGGGGCCTGGCATTCGATCCGACAAAGAGCGAGCTCTTTCTCCTTGAGAACACCGAATCAGGCGGGATCTACAACAGCTCCGTAGTCGGAATAGCCGACGTAAACAACAGCGTGGTTGGGAGCGTGGTGGTGGGACAAGAGTCCTACTACGGCTCGCTTGTCTTTGACAGCGCCCTCGGGGAGATCTTTGGATTTCAGCTGGGCCCCGCAGGAGGAGGCACCGGTAGCTCCTTCTTCGCTGTCTCGGATGCGGACTATTCAGTGGTCAGAATATCAAACTTTACGTGTGCTTCCGGTTTGGTCTTTGACCCCTCGACGAGGGAAATTCTTGTCAGCAGCTACTTGTGCGGCCCCGAAACCGTGGTGGCTCTTTCCGATACAACATACGCGACGGTGGCCTCTGTCCAGATTCCTTTGCTCGGTTCCCCCAACGCGGTTGTCTATGACCCTGGAAGGAGCGAATACGTGGTATTGAGCTCACTGTCTAGTAGCGTCTTCGTCGTCTCAGATTCAACGAACCAGGTAGTCGCTACGGTCAGGGTCGGGCACGCTCCAATCGGATTGGCCTATGACCAAGCCGACGACGAAATATTCGTCGTGGACAACGCCTTCCCCCCTCTGAACGGCATTGTCTTCGCAGTCTCGGACTCGACCGACAGAGTGGTCTCCACTGTTGAAGTAGGTCAGGGGGCGTTGGGCATCGCCTACGATTCAAACAAAAGCGAACTCTTCGTGACAGATACCGGTTCCTTTGGCGTTACAGGAAACGGCATTATCGTGATTTCAGAAAAGAATGACAGCGTGGTGACGACGATTTCCGGGCCCGGTTCTTCGTCAACCGACGGAGCGGTGTACGATCCGGCGAAAGGGGAAGTGTTCGTTTCATCCATGGGAAATGGGTTGCTCGGAAATGTCTCGGCTATCTCTGATGACACCAACAAGATAACGCACAGCGTCAGTGTTGGTCAAGTGCCAACGGGCTTGGCGTATGACCCTGAGAAGGGTGAAATCTTCGTAGCGAATGAAGGCTCCAATTCGGTCTCCATCGTGTCTGACTCGACTGACCAAGTCGTCGCGACAGCGAATGTGACAACCTCCCCAAACTCTATTGCCTTCGACCCCTCTGAGGGGGAGGCATTCGTCAGCGGTTGCGGCCCAGGTGACGTTTCTGTCATCTCTGATAACTCAAACGAAGTGGTGGCAACGATTCCTTTGGGAGGTTGCCCTGACGCCATAGTATACGACCCGTCAAATCACGATATCGTTGTCGCTGCCACCGGCGCAAGTGACAACGGCAGTGTCTACGTGATTTCGGACACGACGAACCAAATCCTGGAGGCATTTGCGGTGGGAAACCATCCACAAGGACTCGTCTACGACTCTGCGAAGGACGAGATATTCGTCTCGAACACCGACTCTGACAGCCTATCGATAATTCCGGGTTCAATTCTCAGCGGGTCAAGCACCACCGAGTCATCCTCGACTGTTGCCTCCTCTTCTGTCGCTTCTACTTCATCGTCTTCCAGCAACACGACGTCTTCTACAAACTCCCGGGCCATCACTTCAAGTCAATCCACTCCTATCACCTCGGTTGCAACCGACACCACGGCGACAGGTTCCACCAATAGTTCTGCCAGGGCATCCCTTCTTACGATGAATGTCGTCTTGCTGATTTCGTCAACTTTGATTGTCTTCCTCGTGACGGGCACCATCGTCTACTACCGCAGACAAGTTCGTCAATCGGTTCAAACGAGGAATTCCTCCATGGCAACCATGTTCTGACCATCCTTCCTCATCGCCGTCCGGAGACGATGATCGATTGCCTTGCGCATTTGCCGGTCCCGCGGCGGGCCTTCGGCCCAAAGGGCTAGGCGCCATCGGACATTCATGGTTGCGTTTAATTATCTCAACCCTGTGTTCCCTTAAATAGGATTCTGAACTGTAACGCCATCAAGCCATGTCGATGAAATTCAGCGTGAAGATATTCAAAGGGGAGAAGTTTTACGTGGCGCGGGTTCCAGAACTCGGTATAACCACGCAAGGAAAGACCAAGGCCGAGGCTCGAAAGAATCTGAGGGAGGCGATTCAGGTCCACCTTGAGGCCATGGCCGACTACGCAATCGAGCATGGTGAGGTCGCCATCGACGAGGGTCAGTTAGTTCCCGCATAGAAGCCGGGTCCACTTTTTTGGTCAGGTTGCCAGTCATCTCAGGCAAAGACCTCATCAAGATTCTGACCAAGCACTTTGGTTTCAGGGTGCTCCGTCAAAGGGGTAGCCATGTTACTCTCACAAACGATATCTCATTCATCACAGTGCCGCTTCATTCTGAACTTGATACCGGGACTCTTCAGGCGATACTGTACGATGCGCGGATTCAACGAAACGAGTTCACCAAGTACGTTTGAGGAGATTCGAAGGCCGGCATGTTGCGCTTATATCCACCGTACGTATGTCTCAGAGTGAGACGAATTGCAGTCGGACGAGAAGACGCCAAGAGGAACTCGCGACACTCCGGATTCGGATGCCAGCTTCGCCTCTTGGGCTGAGAAGGTCCTCGACAATTGGCCGACAAGGACGAAGAGACAGACCAGGAAGCGCTCGTGAAAATCCTCCTGAGATTGAGGAAGATCGTGCTCCGTCGCGCAATCATGGCGCGGGAGAGAAGTCAGGAGACCTTCGGAGAAGAAATCGTTGCATTGAACGACATTGACCAAGCGCTGCATAACAACCGCACGGATTTCGTCCACAAGGAATAGGCACTCTTCCGTTCTCCATGTTCTACATCAGCCCCGGGGATGACCTCTACGGGTATTCCGGTACCGGAAACCATTTCTCTGTGCTTCCGGCAAGCTCCTTGAGCACGTCGAACGACACAAGATGGTATGTTGTCGGAAGCGCTGCTATCGTTGCCGCGGCCGCTCTCCTGTATCTGGCGTTTTCTCTCCGCGGCAGGCCCCGTGATGCGATGGCCGAGTCTAGGAACGGCGCGCCCCGGTATCGGTCTTGGCCGCGTTCATCGATGAGGCGTGGCTGAGCAGGTGGACGCGGGGACTGGATAGGAATCCCTACCACCAGTGCTTCTTTGGGTCCTTCGTTCCCAGGTCCATCTTGGCTTTCCTTTGATTCATCTCTTCTTGGATGAGCACCCCAGTTTCAGCGTTGTATAGCCTGTCCGGGGCGAAGGCCAAGAGAGCTCGCTCGATGTTGAAGGCGGTCCGTCCTATGTTGGCGAGAAGGTTCTTTCCTGCCGGTTGATGGATGTCGATCCGCACTTCTTGCGCCTGCGTCGTGAACGACACGTAACCGTTGGTGAGAGCCCCAGCGTCGGCAAAGATTATCCTTGTTATGTCGCTCTTCGGGATCTCAAAGTCCTTGCGCGAGACGATTTCGGCGGATGCATCTTTGGCGGCGTCGAAATACGCCGGAGCGTACTCCGAACCGGGTCCCAGATAGGCATCAAAACCGGTCAGGGGAGGACCCTGTCTCGACCCGACGACCCTCTCTGATGTTATCAGCAAAGCATAGCCTCCCCACAGGGAGGTTCCCGATGGTGTGCCCGCTCTGGAGATGTATCCCTCCCAGGTTATGCTGAGGATCGTCTCGTCGGGGGATATCACAGCATACGCTTCGGTCCCAGGAGATTTAAGGCAACGAATTCGAACTGCCACGCGCGGCGGTCGCTGAGACGAAGGGGTCAGGGCCTCTCGCCGGACCCTGGCCCTGAGGAAATCTTATTACGAATCTCGTCAACCGAGGACGGCCATGCCAAATCATGAGGTCAGTAATCTGACCGCATCGACCGAGGTTCGGAGATTCCCCCACGCTAAGATCCAACTGGTGAACATCGCTGGAGGGACTGTGGCGCGGTTCGAGCTGCAGAAGGGTTGGAGGTGGTCAAACGATGTCAAACCGGTGGTCAAGACGGAGTGGTGCGAGGCTCCGCACCTTCAATACGTAATCTCGGGTAAGTACCGCGTGAAATTGAAGGATGGAACGGAATTCGACATCGGGCCGGGAGACGTGGCATCAGTTCCTCCCGGACACGACGCGTGGGTTGTTGGCGACGAGACCCTTGTGGGCATCGAGTTCACCGGCGGAAGAATCGCCGTTGAAGGACCTAAGAAGCCGTAGGCGCTCGCTAGTCGAAAGAGGGCCTCCAGCCCCAGGCAGAGTTCGTCGACAAAGAGTAGGGCAGGCTTCTGTCGGGCTGACCCTATGGGCGGTCGTGAGCTATCCGCTCAAGTCTTGGCTGAAGAGAGAATCTTCAGCGCCCCGTCCACGGTGACAATCCTCGTAACGCCGAATTCCTTCATGACCAACAGGTGCCTGTCGCCGGTAACTATGTACTCGGCATTCCCTCCGACTGCCGTGCTGAGGACGACATCGTCGTCCGGGTCCTCCGCTACGGCCCGCACCTTCGACCGCAGGGTTACAGATTCAGAATTCTCTGTGTAGATTGAGAGGTACCTTCCGACCTGCGCCTTCGATAGACCAAATTTTTCCCTGGACAGGACCTCGGATAACTCTTCGAGCATCTCCCTGGACGAAATCACCGAATGACGCGAGAGGAGCCTTGAGACTAGGCGACGTGGCTTTCCTTTGGCAATCAGAGCAGAGACCATGACGTTCGTGTCGATGACGACGCGAACCATCCTACGCGCCTTTGTCGGCTCTTTCCTTCCTGTGCGTCTGGATCTCCTTCAGGACTTCCCGATCGCTCGGTATCTTTCTTCCTCTGTTCTGCTCGTCTATCTCTTCGAAGAGCTGTTTGAGCTCGTCTCCCACAGTCGGCAGGCTGATCTTCGTCATGACAAGCTTGTCATCCTTTCTGTAGATGGCCATTTTCGTCTTTGGTCTTATCGCTAGCTTCCGTCTCATCTCCTGCGGAATGACGATCTGGCCCTTCGTACCGACTATTGCGATTTCGGGCTCTTCCAACCTCTTTTCACCTTGGTATGACTTTCATACTGGTGTAATAAATATGTTTGCGCTTACGAAGAGATGCGCGAAATCACAGAAACTGACAGATGGTCACCGACACGAGGAAGAGGAAGGGCCTCGCGCCGGAGCCGCCGACCCCAGCCGAGTTCGTCGACAAAGAGTAGGGCGCGCTGGGGCCATACGGCCCACCTCCCACCTTGGTGGACCGTCACAGATTTCCAACAGCGCAGCCCAGCGAGTCTCTGATTTCAAGAGCACTCGAGAGCAGAACGATTTCCAAATTCATGAGCTCGGGCCTTTTGTCAGAGTCTCGCAGAATCGATCTCTTCAAACCCGGAATCATTCTGTTGAGAAGTCTGCAGAGTTCCTCATCCTGCAGTTCCGGTTGGCTCATCAGCGAGTGGCCAGCCCAGCGGTTATGACCCTCTCGAGCCATTTATCAAAATCTGCATCCGAAAGCGCAAGGACTCTCTCGACCGACTTCATCGGGTCATCCTCTTCAGTCTTCCTTGCTCTGGCCCTCTTCATGACTCGGTTCTCCTCGCGCTCATGAGTCTCAAGTTGCCTGAGGCTTATAATCATCACGGCTGTCGAACCCGGCAGAGTTCATCGACAAGGCGTAAGGAGGGTCGGTCGTCCGACGAGATTAAGTTCATGCAGCTTGCGTTTACAATGGATTGACTGAAGAAATTCTCGGAGTGACTGTTCTGGTGCCAGTGGCAGGACACGGCGGGAGGACGACCATTCCAAAACAAGTGATGGAGGCGCTCAAGCTGCGTTATTCACCAAGAAAGAGGGAGAAGCTACTTTGGACACAGGAAGGCGACGAAGCCGTTGTCACAAAAGGGACCCCACAGTCTGATTTCAGAAAGACGATGCTGAGTAGAGACGATACCACCGCCGTTCCCAAGCACGTTTGTAAAGCGCTGAAGGTAAAGTTCACGTCCCCCAAAGAGGAAGGACTGGTATGGTTACGGAGAGGGAATGATATTCTTGTTAGAAGATCGTCGCCCTGAAGGACATTAACCGCACCGTAACAACCGCACAGAGTTCGTCTACAAGGACTAGACCGCAGAGAAGGAGAGGAGGGGCCGGAGGCCGCTCGTTTCCTCCGCCGCAGTGCCCCGGAGGAGTTTAATTAATCCGGCTCCACACACGGGAACGAAGGGCAATGGGCGCCGATTACCTCTTCATAGTCAGGCACGGAGAGACGGAGGCCAACGTAAGAGGGATAGACGCGGGTCCGCTTGATTTTCCCCTGACCAGGAGGGGGGTGAAGGGGGCTTCATTCATAGCAAGGACCCTCTCGAAGTTGGAGATTGATGCGGTCTACAGTAGTCCTGTCTTTCGCGCGGTCGAAACTGCGAAAATTCTGGCGCGCCCGCACGGGCTGAAGGTGAGGACTCTGGAGGAGCTGACCGAGGCGAAACTCAAGCTGGAGTTCGTCGGCAAGAAGGGAAGGCACCACATACTGACCAGCCCTGAAGCGTTCTCAGAGACCAACGACGAGCTCGTCGAGAGGACGGTCAAGGCGATCGAGATTCTCCGGAAGAAGGCCAATGGAAACGTGATACTGGTCTCACACGGCGATGTGATAACGGCGATGCTCGAACGCGTGGTCGAAAGAAGCTTCGGGAAGAAGAGGTACTACGTGCTGCATCCCGACCCCTCCTCGCTGAGCATAGTCGAAATAAAGGGCAGGCCGTTCCTCGTCCTCTTCAACTTCCAACGAAAGACGTTTGCTCGCTTTTCCTCTTGACCGAACCGATCCCGGCCGAGTTGATCGACGCGGAGTAGCGAGCTTCGCTTCTCGGACAAACCTGTGTGCGGCTTATATCCAGCCCGGCCCTTGGGAATCTCGTGCCGGTCTGTCCCAAGTGCCACAAGCTGATAACGGAGGAGCGCTGGGAGCGCCACCTGAAGCGCTGCGGCGTTTACCATGATGACGGGCCCAAACAGTACGTTGTCCCTCCCTACGCCGGCAACGTAGCGGATTCCCATGGCCGCCTTGTGCGGCCCACAGGCACCTTGACGAGAAGGCAGAGATTCTACCTGATTCTCATCCTGGTTCTCCTAGCTGGAGGCGGTGGGGCGCTCCTGTTGGTGGAGGTGGTCTTCCGCCTCCTGTAGAGGTCATGGGGGGAGATCGATGAGCTGGTGAAGGACCCGGAGCAATTCGGCGGATCTTTCGAAGCCCAAGCCTTAAATCGGATAATCGTCCACTTGCCACTAGGCGGTCAGACACGCTCCGTGAGCCAGAGACGACAAATCGGCGGCGAATCTGGGAAGGCTGGATCTAGGGGCACCGGGTCCGGTCGTTGTGCTGCAACAGCTGTCATCTTGCTTGCAATAATGGTCCTCGCATTTGCCAGTTACCCTGTCGCTCATGGTCTGAACAACGCCCTCATCGCGACCGTACCCGTCGGAAACGGTGCCTATGGAGTCGCCTACGATTCTGCCAAAGGAGAGGTCTTCGTGACGAACTCTGCGGGCTACCTAACGGCCAACTCTACCACCGACTACATCGTCTCGGTCATCTCTGACAGCACAAACAAGGTCGTAGCGAACGTCAGCGTGGCGAAAGACCCCTATGGTGCCGCGTACGACTCCGTCAAAGGCGAGGTGTTCGTCACCAGCGTTCATGGCGACGAAGTCTTCGTCATCTCCGACGCGACTGACAAGGTGGTAGCGACCGTCCTTGTGGGGACTGCTCCTTACGGAATCGCCTACGACCCCGCGAAGGGGGAGCTCTTTGTGGCGAACAATGACAACAACACGGTTTCCGTCATTTCGGATGTCAGCGACGCCGTCGTCGCGACCGTGACCGTGCCCTATGGTCCCGAGGGCGTGGTCTACGACTCCGCGATGGGGGAGGTATTCGTCACCAAGAGTTACAACGAGAGCGTCGCCGTCATATCTGACGCGAGCGACGAAGTCGTCGCGACAGTGAGCGTGGGGGGTGATCCGGTAGGGGCCGTCTACGACTCTTCCTCGGGGGAGGTCTACGTGGCGAATTATGCTGGCGACAGCGTATCGGTCATCTCCGATGCGACAGACAAAGTTGTCGCGACGGTGCCAGTCGGGGTCTATCCATTCGGCCTCGCATACGACACCGGTACTGCGGAGATATTCGTGACCAACTCCGCCAGCGGGACCAACGACATATCCGTAATCTCCGACGTGACCAACCAGGTCGTTGCGACTTTTAGCGAGGGAAATGAACCCGTCGGAGTCGCATATGATTCCGGGAAGAGTGAGCTGTTCGTGGCGAATTATTTCAACGGAATCTACAGCACAGTCTCAGTGATCGGGGACACCTCAGCCGCGCCTGGTACATCCTCAAGCTCCGCCTCCTCCGTCAGCTCTATTTCATCGAGCAGCGCCGGCAGCTCTTCGTCGATTTCATGGAGCTACATCAGCCTGATCGCGGTCAATGTGGCGCTCTTTCTTGTCTTGGGCGGCCTTAATGTAACAAGGAGGAATAATCGCAGGAGCCGCCGAGCCCCGGCCGAGATTGTGGGCAAAGAGTAGACTTCTTCGCTGTGTCCATGAAGACCTAGGTGCCTTTGGGAGGGCTGAGCTCGCGCCCAATCTGTCTCGCGGCCCCAAGATCGTCGCGGTTTGCCCAGTGTTCAGTAATCAGCCCGTCATGAACCTTGAAGAAGTGAGTGTGCTGGACGGTATACGCCCTGCCCGTCGGTTGGATGCCCGTAAAAATTCCTCCGTTCACAGGAATGCTCGGCTCACCAGCATGAACTCCGGTGCACGTCGTGCGAACGGCCACCCGATCCCCCTCCGCAATCACCTCGTGGATGGTATGCTTTTCGCGCAGAGAATGTAGACTCTGGTAGAGCCTTGTCAGGCCCGCCTTATCGACCCTCTTGCCGTGGTTGTATGACTCTGACGCCCAAAGGGCTGCTGCGCCTTCGGAGTCTCCCGAGTTGATCAGCTCAAACTGCCGGAGCACGACTTCCTTCACCTGCTCGGTTGTCATGCCTTGAAGACGGAGACGTTCGTGATTAAAGGTTTGGGACGAATCGTGGATGTCAGATTGAGAGCTGTACTGCCACGTCGGGTCTCGGATAGTACTTCTTCACCTCCCCGGCTCCGTATTTCGCCCCGAACTTCTGGACTATATCCTCGACTCGCTTCATGTCCCTTATCGGGAGGACCTCCGCCGTCGTCCTCTTGTTCAACGCCTGAACCACCATGGTTGGAGTCTTCAGGATATTCCTGTACCAGTTGC
>JAPCJP010000014.1 GCA_027886885.1 Nitrososphaerota archaeon | reverse complement strand
AGGTTCCCGAGCTCGGGCTGTTCCTGGTTCGGCGAGAAGCCCAGGAACGTGAAGGCCGAGAAGACCAGTATCACGCCACCCACGTCGAGGGAGGCTTGGACGAAGATAGGGTAGATGGAATTACGTATGATGTGTCGGAAGAGGATCCGGAAATTGCCCGCGCCAACTGAGCGGAGGGCCAGCACGTAGGGTTTCTGCTTCTCCGAAATCACCTGGGAGCGGACGAGCCGAGCGTAGTAGGGCCACCAGATTATCACCAGTGCAAGGGTCAGTATGGCGAAGCCGCTCCTCGGGAAAACCTGGCCGAGGGTCACGAGCAGGACGAGTCCGAGGACCAGGGTGGGCATCGCGAAGAAGACGTCAGTCGCCCTCAGGATCACCTCGTCCACCCAGCCGCCCGCGTAGGCCGCCGTTCCCCCGGCGGCGATGCCGATGAGAATGGCCGATGCCACCACGACTAGCGAGACCTCCAGGTCGAGGGGGACCGCTATTATGATCATGTTGAGTAGGTTCCGACCGTAGGTGTCCGTCCCCAGGGGGAAGACCGTCGTTCCGGAGCAGACCTTCAGGTTCGGTATGTTCCATGTGAAGTACGGATTGTTCCAACACAAGACCAGGGGGAAGTTGAGGTGATGCCACGATTCCAGGTTCACGATCAACCCGAGTGCGGAGAGGATAGCGAGGAGGACGGTTCCCGCAGCGATCACCATCCCCGCCAGCACCAGGTAGTTCCCCCTGATGAGGTGGAGTGCGTGCCTGATGTCGGCGCTCCTGTTTCGCCTCTCCGGCCGTTTCGCCTGGTCGTCTATGGTCGACATCAGTATCGGATCCTCGGGTCCAGGAAGGCGTACAGGATATCGACGATCAGGTTGGCTGAGACGATTATGAAAGCCGAGACGAGGACGTAGAGCTCAAGGAAGTTGACGTCCAGGGCCACGGTGGCGTCCCGCGCGACGGAACCTATGCCGGGGTAGTTGAAGATGAGTTCGACGACGATTACCCCTCCCAGGAATGACGAGAAGATCAGTCCGGAGACCGTTATCGCCGGGAGGATTGCGTTGCGCAACGCGTGGCGATAGACGACGACCCTCTCGCGCAACCCCTTTGACCTCGCAAGGGTGATGTAGTCCTGGCTCAGGGCCTCCACCATGCTCGACCTGAGGATACGGGACAGGAAGGCGACAGTGGTTATGCTCAGGGTTATCGCGGGGAGCACCATCGCGACAATCGTGTCCCAGAGGTATGCCAGGTTACCCGAAAGCAGGGAGTCCAGCACGGGTATCGTCGTGTAGGCGTGTATCGTCCCCGGATTCGCTATGCATATCGCGCACTGGGTCCCCAGAGCCCCGCTGACGGGGAACAGGGAGAACCCGTTGAATGTGAGGTAGTACACCACGAGCAGCTGCAGGAGCAAGCCGAACCAGAACGCAGGAATCGAGTATCCGATTATCGCAGTGAGCCTTGAAAGATGGTCTGGGAGCTTGTTGGCCCGCGTCGCCGAGATGATTCCGAGGGAGAAGCCGATCACCAGGGTGAGTATCGCTGAGAAGACCGCGAGCTGGACGGTGTACGGGAACCGGTCACTGAAGGCGGCCAGGGTCGGATATACCCCAAAGTCGTTCGGGAGGTTGCTCCAACCCCAGTCTCCCCTGAGGACATCGCCGAGCCAGTAGAAGTATTGCTGGTAGAGAGGGACGACGCAGCCGGCATGGTTATCGATAAACGCGCTCCACGATGGACAGGACCTGGTGGCCACGCCCACACCCTGCGCGATGTCGAGCTTACCAGTGTCGGAGAGCCCGAGGTGGAGGTAGCCGCTCACCGCGCTCGCGGGCGGCAGGATTCCTCTGGTGAGGATGAAGGTAATCACGCTTATCGCGAAGAGTACGAATATCATTAGGAACAGTCTGCGGAGGATGAATTCGTAGAGCCTCATTCGCTACGCACTCCCCACCGGGCCGGCACCCACCTTGCCCTCGGCCGGCGCACCCGTCGCGGCAGGCCTGCTGTTCAGGTCCAGGTCGTAGTGACACTCTATCGAGTGACCGGGCTCGATCTCCCTTAGTAGCGGCGCCTCGGCGGCGCACCTGTCAGTGGCGTATGGACACCTGAGCCTGAACCTACAACCCGAGGGCAGGTTGATGGGGCTCGGCACGTCGCCCTCAATGACGTCCAGTCGCTGCGAGACCTCCGGGTCCGGGATCGGCACCGAAGAAAGGAGAGCGAAGGTGTACGGGTGCTTCGGGTTCTCGAAGAGCTGAGAGGTGTCCCCGATCTCCACTATCCTGCCCAGGTACATGACCGCGGTACGGTGGCATATGTGTCGCACCACGGCAAGGTTGTGTGAAATCAAGACATAGGTGAGGTCCAGCTCCGTCTGGAGCCTCTGGAGGAGGTTGAGGATCTGCGCCTGCACCGAAACATCCAGGGAGGAGGTCGGTTCGTCGAGCAATAGGAACTCTGGGCTCAGGACGAGGGAGCGCGCTATCGCGACCCGCTGGCGCTGGCCACCGCTGAGCTCGTGGGGGAACCTCGCGAGGTGGTCGGGGTTGAGGCCGACTATGTTGACGAGTTCAGCTGCTTTGTCGGAGGCGAGCTTGGAATCCTTGATGGAGCCGTGGATCTTCATGACCTCGACCAGGGCCGACCTTACCGTCTGTCGCGGGTCGAGGGAGGCGTAGGGGTCCTGGAAGACCATCTGCATCCTCCTTCGCAGCCTCTTCAGGTCCCTCCCCTTCATCTTTGTGATGTCGATCCCCCCGAAGATTATCGACCCCTTTGTGGAGTTCACGAGCCGCATCAGCGTGAGGCCCAGAGTCGTCTTGCCGGAACCGGACTCGCCCACTATCCCGAGGGTCTCGCTCTTCTTGATCTCGAGGGATACTCCGTCGACGGCCTTCACGTAAATGGACTTTCGCCCCAGAAGCCCGACCTTGATGGGGAACCACTTGTAGAGCTCGCGGACCTGGATTAGCGTGGTCTCTTCTTGGGCCAAGGTTCTCTCACTTGTCGAAGAGGAAACAGGCCACCCAGTGATTGGGTTCTACCTCGGTCAGGATGGGCTTGACGTCGGAGCACTTTGCGAACGCATGGGGGCACCGGGGGTGGTAGCGACAGCCGGAGGGGGGCGCGATGAGGTCTGGAACGGAGCCTGGGATCGAGGTCAGCTCAGACTTGGCGACGTCGGCCCTTGGTATGGCGGCCAGCAGGCCGACGGTGTAGGGATGAAGCGGCTTCCTGAAGAGCGCCTTCACCTCGGCCACCTCGACGATGTTCCCGGCGTACATCACCGCAACCCGGTTGCAGACCTTGGCCACGACGCCGAGGTCGTGGGTGATCAGCACTATGGAGGAATCAATCTCATCCTTCAGCTGGTTGAGGAGCGCCAGCACCTGGGCCTGGACGGTGACATCGAGGGCGGTAGTGATCTCATCGGCCAGGATTAGCTTGGGCTTCCTGACCAGTGCCATCGCTATCATGGCGCGCTGCCTCATCCCCCCCGATAGCTCGTGAGGGAACATCTTGAAGATGCGTTCTGGGTAGGGGAGTCTCACCATCCTCAGGACGGCGAGGGTGCGGAGCCTCGCCAGTCTCTTTGCGTCGCGCTTGCCCAGCTTTCCGCCTCCGGCTGACATGAGTATCTGTCTCTCGAGTCCCAGCTCCTCGGTCTTCCCCCGCTCCGCCTCTATCTTGGATATTTCGTCCAGGCGGGCGGTGATCGAAGCAGAGTCGTTGAGCGCCGGGTTCTCGAGCATGATCTCGGTGATCTGCGAGCCGACTGTGAGTACTGGGTTGAGGTAGGTCATGGGGTCCTGGAAGACCATCGCCAGGTCCTCCAACCTAGTGCGGCGGAGGTCGGCCTTGGACATCTTTCGCAGGTCCTTGCCGTCGATGAGTATCTCTCCCGACAGGACGTCGGCGTTGCGAGGGAGGAGACCCGCTATGGCGAGGGCAGTGACCGACTTGCCGCAACCGCTCTCGCCGACTAGACCGATTATCTCACCTCTGGAGACGGAGAGGTTCAGCCCATCAACGGCCTTGACTTCCCCTAGGTAGGTCCGGAACGAAATCTTGAGGTCCCTAATCTCAAGGACGGCTTGTGCGGTTTGACGAGGTGCAGAGCGGGACCCAGGGGACTCGCTCGTTGAGCGGGTCACCCTTAGGCCGTGGAGTACCAGGCAGCGAAGTACATCGTTCCGCTGCCGAACTCGTCCGTGATGAGGGAGGGGTTGAAGAAGTACCCATGAATGTTCGAGGTGGTCGCCGTGATGTACTCTGGCTCACCCTCGATGATGTAGTAGGCCTGGTTGTTCAGGTACTGCTCGATCTTCCAAGTCAGGTGGATGAACCCAGTGCTGTTTCCGGTGGTCGCAGCTGTGAAGGCTTCGTTGTAGAGCGTGTTCAGGGCAGATACGTTGTCCCGGTCGATGTATGGGTATCCAGCCGCAGATTGGCTCGCAGTGCCAGTTAGTGCGTCCAGCACGTATGGGTAGAACATCGGCCAGCCACCGTCCCAGCAGAAGGGGATGCTACCAATCACACCGTACTGGTAGGCACCGATCTGCGAGGTGCTGAGGGACTGGACGTTGAAGGTCAGACCCAGGTTGTAGGCCGCGCTGATGTTGTTCATCGACTCCACTATTGCGGTCGCAATCGCAGTGTCGTAGGCGCGGGTCGGGTCGGCCTGCAATAGGACGGTCTGAGTGACCGGGTTGGAACACTGGTTGTTCGCGCCGAGAGCCGTGCAGCCAAAGGTGTTGTTGAAGAAGCCCGGCTTGGCCAGCGTTCCATTGTAGAAGTGGAACGTGGTTGTCGGGGACTTCATCATCGACAACAGGAGCTGAGCGGCCATGTCTGGGTTGTAACTGTACCCCGGAGTCGTGGAGGTGTTGTATGCTCCCGTAGGACTGTATGCCGGCGAGACAGGCGAGTCCACCTGTAGCGCCAGGCCTAGGTTATCGGCCTGGTTGATCGCCGATATGTTCACAGAGTCACCTATGGCTTGTCGGAACCTGACATCAGACCAAGGCTGGAAGGTGAGGTATTTGCCCGTGAATGGGTTCGTGTTGTTGTCGGCGATGCTGAAGAAGTTCACCTCAGAGATCGGGTTAGGCCCGTTCACAGTCACGCCCGGAATCACAGAGATCATGGTGTGGTTGTCGAGCCATGCATTTCTGTTGATGATGTTCTGGACCTGGGCGAGGTCGGTGTCAGTCACGAGGGCCGCGCCGGACTTGGCCGCTGTGGTGAGGTCTAGCGCCCTCGTCGTGTCCTGTGTAGTCTGCTTTATGTCAATAGTCTGGAAGTATGGCTTGATCTTCGAAACCCAGCCTCCACCCCAGTAGTTGTTGTTCGCCGTCAGTGTCACCACGTTGGTGGTGTGGTCCCAGCCCGCGTCCACGTATGGACCCGTCCCAGACTCGACCGGTCCATTGTAGCCGGGCGATCCAGCGATGGGGGAGACGTCCTGGTAGGACTGTCCGCATCCAGAGGGCGTCACGCCAGCGTTGCAGGTGGCCATGAGGTCGTCGTAATACTCATGGTACTGCGTGGTGGCGTTACCACTCAAAGGCAGTTTGTAAGGTAGCGTGTAATTGTTGCTGGCCAGGGACCAGAACGGGATGTCGTGGGTCATGACGAACCCGGGTGCAACAATGTCCGCGAAGTTCGCCGAAGCCAGCAGGTACGGCACACCTGTGAACGGGACCTGGAAGTTCAGGTTGAAGGTGTACGTGCCCGTTACCTGGACGAAGTTCTCGGCCAGGACGTGGTTCACGAAGGTGTCATTGTAGGTCTCGCTGCAGCCGCAGAGAGCACCATCGTAGGCGTTGTTCAGGAACTGCTGTATCTCGAAGCTGAAGCCGACCCCGTGCCCGAAGAAGGCGCTGGAGTCATCGACGAGCATCCGGTTGAAGCTGAAGTAGACGGCGCTCGAGTTGAAGGGTTCTCCGTCCTGGAACTTGATACCCTGCCTCAGGGTGAAACTGTAGACCAGGCCGTTGGAGCTTACCGAGTAGTTCTGCGCCAGCCATGGGACTACACAGGTCCCGCAGCTGCCGTTGTACCAGAGGAGCTGCTCGTTGGTGTTCTCAGAGATCACAATGTCGAGAGCACCGCCGGCTCCTCCGAGGTTAGTGTCCATGACAGAAGGTGCAAACCCGGTATCCCAAGTCAAGGTCGTCGGCCCTGTACCCGTAGCGGTGTTAACGCTAGTCGTGGTCGTTGGGCTGGTTATCGAAGTGGTGCTCGATGAGGATGTCGAGCTCGTCGACGACGAACTGGTCGTCGAAGTAGCATTGCTCCTCGAGAGTTCATATGCTGCGACCGCAGCAATCACAAGGACCACCACAATTACAATAGCTATTATCGGAGTCGAGATACCCTTACGTCTGGATAGTTGCATCTGCAAGCCCGATTGCTCGAAATTCCGGATATAAGCATTTGGTAAGTTGCGAAATTCGAACATCCATCTCGGCTTTTGGTCTAGTAATGGCTGTACGGTCCCGGGAACCGGTATTTCTCCACGACAGACTCGTTGAGGGTCACTCCGAGACCCGCGGCCTGGGGGAGATGCACTCTGCCATTGGAGTCGAGAGGGAAACTCTCGTTCGTCAGACTCTTTCGCAACGGAGATTCAGAGACCGGCCACTCGACGAACGGCGAGTTCGCAGCCGCACCTACGTGGAAGTTCGAGGCGAAAGCTATGTCCGTCTTCCAGACGTGGGGCACGTAGAGCTTTCCTCGGTCCTTCGCGAGTTCAGCGATACGCTTGCACTCCGTTATTCCTCCCTGGACGATCGTGTCCGCCTGGACGATGTCGACCTTCCCTCGGTCCATGAGGTCGAGGAACATGAACCTGGTCGACTGCTCCTCTCCTACGGCGATCATGATGTCGGTGGAGGATACCAAGCGGGCGAACCCGTCGAGATTGTCCGGGAGGAGAGCGGCTTCGAGGAAGTAGACGTCGAAGGGCTCGAGTGATTTCGCGAACCTGACTGCTTCATCCGTCGTGAAACCGTTGTGGGCGTCCACCATGAGCGTCAGCTTCTCCCCGAAGTGCTCGCGCACGGCCTTGACGAACTTCACCCACGTTCCGTCGTGGAGCCTGACCGGGTCTGTGTGGAACTTGATCGCGGTGAAGTTGTGCTTCTTCACGACCTCCTCGCAAGCCTGGATAAGCCGCTCGGCCGTCTGGTAGGGCGGCATGCTCGCGTAGGCAGGGATGCTCTCTCCCTTCGCTCCGCCCAGCAGCTTGTAGACTGGCTGCTTGTAGTATTTCCCTGCGATGTCCCAGAGCGCGATGTCTATCCCGCCGAGGACCCATATTATCATCCCACGCCTGCCGAAGTGAAGCGAGTAGCGGTACATTTTCTCCCATAGCCTCTCGACGTCAAGAGGGTTCTCACCGATGAGGATGTCCTCGAAGCCCCTCCAGAAGGTGCCGGGGTGGACGCTCCTGACGAGCGTGGTCGTGGCGAGCGGAGGCCCGTCGATCTCACCTATGCCCACGATGCCCTCGTCGGTCTCGACGCGCACGACGAGGTCGTCCGGGATGTCATCGTCGTCGAGGCCGGCGACAGTCGGGACGTGCAGAACGATGGGTTCCACCTTGGTGATCTTCATCCACTATCGCTTCATCGCTTGGTCGCCTGCCCTTAAAGCCTTGAACGGACAGCCCACGGATCCAGCCAAAAACAGTGATATAACGTGCCGGCAAGATGAGCGCGGTCAAGGACTTTGAGGTTCCAGCTAGGGATGCAGCCCGACTTTCTCTTGATGTTCGACGAAGATTACACGCTCAAATATTCGGTCGCGGCAGAGAAGATGGGCTTCGAGTACATCTGGCACGCAGACCACTTTTTCCCTTTCCAGCCCTCGTTCAAGCACGTCTTCTTTGCCTGGGAGGTCCTCGCCGCGATAGGAGCCAGGACGACCACAGCAAAGATCGGGCCCGCGGCAACTGCGCCGATAGGTGGCAGGTACCATCCAATGCTCATCGCGCAGGCGTCGGCCACGATGGACAGACTCTTCCCGGGAAGGTTCGTCCTCGCCGTAGGAGCAGGTGAGGCCATCAACGAGTCCAGATTCTTCGGCCGTTGGCCCAAGTGGCAAGAGAGGATGGAGCGGCTTCTGGAAGGGGTGGAGCTGATAAAGAAACTATGGAAGGAAGAGGCACCGTTCGACTTCGATGGGAAATACTTCAAAGTCCCCCAGGCGATGCTCTACCTCAGGCCGAAGAACGAGATACCAATCTATCTCTCCGCGTTCGGGGTAAAGGCGGCGGTCGTAGCAGGGAAGCACGCTGATCGTTTCATCACAGAGGGCACGGTAGAGACTGTGAGGGACATAATATTCCCGAAGTTCGATGAGGGAGCGAGGGCGGCAGGCAGAGACCCGGGCAAGATTGAGCGGGCCGTGTTGACCGACTTTGCGACCGGCCCGAGGGACAAGATCGTCCAGAAGGTCCGCAAGATAGCAGGGGGTGGCTATGCCAAGGGGACCTACGACACATCTGACCCGGCGGCAATCGCGGCGAGAGAGACGGGGATCACCGACGAGCAGATACTCGAGCACGTTTACTTGTATCAGAAGCCAGACGAGGTCATCGACGTGCTCGAGCGGTACCGTAAAGCCGGGGCGACCCAGGTGATAATCAGCGAATTCGGCGAGGACCCAGAACACGCTATGAAGGTGTACCCTAAGGTTACGGAATACTATCGAACGAGAGAGACCTAGCTCCTCTCTTCACGCGCTCGTATCCGCTTCGAGAGACTCCCAACCAGTTGGGCAACGTGTGGGAGCGGCGACTAGTCGGCGACGAATCTCCTCAGTACGTTCTCGGTCATTCTGGAGACGTTGTTGTCGTAGCGATTGTAGCTGAGGCACGATACCCAAGAGATAGAGCCGACCGAGAAGACAGCCCCTTTCTTCGGATAGTCCTGGTAGACTATGTCCGCCCTTGCGAAGGGGCTCACTGATCCGCTCTGCTTTGAGTCTGGCTCGTCGACATCCTCGATCGCCGCCTGGTAGGCGTCGCTGAAGCCCCTCGCCGTCGCCAGGAGGAACGCCTTGGGGGAGGTGCCGAGCTTGTAATCGAGTCGGTCGACTTCGAAACCGCCCGCACCCCGCTCGTTGACGAGGTTCTCGAAATCACCTATGAGCTCGTCCTTCCCGATGCCCTCGAAGACGAACGCGACCTTAGGGTCGAAGCTCCCGGGCATGCGCCTGTATGGCACGTTGTTGTCGATGCCCTGACAGGTGAACCCGACGCCAACAAGCCTCTGAGGTGCTCTGCCTCTGTTTCGCCAGAGCCCGCCCAGCTCGCCGGTGGTGCTGTGATAATACTCGCCGGGCTGCGTCCTCCATCCCTGAGTCCCACCCCAGCGCCTGAGCTCGATAATGTGCGGACGTACCGGGTCTATGGAGGTCACCCAATAGAAGCCGTTGCCCCCCAGGTACATCATCCTCCCACCGCCTTTCAGGTATGCTTCCATCGCGTCGAGCATTTTCTCTGTGTAGTACTCGGGGTGGGACCCCGTGAGAACGACGCGGTACGGCTTTAGGAGATCGACCCCCTCGGCATGGAGGTCCTCGTCCGTGATTATGTCGTAGTGGAAGCCTTTGACGTCGAGCCAGTCCGTCAGACACGTGTCCGCGGGGAACTGGTGCATCCCGCCTCTCCCCAGGTCAAGCAGAGGGTCCTCGAAGTCGGGGCGGATGTCCATGAGCGGCATCCGTCTCGAGACATAGTTCACGCCCGTCAGGTCGATGTGCAGGTCGTAGAAGCCCTTGAGGTTCGTCTTCACAAGGTACTTGTCTATCGGCGCGACCGGATAACGGAAGCCCGGCCGTGCATACTCCCTGGCAATGATGTTGTCCACGGCGTGGAAGTTGGCATAGGCCATGTAGCTGAGAGTCGGTATCAGAAACGCGATCCTCGACTTTGGCCCGTCTGGGCGTGGTCTGACGAAGAAGGGGACGTAGTCCGTGTGCACCCCGGTGCTGAGGGAGGCGGCGTAGATTCCAGTAGGGAAGTCTAACGGAACCCTGAACTCGAAATCAGTCTCCCACTCGCAATCCTCCAGGTCGTCCTCGTGGAAGTAAATGGCCGCGTACTCGTTCGGCGTTCTCCTGAAATCCACCTCCGCGCCGGTCCAATCGTGCCCAGTGACGGCCCTCTTGGGGTTGTTCACAGTGATCCCGTCGAGGCCTAGCCCGGACACATCGCTGACCTTCGTGGACATTATGTCCAAGGAGAAGTCCCACGCCCCTAGGAGGGCGTCCCGGAACTTCGAAATCGGAACCCCGAGGCGCAATTCTTCCAGCTCGAGGGCTGACAACGGACGCGAGAAGAAGCGCGGGGCCTGGATCTTGCCGTTGAAGTGCTGTGTCGACCGAGGCAGCCCCGGACCCGGTTCGCGCCGGGCGCCTATGGTGATCCACCCGTCCATGCGACCGAGAGGTCCTTCCTTAACGTGACCCTCCGCCCGGGCAGACGACTCATCGTCGGGCCACTCATGTACCGGAGACTGAACGACGGTGCAGCGCCCAGTGCCACTATCGTAGGATCCGGCCACGAAAGCCCACTGGCCAGGCCGCATCGCTCTACCGGCATGAACCGATCGCACAGCCCCGGAAGAATCGGTTATTCTCAACTCGACCCCGTTCTCAGGGTGCAGAAACAGACCAAACGAGGACCCATCCCTGGAGACGCCAGAGGCCAGGCACTGGAGACCTCTCGCCGGCATGGAGGGCAGCACCCAGGCTTGGATGGAGAACCCCTCCACGGCGATGGACGGTCTACCTTCCAGGGGCACGAAGACGTAGGAGCCCAACCTGTACTCTTCCTTCTTCCCCGGATAATCGCCGGTGACCGAGGTCTGAACCATCTCCTCTTTCCTGCCGGGACCTTTCGGATTCGCGCTCGCGTGCCGGATCCTCACTATCTGGGCATGATAGGACGGAAGGTCACAACTGACCTTGAACTGTATCGTGTCCCCCGGCGCAACGCTCAATCTGTCCGCGTAACCGACTACGGGCATCGGATTGTTTCCGGGGTCGCTCATCGTCGGCCCCTAGGCAAACCGGGGCACCGCTAAAAGCTAATGCGATTTCGCAGAAACGACCCCTCCCTGCTCATCTGTTGATTAAGCAGCAAAGGGGTAAGTGCGCCCGCAATGTCCGAGCGGACTAATGAGGCTCAACCTGAGAATTCAATGCCGATAGTGGGTTACGCGAACAAGCTGTCCGTCAGGGATGGCGACGAGATCGCGTTCATGGTAAGCTGCGACGCTCCGTCATATCGCGCTCGGCTCGTGAGGTTGGTGGGCAGTGCGACGCTTCACGGTGGTCATCCCAGGACCACGGAGGTCCAATCGTCGCTGAACGGGGAACACATCGGGAAGAGGGAGACGTTCCACAGAGGCTCGTACGTGGTGATTCCCTCGAAGCCCACCCTCGGGATGCTCGAGAGTTTCTCGTTCCAGGCTTGGGTCTACCCGACGCTTCCCGGGGCGGGGCGACAGGTGATCGTCTCCAGCTCAGGGCCGCGTGGGGCCTTCGCCCTCTTCCTTGACGAGATGGGAAGACTTGCAGTGAGCGTAGGGGGACCTGATGGCATTCACTCAGAGTTACCGATCGAGGCGAAGCAATGGTATTGTGTAGGATGCAGCTACGAAGCTAGCGGTCGACTTGTTCTCTACCAGAGTTCTGTGATAGAATGGCCCGGAGGGTCTAACGCCTACAACGATTCGGGCCCAGCTTCTCCGGATTGCTCCTTGGGAGGGGCAAACGTCATGATAGGGGCACAGGAAGAGCGCCAGGGAGGAGGCCTAGGAGCGACTGGGTTCTTCAACGGAAAGCTCGACAGTCCCCGCATGTTTTCGAAGGCCCTCTCCGTGGAGGAGTTCGAGTCGCTCGCGCTCGGCATGCCTCCGGGAGCCTTCGAACCGAACCTTGTGGCCTCCTGGGACTTTTCGTCCGACATCATGTCCGCAAGGGTGACGGACGTCTCCGGTCACGAGATGAACGGGTGGGCCGTCAATGTCCCGAAGCGGGCCGTTACGGGCTACAACTGGAAGGGGAGAGAGATGGACTTCAGGTTGGCTCCGAAGCAGTATGGAGCCATCTACTTCCACGAGGACGACCTGGATGATGCCGGATGGCTTCCGGACTTCACATTGAAAGTCCCGAGCGGGATGAAGAGCGGGGTCTACGCCGTGCATCTGGAGTCCGCAGGGAGCGAGGACTACATCCCGTTCATCGTCAGGCCACCAGAAAGGGGTCGTCACGCGAGCATCGCATTCCTCCTCCCCACCCTGACCTATATCGCGTACTCGAATTTCCACTCGTACACGCAGGCCGATATCAAAGCGCTAAGGGGCCTCGGGACCGTTTACCCGGCGCGGGATTTCGAACGGTACAACGTGACGAACAGGTTACTCGGGCTCTACGATCTCCACAGGGACGGTTCCGGGGTCTCGATGACCAGCAGGCTGAAGCCGCTATTAGCGATGAGGCCAGGCTTCCTTGGAGCCCACCTCTCATCCGGGAAGGGCGCAGCCCATCTTTTGAGCGCAGACCTCTTCCTCGCTGAATGGATGGAGCAAAAGGGGTTCGACTTCGATGTCATCACGGACGAAGACCTGCACGACGAGGGCCTCGAACTCCTGCGGCCGTACCGCGTAGTCCTCACGGGGTCGCACCCCGAGTACTACACAGAGAAAATGCTCGACGCGATGGAAGCATACCTGAAAGGCGGTGGGAGGATGATGTACCTGGGGGGCAACGGCTTCTATTGGGTGACCTCCATAGACCCGCAGAGGGCCCATCTCTTCGAGGTTAGGAGGTGGGGAGCCACCCAGGGCTGGCGCTCAGAACCGGGCGAGTATCATCACAGCACCACCGGCGAGATGGGCGGGAGCTGGAGGAACAGGGGAAGGGCGGAGCACAAGCTGGTCGGTGTGGGCTTCTCGGGCGAGGGGGTCGATGTCAACCGACCATATCGCCGCATGCCGCAGAGCTTCGACCCCGAGGTCGCCTTCGTCTTCGAGGGCATCGGGAAGGATGAGCTCATCGGCGACCTTGACAACGAGGTCCTCGAGCACGGCGCGGCTGGCTTCGAGATAGACCGCGTTGCCTTCGACCAGGGCACGCCCGGGCACACCAAGCTCTTGGCCAGGTCCACGGCGTTCCCTGATTCATACCTTCACGCCATCGAGGAACTCAATCACATGGAACCGGACCAGACGGGCTCGACTAGCCCCCTAGTTCGCGCAGACATGGTGCTCCTGGAATATCCGAAGGGAGGAGCCGTGTTCTCTGTGGGGTCAATCTCGTGGTGCGGGTGCTTCCCGCGGCCATCGCAGGGAAACAATGTCGCCAAGATAACGGAGAACGTCCTCCGAAGGTTCTCGTCGGATCGAACTAGCGTCTCTGATGAGGTCGGGAAAGATCGAGCCGCTCAAGGAAGCGGATAGTGTCGGACCTACCCCTCGGACCATGAACGAACGGACAGAGAGGACCAGAAAGCCTAGGCGTAATCGCGAGACAAGTTAATCGCCAAGGCGCGCGTGGCCAGGGCCGGAGGCGGTATTGGGATTTCGAGTGATCTTGGCTGGAAGACGGTGGCTAAGGTGAGGTGGATGTGGGCGACCTTCCCGATCAACGCCGCATTCACGTGCTTCAGCGTCGCGCTTCCGCTCTACGTCCTGAGCATCAAGGGGAACGTCCTCGACATCACCAACCTCTTCGCTGTATACAACCTCGTCTCCATCCCCGCGTTCGTGATATGGGGCGCGGCGATAGACAGGATGCGCAGAAGGAGGTTCTTCTACGGTCTTTCGTTCGCCGGGTGTGGTCTGGTCTTCGCGGCCATGTTCCTCACGGCGAGCATCCCGGTCCTATTCCTTATGGTCAGCCTCCTCGGCGTCTCGATAGCGGCGAGCGGGCCGATATCGGCGCTCTTGACGATGGAGTTGATCGAGAAGAAGCACTGGTACACAGCGCTCGGCCGCCTCTACTTCATCGCGACCGGGGGTTCGGCTCTCGGGTCGCTAGTGGGCGTAGTCTGGCCCGGCTCCATCCCCGTCGGCTATCTCCTGCTCTTCTGCTCCTTCACCTCGATCGCATCGCTGGTGGTCACCTACGCAGTCGTCCGGGACCCACCGATGACTCTGGAGGTGGCCTCCCTCCCCCCGGCGCGCTCCGGAAGGTCTGTCGGCTCGCCGAGCTCCATCTCGAGCCGGCTACTCCTCGTGGTTACTGTCCCAATCAGGTCTTTTTCCCGCGACGGAGTGAAACGAGCGTACAAGGGGTTCAGGTCTGGCCTCATGGAAGGAAGGAACCTCCTGTTCTTCTCGGGCTTCTTCTACATGACCGGTTACGCTGTCCTGAACATGTCATACGTCGCATTCCTCTCCGGTCGAGGGGTCTCCAACCCGGTCATCTTCGGGATCGCGTTCTCCAACGTCATCTTCCAGCTCGGGGCGTTCGCACTGGTCAGCTACCTGGCGGCGAGGCTGAGCGGCCTGAAGCTCGGGCTGTACTCGATCTTGCTCACAGCGTTCACCTTCGGCGTGATGGGAGTTGCCGCAGTTTCGCTCACCGGGCCCTCCCTCGTCATCACCAACCTCCTCTTCTTCTCACTGTCCGGCGCCGGTTTCGCTCTCTGGACCGCTTGGACCTCGCTCGCGCTCTTCTCGAATCTCGAGAGTCAAGGACAGGCGGGGGTTCTGGGCTCCTACAACGCCCTCATCGGGCTGGGGACGGTTCTCGGGTCCGTCGTCTCCGGGGTCATATCGTTCTATGTGGGTTATTCTGTCACTTTTCTCGCGTCGAGCGGCGTGCTCCTCGTCTCCACGGAGCTCCTCCGCAGGGCCTCGAGGATAATGCGCTTCGTCGGGGGTCCGGGCCAGGCTCAGTAGCCCGCGAAGCTCTAAATACTGTCGGAGATTCGAACGGCGACCTATCTTGGTGAGCAAGAAGAAGGGGGACAAGCTTCTGCGGTTTGCGGTGATAGGCTCGGGCTACATGGGCCGGTCCTATGTCGAGGGGATCACAAAGTACGATACGCGCACGAAGCTAGTGGCTGTCCACGGGGGGAGCAGGGCGCCACAGCTGGCCAAGGACTATGGCGTAGACTATGAGCCATCCTACGAGAAGCTTCTGAAGAGGGATGACGTCGATGCCGTCCTCATCGCGACGCCCCACGGGGAGCACGCGGAGGAGACCATCCTAGCCGCGGAGCACGGGAAGCACGTCCTGGTGGAGAAGGCCATGGCGACGACCGTGAAGGACTGCGACGCCATGATAGCAGCCTGCAAGAAGGCGGGCGTCTATCTCGAGGTCATCAAGACGGGCAGGTTCAGGGGGGTGCCTCTGCGGGCCCAGAAGCTCGTGGAAGAGGGCGCCATCGGGAAGCTGCGGATGATTCGCGGCTCTTGGCTCTTCACTGTCTACGTCGACCATCCCACCTCTTGGCTGAACGACCCGAAACACGGAGGAGCGCTCATGGACATGGGCACTCACAACTTCGACAGCCTGAGACACTTTGCAAAGTCCGAGATCAAGAGCGTCTACAGCACGGTCAAGACCTACGGCAAGTCCCGACTCTCCGACCTCAACGCCATGACCCAGGTCGTGATGCAGAACGGCGTGATGTGCCAGCTCTGGATGGCCTTCGAGATGCCCGAACCTAGCCTTCCGGACTTCCGATCCAACCTGACCCTGGTCGGGGACAAAGGGATGATCGACATGGACGGCTACGGCAAGCTCAACCTCGCGAAGGGGGGCAAGTGGGAGACCGTGTGGACGATGCCGCCCATCGACTACATCAACAGGCCGTTGGACCCCATCAGGCTCGAGGCCTTCTACATGCAGGTGCAGCTGTTCATCGACGACGTCCTTGACCACAGGCCACCCACGGTGACGGGATGGGATGGAAGACAAGCGGTCGAGGGCGTGATTGCGGCCAAGCTCTCCTCGGAGAGAAACAAGGTCGTGGACCTGCCCCTTCCGAAGGGCAAGTACTAGAGCCTCTTCGCAGAAGGTCAGCGGTCGGGCCCAGAGGCCCTTCTCTTCATCGCCACAGCCAGGAGCAGCACAATCGTGGCCGCGTCGATGGTCACGATCGAGAGGTATGACGGAACCAGGGAGCCCGAAGACGCGGTAGTGGAGCTCGTGGTCGTTGTAGTGGAAACAGGGGAAGCAGTAGCAGAGACGACGGAGACGGACTCGCCGTAGAAATTGGCCACATACATGTCGCCTGTGGAGGCGTCGTAGGCCATTCCCTCCGGGTCGCCACCCACCCCAAGCGACCCCACCACCGTATCGTTGGTGCCCGACATGACCGAGACCGTGTTGGCGCTGCTGTCCGAAACGAAGACCTCGTCAGTACTCGGGTCATAGGCGACGCCGGTCGGATAGGTGCCGACGCTCACATTGGCTACCACCTTGTCCGTGGCGACCGACAGGACGGAGACGGCCGCGCTATCGGAGTCGGTGACAAAGACTTGGCCCCGCGCGGCGTCGTAGGCGACGCCTATGGGCGAACCTCCGACGTGCACCGTCGCCACCACGCTGTCATTGGAGTCTGAGATCACCGAGACAGAGTCGTTGGCGTTGTTGGCCACGAAGAGCTGGCCGCTCGCGGAGTCGTACGCAATGCCGGTAGGGTCGCCAGAGACCGCGATGCTCGCCACGACCGAGTTGGTCGAATCAGAGAGGACGGAGACGGAGTCGGAGGCGACGTCAGTAGCGAATATCTCTCCCTTCCCGGAATCATACGCAAGGCCGCCCGGAGTCGCGCTCACCGTCACGTTGGCGACTGAGGCGTACGTCGTGCCTGAGAAGACTGAGATCACATCGGTGTACGGATCGGTTACGAAGACCTCGCCGTTCCCGGAGTCATAGGCAATCGCCCCGTAAACGACATTACCGACGGGCGGAAGTTGAGCGACCGTCAGGGTGGCGATGACACTATCGGTCGAGTCCGCGATGACGGAGACAGTGCCGTTGTAGGGCTCGGAGACGAAGAGCACGCCTCTTGACGAGTCGTAGGCGATGGAGTAGGGGCCGCCATAGTAGCTCGGCCCCAATTGCACGGTCGACACGACGGACTGGGACCTCACGTCCATAGCCAGAAGCGCCGGTGCGAGGAGGAGCGTGGCCAGCAGAATCAGGGTTGCGACCCTTGGGCGACGGGTGAGGCCGGCTGGCAACGGATGTCCAGCCGGCGCGGCATCCATTGCCGCTTAAACGTGGCGACGAACTCCGTCATCTTGCGAAGATTCTCAGATTCTGGGTTACAGTTTATAGCTTCTCGAAATTGACGAGTCCGAGATTTACCGTGAAGCTCGCAAATTACGAGAAAGACGGGTTTGTCAGGGCTGGATTGGTCAAAGGCGACCAGGTCTTTGACATATTCGTGGGGTCGAACAAGGAGAACGTACCCAGCGTGGACCAGATACTGGACGGAGGTCTGCTGGACGTCGTGAGAGGGTCGGAGGCGGCGCTGACTGGCGGCATGGGGACGCCGCTCTCATCGGCCAGGTTGCGGAGTCCCGTCATGTACCCAGAGAAGATCATCATGGTGGGCGTCAACTACTGGGGGCACAGCAAGGAGGAGAACATCAAACCGCCCGAGAACCCTTACCTATTCACAAAGTTCCGGAACGCGCTCATCGGCCCTGGCGAGCCCATCATCGTCCCGAAGGTTTCCCAGAGGGTCGACTGGGAGGTCGAGCTGACCGTGGTGATCGGAAAGAAAGGTAAGGACATCTCGAAGAATGACGCCTACGCCCATGTGGCCGGCTATACTGTCTCGAACGACGTAAGCATGAGGGACTTCCAGAAAAAAGCGAGCGTCGGCCTAGGGCTGAACTGGGTCAAAGGGAAGGGCATGGACGGGACCTTCCCATTGGGGCCCTGGCTCGTGACGCGGGACGAGATACCAGACCCACACACGCTTGGGATCTCCCTCGCAGTGAACGGAGAGCAGAAACAGTCGTCGAACACCGCGGACATGATATTCAAGGTCGATGACCTCGTCTCCTACGCCTCGATAGGGACGACGCTACAACCGGGAGACGTGATCTCCACCGGGACGCCCGGCGGCGTCGCGGAGGGATCCGGTTCGCCATTCCTGAAGCAGGGGGACGTGGTGGAGGCGAGGATTGACAGGATCGGGACCCTGAGGAACCCGGTGGAGGCGGAGCGATAGTCGTGGAGAGCACTCTCACGACTAAGCTGAAGGCGCACGAGACGACCATAGGGACCTGGGTCTCGTCCGGAAGCCCCGACGTCGTCGACATCCTCAGGAACTTGAGGTTCGACTGGCTCGTCCTGGACATGGAGCACTCACCCATAACGGTCGAGACGGTCTCGCGGATGATACAGGTTCTCAACGGGAGCAAGGTCACACCCCTGGTCAGGGTGGGACAGATCGACCAAGCCCTCTTCAAGAGCGTGCTGGATGCCGGCGCCCACGGAGTGATCGTACCCATGGTCAACACGGCAGAGGAAGCGCGGCAGGTCGTGAGGCTCTGCAAGTATCCCCCCAAGGGGATCAGGGGTGTGGCCGGGGTGAAGGCCTCTGACTATGGGCTGAACCTGGGTAGCTACATCAGGACAGCGAACGACCAGACCACTGTGATAGTCCAGATCGAGACCCCCGAGGCATTGAAGAACATCAAGGAGATCGTCGCCGTCGAAGGGGTGGACATCGCCTTCGTGGGACCCTCCGACCTTACGATGACCCTCGGCCTCATGGACGACCGAGGGAACCCGAGGGTGCTCGAAGCGCTGAGGGAGGTCGTTAAGGCGTGCGAAGCCGCGGGCAAGGCCGCTGGCGTCATGGCGGCCTCTCCTGAAGAGATCGAGAGGGACCTCGCGATGGGCTTCAGGTTCGTCTCGCTCGCCTCGGATGTGAGACAGCTGATCAACGGCGCCAAGTCCATGCTCGCGACAGCGGGGCGGAACTGAACCGGCGCGCTACCTAGGCTCGCAGTTGCTTGAGGACGGCTCCGAAGGACGTCAGGGCCGTCATCACCTTCTCGTGGCGGGCTGAGCTCCCCATCGTGCCCACTCTGATGATCTTTCCTTTGAGCTCCCCCAAACCTCCGGCGATCATGATGTCGTAGTCCTTGACGAGCCGCGCTCTGAACTCGGCGTTCAGCTTGCCTTCTAGCTTCGCGACGGTCACGGCGTTGGAATAGAAGTGCGAGTCCGTGAAGAGCTCCAGTCCCAGGGCGGCCAATCCTTCCCTCAGCTCCTTCGCGGCATCGGCATGCCTGCGATAGCGGTTCTCGAGTCCCTCCCCTATGGCCATGGATAGGGCCTTTCGCAGAGCGACGACCACAGAGGTCGGCATCGAGGTCGGGTGTGGGTGCCCCCAGGAGGAGTCTACGTCTATCGCCTCCCTCCAAGCGTTGAGATCGAGGAACGTGCTCCCTATCTTACCCTCCTTCCCTTTCGCCGACCTCCAGGCTTCCTCCCCGATGGCTATGGGCTGAGCACCGAAGACGCCCCCGAGGGCCTTGCTGGAATAACCGATCGCATAGTCGACCTTCCAGTCGTCGACGCGGACATCCATGGCGCCGATCGCGGAGATGGAGTCGAGGGCGGTGAGCATCCCCTTGCTCTTGGCGTAGCGGAATATGTCGGCCGGGTCGGTCGCCGCACCAGTAGAGGTCTCGTTCTGCACGAGGAAAATCGATTTGCCCGCAGGGTCGCCCCTTGCCTCCACGGCCGACTTGACCTGTTCCAGTGTGGGACCGGTCCCCAGCCCGCTCGATATTATGACGGGGTGGGCCCCCACCGCATTCGCCATACCCACAATCGTCTCCGAGAAGAAGCCGTTGACGCACACGAAGACGTCCTGACCCTTATCCACTAGGTTCTCCACGGCCATCTCGACGGCGAGGTGTCCCGGAGTCGGGAGGATGATGACCTCGTTCTTCGTCCTGAAGACCTTCTGCGCCATCGCAGTCGTGTCTTGGTAGACCGCCATCCACTTGTCCCCATAGTGAGGAAGTATCGGGAGGGAAAGTTCGGCCAGCACCTCGGGCTCGGGCTCAGAGGGTCCTGGAATCATGAGCACGGCTCAGGTCACGGGGCGCTCGAAATCTTCAGGATATTTAAGCTGGCGCAGAGTAGTTTTTGGGACGCGAGATACGGAGGTGTCCTCGCGGCGCGTTCCCGCTCGCAAAGGTGTTGGTCGGGGTCGTCCCTTGCCTAGGCGCGAGAAAAGGTATTGACTATCCTTCCACCCTTGACCACGTCAGTCACCGTGATCAGTCGGTCCGCCAATCTCCTCTTTCCTCTCACGTCGACCAACGGATGTTTGCCCTCGACGACCCTCACCAGTGCCATGTCGGCCATTGACCCGGGCCTGAGCGTGCCGATCAGGCCTCGCATATTGATGGCAGCCGCGGGCTTGGCTGTGCTCGCGTCGACTACCTCCTCGAGGGACATGCCCAGGTGAAGCAACTTGCTCATTGTCGTGGGCATGTTGTACACGGGCCCGTTCACGTTCCCCGTCCAGAGGTCGGTACTAATCGTGTCGGGTTTCAATCCCTCATTGAACGCGATGGTAGCCTCCTCCCATGAGAAGCTCCCCTTCCCGTGGCCGATGTCGAAGATGACGCCCCTCCTTTTGGCCTTGTGGAATTCCTCGACGATCTGCTTGCCACCGTCGGGTCTCAAGCCATTCCCGGGCCCCCTGACGCCCTTAGACGATGGGAGGTAGAGATGGGTGATGATATCGCCCCGCTTAAGATATCTTACCGAGTCCGGGGTCATGACGTTCTCGGCCATGATCGGGCATCCAACGTCGTCCGCGACCGAACGAGCGATCTCCAGCAATGGAAGTCCGTGGTGCGCCCACTTTATCCCGACTACGTTCTTCTTGTACCTCCGAAGTACGGCTGCGAGGTTCTTCCGGTTGGCAAAAAGAGGTGCGAAGGTGTCGTTCACCGCAGAAATTAGGGCGGGCCATCCTTGATCGGTATAGTCTGGCGGTTCTTCGGTGAGCTCTATCATGCCCAAGGACTCCACGTTCACAAAGGCTAGTATTCTCGTCTGGCATCTGTCGATAATGTACCTCTTGAAAGTGGGGAAGTTGAGCTCGCCCGTCGAGCCTGCGTCCACGACGGTGGTCGTGCCGTAGGGGAGGCAGACGCTCTCGGCGTCGATGCATAGTCTTGCCACGTCAAGGGCGACGTGCGCATGTAGGTCTACGAAGCCAGGCGTGACTATCTTCCCGGACGCGTTCAGCACGCGTCGCGCATTCGAAGCCGAGATGGATGAAGCGACCTCGACGACCCGGCCCCCTGAGACCGCCACGTCCTTCCTCTCGTTCAACCCCTGTGCCGGGTCCATCACCCTGCCGCCCTTTACGACGAGGTCGTACAACATGAGTGAGAAGGTCGCAGCCGTTTTAAGCTTGATGCGTTGGCTCTTGGCTAGGGCTTCCACAGGTCCAATTACGGAAGACGCGTTCCGTGCCCATCGGGAGAGAAACCGAATTCGGCCTATTTGTAGGCCCGGTCGAAGTCGTGCTTGTTTCTCGTGCTTATCTTCGTGGCCGCGAGCGCGTATGATTTCGTAGCGCCCATCAATTCCTTTACCGTGATGAACTCGTCAGGACCAAGAGGGGTGTACAGTGCTTCGCACGGCCCCCAGACGACGACCTTCATCTTGGCCCTCCGCTGGAGTATCCCACCGTCTGTGGTCCAGTCGTACTTTACAAGGTCGGGCGCCTTCCCATTTCCGTGTCGGATTGACTCGGAGCTTGCCTTTACCAGGGGAGAGCTGGATGGGATGTAGAGATAATCGAGAGGGAAACCCGGAACGTAGTCCAGTGTCGCCTCGACGTTGGGATCGCTCGACTTGACTTGGGCTATGATCTCGTTCATTTCTCCCAGCATTTCATCGTAGTCTTTCCCATACATCGGTCTCACGTTCAGGCCGGCCTTGCAGTAGTTTGGGACAATGCTCTTGGAGTTCCATCCCTCGAATCCGCCCTCCACTGTTCCAATGTTCCAGTAGCACGTCTGGTTCGGATACAACCTTTCAACCTCAGTTGGGACTTTGGGTCGTTTCCACTTGACGCCATTCATGGCCACTATCAGTTTGGACATCTTCTCTATGGCGTTCACGCCCTTGTCCGCGGTAGTCGTGTGATATGCCGTCGGAAGCCCTCTCGTGGTCAGTTCCATGTCGATCCAGGCCCGGTGAGTGATGCAGACGTTCATCTGCGTAGGCTCCCCAATTATCGCAAGATCGGACGTGACTTTTTTCTCCACAAGCTGCTCAACGCCAAGACCGTGCTCGGCGTGGCCTATCGTCAGCGCCAGTGTCACGTCCCCCTTGAGTTCGAGGTCGGCTTCCTTGAGGGCGTTCATCGCCATGAGCATCGCGGCGTTGCCCCCTTTCATGTCCCTCACGAACTCGCCATAGATCTTCCCGTCACATAGTTCTCCGCCATAGGGCTCTTTGGTCCAACCCGGTAGCGGGGTCTTCCTGCCTCCGTCCAGATGTCCGTTGAACAAGAGCGAGTAACCCTCCTTGCTTCCTTTAAGGCGCGCTATGACGTTCGGCCTGTGCCTCGTGACCTCGAGGATCTCCGTCTGGAAGCCCAGGGATTTTAGTTCGTCCACAAAAACTTCTGCCATCTCTTCTTCGTGCCCGGTTTGTGAGAGCACCCTGGCGATCCTACGGGTAAGGTTCACGACTTGGGTTTCGTCGATTTTCCTTAGGACTTTCTCCTCGGCGTCCCTCAAGGACACGCGTCAGAGACCGGCGCTGCCGTACTTAAGCCTTGGAGCGACCCGATGCTAGAAGAGACCTCTCCCATAGTTGGGCCAGATGACCTCAACCCTCCCATCTCTTATCCCATAGTACCTGTCGTGCATCTTTGCGGTGGTGTCTGCGTGCGGGGGGATGACCTCGTATGCTTGTCCGGTCTTAATCTCGACGGAAGAGTCCTTGCAGTTCGCGAATCCGTGTTCCTCTCGCAGGCGAACCTGGTCCATGCCCTCGACGTCCTTGAACCTGGGACCGACGACCTTGCCGTAGTCCTCTCCAGATTCGTTTGCGCATGAATTCGTCCCGATGTCGAACATTGCCTCATCAGGCTTTGGTCTGCTTATGCACCTGGTCAAGACCGTGAGAGCGCAGTCGAACACGTCCAGTCCCTCGACCTGATGGGAACACCAGTCGTTGAAGACGTAGCTGCCAACTTGGACCTCGACGTTCTGGATGCGCTCGTACTGGGGAGTTATTCTCCAGGTATAGCTGTGGCCGCCGCTAAGGAGCTCAACGTCTATTCCAGAGTCTTCAATCTCAGCTTTCAGGTCCGCTATCGTGTCCAACACCGCATAGTGGTTCTTCTTGCGCAATTCAGCGGGACCTTCAATCCCAAAGAGCTCGTGCCACCACAGTCCCCTGAAATTGAGACCCTTCATCTTGCTGATTTCCCGGACGAAGTCCTTCATCATCCGCGGTTCGACTCCCGCGCTCAGGACGCTCAGATACACCTCAGCGGCCACATTGACCCTGGTCCCCATGCTCAGCGCCATCTCTGATATCTCCTTGGCATTCGCAAGGTCGTCGACGGACACCGTGACGTTAGCATGCCTGGAGAGTCCACACAATCTCGCAATCTTGTTTCGGCCCTGAACCTCGCTCGTGATCAGGATGTCGTCTATTCCACTCTCCGCATAGAATTCAGCCAGGCCAAACGACGTCATCGATACACCGACCGCGCCGGCGTTGATCTGCTTCTTCGCTATCACCGGCAACCGGTGTCCCTTCTGGTGGGGGCGCAGCGCCGCGCCCTTGATACTGCGATAGTAGCTGGCCATGGTCTCGATGTTCTTCTCCATTAGATCCAAGTCTATCAGAAGCGCTGGTGTATCGATCTCCTCCTTCGCCATCCCGATTCCCATAGCCTACCCCCACAAAGCAGAGCAAGGCTCTATTAGTTTATGGCTCGCTGCCGGGTCAGGTCACGCGGAGGCTCTCGTAGGCCTCCTTGACTTCGGTGATGGATGCTTCGTCCTCTAGGGTGGCGATGTCGCCGAGGGACTTGCCCTCGGCCACCGCCTTTACCAGGCGGCGCATTATCTTCCCGCTCCTCGTCTTCGGTAGCTTGTTCACGAAGTATACGTTCGATGGCTCCGCGATGGGGCTGAAGTTAGACCGGACCCACTTCTTGATGTCTGCCCTCAGTTTGTCGTCCGGGGCATGCCCCTGCTTGAGCACCACGAAGGCTATCGGCACCTCCCCTTTCACCTGGTCGGGCACCCCCACCACCGCCGCCTCTGAGGCCGCAGGGTGCGAGACTATCGCCGACTCTATCTCATAGGTGCCCAGACGGTGCCCCGCCACCTTGAGGACCTCGTCAGCCCTGCCCGCGACCCAGATGTACCCGTCCTTGTCCTTGACCGCGTAATCGCCGCAGAAGAAGTAGTCCGTGCCGGGGAAGCGACTGAAGTAGACCTTTTCGAACCGTTCGGGGTCCCCCCACATCCCCGTCGGCGGTCCAGGCATCCCAGGCCACGGGTTCTTTATCACGATGTACCCTTTCTTTCCCGGCTCGACTGGGGTGCCCTTCTCGTCCACCACGTCGGCGTCGACCCCAGGGATGGGCAGGCCGTTCGTCCCAGGTTTCAAGGGTATCAGCATCAGTCCGGGCAGATGGCTCACCATGATGCCTCCGGTCTCGGTCATCCACCATGTGGACCCCACCGGGCACCTCCGGCCTCCCACCTTCTCGAAGAGCCACTCCCACGCCGAGGGGTTGATCGGCTCCCCGACGCTGTGGATCAGACGGAGCGAGGAAATGTCGTGCTTCTTCACGAAATCGTCTCCGAATTTCATCTGCGTCCTGGTCCCCGTCGGAGTCGTGTAGAAGATCGAAACCCGGTACCTCTCGATGATGGACCACCACCTGTCCGGTTCTGGGAAGTCTAGCGTCCCCTCGTAGATCACGCTCGTGGCTCCCTCGATGAGGGGACCGAACGCGACGTAGCTGTGGCCCGTGACCCACCCGATGTCGGCGGGGCACCAGTAGATGTCAGAGTCCTGGATATCGAAGACCCAGTTCATCGTCGCATGGAGAAGCACCGCATAACCTCCGGTGTCGTGTATCAGGCCCTTGGGCTTGCCCGTCGTACCAGAGGTGTAGAGGACGTAAAGCGGGTGGGTGCTGTCGACGTGCACCGGGGCGACCACCGGGTTGGCCGGAAGCCTGGCGCTGAGGTCCGAGAAGAGGTGGTCCCGGCCGGGCTTCATGGCGCACTTCTCGCCGAGCCTCCCCACCACGACGACGTGTTCGATGGTCGGTGTCTGCTCCAGCGCCTTGTCGACGATCTCCTTGAGGAATATCTTCTTGCCCCTCCGGTAGAACCCGTCCGCAGTCACAAGGACCCGCGCCCCCAAGTCGTTCATCCTGCTCGAGAGTGCCTCCGCGCTGAAACCGCTGAAGACGACGGTGAATGTGACGCCGAGCTTTGCGGCCGCGAGGAGCGTGACGATAGCCTCAGGAATGAGGGGCATGTAGACCGCCATCCTGTCCCCGGTCTTCAGCCCGAACCTCTCCGTTAGGATGTACGCCATCCTGTTGACGTCCTTCGACAGCTCGCCGTAGGTGATCTTCCGGACCTCCTTCGGCCTGCCGCTTTCGTCCACGGGCTCGCCCTCCCAGATGAGGGCCACCTTGTCTTTGCGCCCTGACCTCACGTGGCGGTCCAGTGCGAGGTACGCGAGGTTGATCTTGCCCCCGGCAAACCACTTGTAGACGTGGGGATACTCCCCGACCCCCAGGGTAGTATCCCACGGCGTGAACCAATCCAGTTCCTTTGCGACGGACTCCCAGTGCTTGACGTACTCGGAGGTCTTCGAGGAGTGCAGCGCCTTGTAGTCGTTCAAGTCGGCGTGAAAATTCTTCCATCCCACCAGCTCGATCATCTCATCGAACGGCAGGGACTCGCCCAGTATGTCGGGACCGCTCAAACGGACTTCCCGCCCAGTCGAGGGGGGACCGTACTTAGCCTTTTTCTCCGGAAACCTCAGGATTAAATCGGACATCGGCGGAGCCGCGGACATGTCAACGCCCGGTCTCGCCCTGGAGGCAAAGTCGCTCTCGAAGTCGTTCGGTCAGATAAAAGCTGTCAACAACATCGACCTGAGCATGTCGGGGGGTGAGATCCTAGGCCTCCTCGGCCCCAACGGGTCAGGCAAGACCACGACGATGAAGATGATCCTGGGGATACTCAAGCCCGACTCCGGCACCATAGCCGTCGAGGGTATCGAGGTCCAGAAGGACCCGGTCGGAGTGAAGAGGATCGTGGGCTACGTCCCCGAGACGCCGCAGCTCTACGAATTCCTCACGGGACTGGAATACCTCGACTTCATCTCGGACATGTACGAGATACCGGTGGAGGAGCGAAAAGAGAGGATAAGCCCGTTCCTGGACGGTCTCGAACTAAAGGGGCACGAGAACGAGCTCATCAGCGGCTACTCCCAGGGGATGAAGCAGAAGATCGCCCTCACCGCGGCACTGCTCCACCGCCCTAGGATCCTCGTCCTGGACGAGGCGCTCAACGGCCTGGACCCAAGGTCGGCCAAGCTGGTGAAGGACCTCTGCAAGCGGCTCGCGAGCGAGGGGACCCCGATACTCTTCAGCACCCACGTGCTGGAGATCGCCGAGGCTCTCTGCGACAAGGTGGCGATAATGTACCACGGCTCGATCCTTGCTAACGGGACCATAGCCGAGCTCAGGCAGACCGCCGGCCTCCCAGGCTCGACCCTCGAGGAGGTCTTCCTGAAGATCACCGGGACCGGCGACCTCAGCGAGATAGTAAGGGAGCTCAGCAGTTGAACCTGCGGAAGATATACGCGATCGCAGTAGCCCTCGCAAAATCCCAGCTCCGGGCGAGCAGGTCCGGGTCGAGCAGGTTCAGCCTCTTCAGGCGCCCGATCTCCCTCTTCGTCATCGACGCCATACTCTTCCTAGGCGCGGCCGGGGTGGGCTACGTATTCGTGACCTTCCTCTCCGTCGGGTCGCCCTCCTTCACCGCCCAGGCGACCTCCTATCTCGAGCAGGCCATGGTGGTCATACCGGCCATCATCCCCGGCATCGTCTTCATCGCGGGAATCCTCTTCGAGCTAAACACCTCCTCCAAGTTCTCGGCTAGCGACACCGTGAACTGGCTCCCCGTGGAGCAGTCCGACTACGTGCTGGGGTCCGCAATCTCAGTGTCTTACGATTATTCCGCCGCCTTCGCCGCCGCGCTGGGAGTGACGGTGATACCCGCCATCGACCTGGGACTCGGCCTCGACTGGGCAGGCATGGCGATCCTCTCCCTGGTCTCCCTGTTCATCGGTGGGGTCCTTGTGGAGATCGTGAGGGCAGCGGTGAACAGGGTAAGCTCGGCCTTCAGCGGGAGGATTAGGCGAGGTGCAGGCCTCATCAGGCTCGTCGTCATCGTGTCGATAATTGTCGTCTTCGAGGTCTTCCTGAACCCGAACCTTTTGCTGACCCACATCCCGAATTTCTCATCGTCTCTCTTCCCATACGGACTGATCCCGCTCTTTTGGGGCTCGTTTGCGGTCGAGGGGATCATCAAGGGGCAGATCCTCGCCGTGGTGGTTTTCGCTCCCCTTAGCGTGCTCTTCGCCGGGGCGCTGGTGTGGGTCGCGGTCAGGGTCCGCTCCAGATATTGGTCGCCCGTCCCTACTGCGGTCACGGTCACGAGTTCGGAATACGCGCCCAGGGTCAGCTTCCTCGCGCGCCTCGGCCTCACACAAGCTGAGACGGCGATAGTCCGGAAGGACCTGAAGGGCGCGACCCGCAGGAGAGAGCTCCTGACCTTCTTCTCGGTGCCCATAGTCTTGGTGGTCATCTTCACCCTGGACATCGTGCTCGACGTGGGGGGCGGGACGTCCGCCGGAGGGTCGACCTTCGACGCCCTGACTGACATCCCCATCCTTTTTGTGCCGTGCATCTTCGGCGTGATGGTCGCGTCCATCAGCTTCGGCCAGGAGAGCAAGGCAGTGATGGTGCTCTACACTCTTCCCGTTTCTCCGAAGGAGATCCTCAGGGCAAAGGCGGTCTTCGCCCTCTTCTTCGCCCTCGGTGCGACCCTGGCCGTTAGCATCTACTTCGCCCTGCTCTCGGGCATGGGCACGACCACGTACCTCGAAGACCTGTTGGTGGGGGCCTGCGTCGCCGTAGAGGAGGTCTGTATCGGGCTGGGCTTCGGGGCAAGCCATCCTGACTTCCAGGAGAGGCCCCGGCCCAGGTACGTGGACCCCTTCTGGCAATTGGTCATGATCATCGGAGTGGCATTTCCGGTCCTTGGCGTGACTGCCATACCCGTCCTCGCCAGGGATATCATCGAGACGATCCCGGGTGCGTCCTTCCCCATCGGTTACCTGTTCCTCGCCGCCCCCCTGTTCGCCGCGGCAATCTCCATCATCTTCTACCGTTGGGCCACGAGGAGCACCGAGAAGCTCATGGCCGAGTATCGGATCTAGCCACTAAGTTTAATCCACGGCGTCGCGGGTCGGGGTCAGTTGAGCGGCAAGAGGAAGGAGGGGAACGACTCGTTCGGCTATGACACGTTCCTTTCCCCGTTTACCTGGAGGTATGGCAGCGACGAGATGCGCGCAGTCTTCTCGGAGAAGGCCCGCAGGGCGACCTGGCGGGAAATCTGGCTAGAGCTCGCCAAGGCCGAGTCCGAGTTCGGGTTGATCTCGGACGAGGAACTCCAGGGCATCAGCGCCCGCGCCTCGGCGAAGCACGTTGACATCGCAAAGGCCCACGAGCTCGAGCGGAAAATCAGGCACGACCTCATGGCTGAGCTCCGAACGTTCGCGGCGCAGACCAAGAAGGGTGGCGGCAAGCTCCACCTCGGAGCGACGTCCATGGACATCGAGGACAACTCCGACGCGCTCCTGTTCAACAGGGCGCTCGAGCTCACGCTGACCAGGCTCGTCAACTGCCTCGGGGCGATGCGCGAGAAGGTCCAAAAGTACAAGGGTATGGTGTGCATGGCCTGGACCCATCTCCAGCCCGCCGAGCCGACTACCATGGGTTACAGGTTCGCGAACTACGCCCAGGACCTCGTCATCGACATCGAGCTCCTCGAGGTCGTCCGGGACAGGTTCCTGAAGGGCAAGGGCATGAAGGGCGCGGTGGGCACCTCGGCCAGCTTCACCAAGCTTCTCGGGACCGGAAAGAACGCGAGGAGGATGGAGGCCAAGGTCATGGAGGGGTTGGGACTGGACTATTTTCCGCTCTCGACCCAGACCTACCCGAGGAAGGTGGAAGTCATCATCATGTCGTGTCTAGCGTCCATAGCCGCGTCCTGCTACAAGTTCGGTCTGGACCTCAGGGTCCTCCAATCGCCTGCCTTCGGTGAGCTCTCCGAGCCCATGGAGGAGTTCCAGGTCGGTTCGAGCGCGATGCCGTTCAAGAGGAACCCGGTCACAGCGGAGAGGATGTGTTCGCTCGCCAGGCTTGTCTCGGCCTTCCCTCCCGTGGCATTCGGTAACGCGGCGAATAGCATCCTCGAGAGGACCCTGGACGACTCCGCAAACAGAAGGGTAGTGATGCCCGAGGCGTTCCTGGCGATCGACGAGTGCCTGATTATCTACGAACGGCTCGTCCGAGGCCTCAGGGTCTACCCAGCCATGATCGAGAAGAACCTGGAAAAGTTCGGTCCCTTTGCGGGCACTGAGGCGATCATGATGAAGCTGGTGGAGAAGGGAGGCGACAGGCAAGCGATTCACGAGCTCATCCGCGTACAGTCCTTCCTCGCCTGGGAGGAGGTCATGAAGGGGAAGGCGAACCCACTCGCGAAGCTGCTGTCCGAGAGCTCGCCAATCGCATCGAAGTTGAAGCCGGCCGAGGTGGAGAAGCTGCTCGACCCCAGGCACCATACTGGAGACGCCGAAGAGAGGTGTGAAATCTTCCTTCGGGAATCGGTGAACCCTATCCTGAAGCGTCACAAAAAGAAACTGGGCGCAAAGAGCAGGGTAGAATACTAAACCGGGCGACGAACGGCCAGGGAAGCCGCAGGGACATGTCCAAGAACCCTCAGCTGGTTCGTCGAAACAATAAGATTCATCGAGATATCCTGGTGCCGCCTATTCTTACTCCAGAACCCCGTTCCACGACGCCGCAATCAAACGCCTCAAACCCAGATCTCCGGAACGTCTTGATTATGCTTGGTTCCTCTGATTTGGGTGCGAAGAGGCAGAGCCCGACTCCCATGTTGAATGTGCTGTACATCTCCTTCTTCGAAAGTCCGCCCTCACGCTGGATCAGGCTGAATATCGCAGATGGGGAGCGATTTTCGAGCGCAAATCCGAGTTTTCTTCCGGATACTAGCCGAGCGAGCTTCGTGAACGCTCCTCCTGTCACGTGTGCGATGCCGTGTACCTCCCTCCTTCTGATGACCTCCAGGGCAGGCCGTACGTAGATCGAGGTGGGTCGGAGCATCGCCTCTCCCACGGTCTCGCCCAGCTCATCCACCCAATCCTCCACGGAACGTTTCGCGAGCAGGACCTTCCTCGCGAGCGTGTAACCGTTGGAGTGGATTCCCGAGCTTGCCACGCCAATCACTCGGTCCCCCTCGACGATGGAGGACCCGTCAAGAATCATCTTCTTCTTCACGAGCCCCACGCCCATGGATACGAGGTCGAACCCCTCGATGTTTCCCATGATCGCAGTCTCGCCTCCGACTATCGAGGCGCCCGCTTGCCTAGCGCCCGCAACCAAGCCCTTAGTGAGTTCAGAGACCAGTCGGGAGTCCTCCCTCTCGAGCGCGATGTAGTCCAGGAGGGCCACGGGTTCAGCACCGACGCAGATGAGGTCGTTCGCTGTCATCGCGATGCAATCGATGCCTATGGTATCGAACTTCCCCATCTGGATCGCGACCAAGACCTTGGTACCCACTCCGTCGGTGTGCAGCGCGAGCGCGTCGCCATGTCCGATGTCTATCAATCCTGCATAGTGGCCTATCTTCATCAGCGGCTCTCCGAAGAGCCCCCTTCGGAGGGAGAAGGTCGAGTCCAGGACGGAGGCGATTGAGCTCTGGAGGGCCTTGACCTTCGTCATGTCGACGCCCGCGCGGGCGTAAGCGTCCTTCTTCATCTCAATCCTCGAAGACCTACAACTTCCGGCCGGAGAGGGTCTCGTAGACGTAGACGTAGCGCTGGCTCACCTGGTCCACGAGGTCTCTGGGCAGAGATGGGGGGACCGGGAGCGTCTCCCCGGCCTTGCGAGCGCTGTCGAGCTTGGCTTTGTACCCCTCTGCGATCAACCAGTCGCGCACAAGCTGCTTGTCATAGCTCTCCTGCGTCCTCCCGGGGGAGTACTTTGCGGCAGGCCACATCCTGAACTCGTCCGGGCCAATCGAATCTCCCAGGGTGACCTCTCCCGTCTTTCGGTGCCTCCCGAACTCGAGCTTGAGGTCGGCGAGGAGGAAGCCGGCCGCGGCAGCCCTGTCGCTCATCTCGCCGTAGATGGAGAACGCGTACTCCTTGACCTTCTTCAGTTCGGCGTCGCTCATCCTCCCCTGCGACACGATGTCAGATTCAGTTATGGGCTCGTCTTTGGTCTCCGACTTTGTGGTCGGGTCGAAATAGGGGCTAGGTAGCTTCGCGGCCTGGACCTTCTCGACCCCCGGGAGGCTGACCTCGCCCTTGCCCATGCGGTCATAGAGGCTTCCGTAGAGGTAGCCCCTGACCACGCACTCGACGGGCATCATCGTCATCCGTTCGACGACCATAGAATTGGGGCCATCGATCCGAACCATGTGGTTCGGCACCCCGAGCGTCTCGAACCAGTAGGCCGAGAGCCTGCAGAGAACCTCCCCCTTCTTGGGGATGGTCGACGGGAGTATCACATCGAAGGCCGAGACCCTGTCGCTGAAGTGGAACAAGAGATGGTCCGAGTCCAGCTCGTAGATGTCCTTCACCTTGCCGGACCGGAGGAAGACACCCTTTTGGCTCATCGCTCTCCCTCGAGACTCGAGGCCTTTGTTCTTTCTCTCCACATCGCAATCTTCTCCATCAATTCTGGCGGCTCGCCACCGCGTTGGGGAACCTGACGACCCTCAGCTCGGTCACGACCACGTCCAGGGGCACATCCCTCGTCGTGGCAGGGATTCCTTCCACGCGCTGGACCTCAAGTGCTAGCCCGATCGAGAGGGAGGCTCCTCGCAACCTGAGGGCGGCGTCGAAGTAACCTTTGCCATATCCTATCCTATTCCCACCATCGTCCCAGGCGGCGAGCGGGACCAGGACGACGTCGGTCGCGTTCAACGGTATGGGAGGCGTTCCCCTGCCGGGGATCGGTTCTAGAACCCCGAAGTTTCCGGGTGCCAGCCCGTCAAGCGAGCCTATCTCGAAGAAGAGCAATCCGGACGGCTGGGTTAGCGGGACGACCACTCGCTTGCCTTCCTTCAAGGCCCGCTCGATTATCGGCGCGGTGTGGACCTCGTCCTCCTTCGCGACGTAGGTCGCCAGGGTCATGGACTTTCGGAATTCGGGGACCGTCGAGAGGTTCTGAGCGACACGCGCACTGAGGTCCGCTAGCTCCACAGGTGAGAGGCCTCGCCTCGCCTCGAGTGCTCGCTCCCGCAACTCAGGTTTGGTGACCGTCATTGCAACACGGAGGCCTCTTTGAGGTTGTGCTGCTTCGCGGCCGCGATGAGTGTGTTCTCCATCAGCATGACCACGGTCATGGGACCCACGCCGCCTGGGACGGGAGTTATGAAGGACGCTTTCTTCGAGACGTTCTCGTAATCCACGTCCCCCACCAACTTGCCGCCGACTCGGTTCATGGCCACGTCGATCACCGTCGCTCCTTCCCTGACCATGTCCCTCGTCAGTGTGAAACTCGGACGCCTGCCCACCGCGGAGATGAGGATGTCGCCCTGCCTTGTTATCGAGAGCAGGTCGCGAGACTTGGAGTGACAGACGGTTACGGTCGCGTCCTCGGCGAGGAGCATGTGGATGAGCGGCTTCCCGACGAGCGTGCTCCGGTTGATTATGACGGCCCTTGAGCCTGCAATCGGGACCTTGTAGTGATGGAGGAGCTCCATCACGCCTCTTGGAGTGCAGGGCATCAAGCTCGCCTGGCCGTACATCAGCAGCCCCATGTTGGCGGAGGTGAGTCCGTCGACGTCCTTCGCCGGAGCGATCTGCTCGACCATCTTCCTTCCGTCAAGGTGCGACGGGAGAGGGAGTTGGAGCAGGATTCCGTTGACCGTTAGGTCCGAGTTCAGCGCCTGTATCTGCGCCACGAGCTCCTCCTCGCTGGCGGTCCCGAGGAGCTTGTGGTTCTCCGAGATAATCCCGACTTCTGCGGCGGCGTTGTGTTTGCTAGTGAGATAGACTTTCGAAGCAGGGTCGTCGCCCACGAGGATGGTGGCGAGTTTCGGCTCCACACCGACCTTCTTCATGTACTCTGTCTCTTCCTTCAGCGATTGCCTGATCTGGGCCGCGAGAGCCCTCCCGTCCATCACCGTTGGAGAAATCTGGCTCAATCGCCGATGACCACCCTCTTGCCAGTGATCCTGAGTTTTCCTTCAACAAAAAGCTTCACTGCGCGTGGGTAGAGGAGGTGCTCCTGCCGCAGGATCCGGGCCGAGAGCGCCTCCACGGTGTCCCCCTCTTTCACTTCCACAGAGCGCTGGAGGATTATCGGACCAGCGTCGACCTCGGGGACGACGAAGTGGACCGTGCACCCCGAGACCTTGGCGCCATGGTCCAGGGCCTGCTTCTGGGCTTCCAGCCCCGGGAAGGCTGGCAAGAGCGATGGATGGATGTTTAGGATGCGGTTCCTGTAGAACGCCACGAAACCAGGGGAAAGAAGCCTCATGAAACCCGCCAGGAGGACGACCCCGTCCTTGGCGTCGACCCCGGCGGCATTGAGCGCCGTCAGGAGCCTCGCATCGTAGGTCTCCCTGGTCTCTTCCTTGCGGGGGACGAGGATCTCCGTCCTCACCCCGTGTGATTCTGCGACCCTGAGAGCTCGGACATCGGGCCTGTTGCTGATGACCACGGCGACTGCCGCGTTGGTGATGTATCCCCTATCGATGGCGCGGAGGATGGCGCCGAGGTTAGAGCCTCGTCCGGAGACCAGGACGGCCAGGCGGACCTCCCCGGTCCTCTTGGTCAGCCCTTCATCTCCTTCCTGGACTTGACGGTTGGGGAGATGCCGAGTTTTGTGTAGTCCCCGTTTATGCAGGCGAAGCACAGGCTGTTCTTGGGGAGCCCTATGGCCTGGCTGAGCCCCTCGATGTCGTTGTACTGGAACTCGTCGACGCCTATTGCGCGGCCGACCTTCTTGCCGATCTCGGCGATGTTTGTGCTGCCCTTGGCGACCTGGTGAGCGATTAGCTCCTCCCGGCTGGGAAAGTCGACGCCCATGTAGCATGGGTGCATGATGGGGGGAAAGGTCACTGCCATCTTCACTCCCCTCGCTCCTTCCTTGCGCAACGAGTCCACGATGATCTTGGAGCTGGTCCCACGCACAATGCTGTCGTCGATGACGATCACATTCTTGCCCCTTATGGTCTCCTGGATCGGGATTATGCGCTTCACCACCTCCTCTCTCCCGCTCTGGCGAGGCTCGATGAAGCTCCTCATGCTCCCCTTCCTCCGGTACCTGTCCTTCATCAAACCCTCCTCCATGGGGACGCCGCTCTCCAGGGCATAGCCCAGGGCCGCTGGCCTGGCCGAGTCAGGGACGGGGATCACGACGTTACCCTTCATGCGGTGTTTCTTCGCGAGGGTCTTACCGAACCGCTTTCGAGCTTCATAGACGCTCACCCCGTCGATGCGGGACGAGGGATGGGCGAAGTAGGTGTATTCGAAGGAGCAGTGGGCACTCGCCTGTCGGGGGGCGAACCTGAATGACTCGAAGGCCCTCTTGGGACCGCCCAGTCGTATCATCTCCCCCGGCTCCACATCCCTCAGGAACTTCGCCCCTATTGCTGTGAGCGCGCAGCTCTCTGAGGCGGCGATGTAGGTCTTCGATTTTTCTATCCATCCCACACAGAGCGGCCTGTATCCTCGAGGGTCCCTGACGGCGAAGACCTCGCCCCGGCGGTTGAGCACCACGAAGGAGTAGGCTCCAATGAGCTCCTTGGCCAATCGCTCGAAGGCCCAGAACCAATCGTTCTCCTCTCTGAGGAACTGGAGGAGCCTGTAGCCAGCGGCCTTGGTATCTGTCCCGCACTTCCCCCTGTAGTCAGCCTCGACGGCCCTCGCTACGTCCTCGGCGTTGACGATCGTTCCGTTGTGCCCGATGGAGAACTCCTTCCCGATCTGGACGGGTTGGGCGTTGTCGAGGTTCGACCTGCCCTTGGTGGAGTAGCGCACGTGCCCGATGCCGGAGCTACCCCTGTAGCCTGCGAGCTCGGACGCGTAATTGTACCAGTTGAAGGCAAGGCCCATCTTCTTGAAGACCGGTTTCCCTTCCACCGCGATGCCCCAGGATTCCTGGCCCCGGTGCTGGAGCGCCTCAAGCCCCTTGAGCAGCATCGGCACGATGTCGGTGCCCTTGGCCGAATAGGCGCCCACGACCCCACAGGCTTCTTTGGTTCCCATCACTGCATCAGCCTCGGGATGGTCCCCTGAAGGCTCGCCGCGATGGTCTTAACGGAGAGAGAAAGGCCGCGTTCGTTTACCTTCACCTCGAGTTCATTCCCGCCGGTCCTCCCGATGACCGCGTGAGGAAGATGGGCGGATGCTAGCACGCCGCTAATGGCCACGGGGTCATTCCCTGCGACTAGGAATCTACCGTGGGACTCCGAGAAGAGCAGCTCGTGCGCGTTCTTCCATCCTCCTGGAACCTTGTCAAGCGTTACGTCGGCCCCGATGTCTCCGGCCGCGCACATCTCGCTCAGGGCGACTCCCAAGCCACCTCTCGAGCAGTCATGGACCGAACCCACGCGACCAGACCTGATTAACTCGAGGATCGTCCCGTAGAGGGCGCCGTCGTTCTTGGGATTGACCTTTGGAACGCCTCCTCCGTTCAGACCGAACCTGCGATTGAACTCCGACCCTCCCAGCTCGGAGTCGGTCCCTCCCACGGCGACGATGGACGCGTCCTTGGTGAAACCTAGTGAAGGGATGTGCCTCGAGTCATCGACCAAGCCCACTACCAAGGCTATAGGGGAAGGTTTGATGGCCCGCCCGGAACCGGCGTCCTCGTTGTAGAAACTCACCTTGCCACCGACCACGGGAATCCCCAGGGCCGAGCAATAGTCCGCCATACCTCTGATCGATTCCGAGAACGACCAGTAGACCTCGGGGTCTGAAGGGTCGCCAAACTGAAGGTGGTCGACCATGGCTATGGGCTCGGCTCCAACGGAGACGACGTTTCTGCACGCCTCCGCAAGACACCCGGCAGCTCCGTTGTAAGGGTCTAGCGCAACCTGGGCGCTGTTGCCGTCGCCCTTGATCGCAAGCAGGCGCCCGTTTGGGAGCCTCATCAGCGCGGCGTCCGCCTGGCCGGGTCGCAGGACCGTCCTCAACCCCACCTCGTGGTCGTACTGTCGGTAGACCCACTTTTTGCTCGCGATGTTCGGCGAGGCGAGCAGGGAGAGAAGCAGACGAGACATCGATCTCCGCGGGAATCGAGAGTGTCTGACGCGGATGGCCTTCGGGCGGCGGCTGGGCCACGGTATCAATGGGGCTTTTACCACGAACTCTGCTGGCAACCTAGCGACCACCTTGCCCTGCCATCGAATGGTAAGAGTGCCGTCACTGGTCACTTTGCCGATCACTGAATAGGGGACCTCATACTTGTCGAGGGTGCTCAGGACAGGTTCGGACCCCTTCGTGGAGAGCATGAGCAGCATGCGCTCCTGCGACTCGGAGGTCATTATCTCAGCGGGAGACATGTCGCCTTCCCGGGCTCTTACCCTCTCGAGGTCCACGTCGACCCCGGTCCCTCCGCTGGACGCGACCTCCGAAAGCGCCGTCGAGAGACCGCCCCCGCCGAGGTCCTTCATCCCCCGTATCAGCCCTGTGGCCGCGGCCTCGAGCAGCGAATCCAGCAGGAGCTTCTTCATGAACGGGTCCGGCACCTGCACCGACGAGCGATCGTCTTCGGCGCTCTTGGAGAGGTTCTTCGAAGCGAAGGTGGCTCCCTTGATGCCGTCCCGCCCGGTGCTCCCGCCAACCAGGACCAGGACATCCCCCGGGTTCTTCGCCTCCCCGAGGATCAGGGCGTCCGCCCTCCCCAGACCGACGCAAGCCACGTCGACCAGGCAGTTCCTCTCGAAGCTTTCATCGAACTCGATATCGCCTGCGACCGTGGGGACCCCCACGCAATTGTGGGTAATGATACCACCTGAGGTGACATAGTTGTGGGTTCCTTCAACCTCGAAGTTGTAGACGCTGAAATCTCCTGCGAGCTCGTCGATCTTTGAAATCTTCACAGCTGCAAAGTTTCCGTGTCTCTGGCTACGATAGTGTTCCATTGCTGGCTCTGAATATTTGGCAAGTCTTCCTTCGGCCTTCGACATGACGTCTCTTGAGAACATGGATTTGAGAGACTTGATTCCGGTCCTTCCATGAATAGTAAGCTCCTGGAAGGGGACCGTGCCTTTCGTGTGGACCGTCGTCGTAGTAGATGGGACATATCCGAGAGATTGGAACAACAGCAGGACTTGCTGAAATAATACAGAACTCGAACTCCCAAATCGAACACGGGCAGAAGAAGTTTCGGACCTTGCGTCAAGGGACCCATCTCCCCTCACGATGCCCTTGAGGACTTCAAAACTGAGTTCCCGCGGAAGATGATAGTATTGATTAGGGATCTTCTTCGAATACGAGTCCTTTCCCGCTTGTAGTACCTCGCGAAAAATCCAGCCAAGAATTTGAGAGGAGACTCTGATCTGAACGGCATTTGTTTTCGTCTGGCGTCTCCCGTATCTGATTCCTAGTTTTTCGAGGATCGCGCATAGGTCGTCGATGTACTCTAATTCATCCGTTCTGAATGTCCAAATAATCCTAGAGGTCTTTCCTTTTGACAGCGCTCCTGTCTCATCATACCTGCATCCCTCAGCCAAATAATAACCTGTAAGCCTAGCGAAATCGGAATCTATCGCAATTACCGCTGGTATCTTTGTCACCCTACCACGGCGTGGGTACAGGAGCAAATCTTTCCTGGCTATCGGAAATGCCGGATCCGATTCAACCGCCAGGAAGGTTTTCAGTGGGAGGTAGTTGTAATTGAGGTAATGTGAGCGTTGGGACGCGCTGACTCCGACTTTTCGCAAAAGCGTGTCTAACTGTGTTCTCCACTCCTTCAATCCACGGCCCCTTAGGCTCACGGTTATTCCATCCAGATTCTTTCTGAAGCTCAACTCTTCGATGATGTCAATGACTGCCGTGGTCGCCTGGTCCTTTGTGAAAGGGAAGTCAAGCGCGATTGGAACAGAATCGCCCGCCCTAAGCTCCTCAGCCTTCCGAGTCCGAACGACGCCATCTTTCACCACAAACATTGGGTGGTCAGGCGTTACCGAGATGGTTCGACCTAAAGCAGTCTTTATGCGAAGCAGACGGCTGACCTTCGCCTCATACATTCTTGAGACTCGGCAGAATCGGGCTTCCCTATGCTCGAAATCGAAAGAGAGAACTCGCAAGTCGACATTAGGCCTGCTTATGGTAAGGTCCTTTCGGCCGAACTCGGGAACGAGTTTCTTCTCCTTGGCGAAATTGTCGAACAAATTCTTGGCTTCCGCCACGTGAAAAGTACTAGAGTTCGTAAAGTAGACCTGATCTTCCCCGGAGATGCAATTGCCGTAGTCCGCGATGCCCCTCACCACGTTGTTGAACAGCCACCTGGAGTGCGGGCTCTTCTCGATGTTCCCGAAGCGGAGGATATCCACGAGGGCGATGGGACGCGTCCCCATCGAGAGTATGTCCCTGAGGACCCCGCCTATCCCGGTCGAAGCGCCGCCGTACGGGTCCACGGCTGAGGGGTGGTTGTGGCTCTCGATGTGCAGGGTGACTGCGTAGCCATCGCCGACATCGACGACGCCCGCGTCGTAACCGGGGCCCAGGAGGACCCTCTTGCCCTTTGTGGGGAAGAGGCGGAGCAGCGCCTTAGATGATTTGTAGCTACTGTGCTCGGACCACTCGGCGTCGATGATGGACCACTCGACCTCGTTGGGTTCCCTCCCCAACGTCTTCCGTACCACCGCTACTTCCCCGGGCGTGAGGCCGAGTTGGAGGCTCTCGAGGCTCAGCTAGACGCACCTCCGAGAAGCGACATGAAGACGAGCCTGCCATCGCTCGAGGAATACGGGCTCAGTAGCGGGTCGCAGGCGCGCTCCGGATGGGGCATGAGACCGACTACGTTGCCCTCCTTGTTAGATATACCCGCGATGCCGTGGGCGGTGCCCGTGGGGTTCGAGTCCCCGGTCACCTTGCCGAGCGCGTTTGAGTAGCGAAAGATGATACGATGGTCCCGTCTGAGAAGGTCCACCTCTTCGTCGGTGGCATAATAGCGGCCCTCGCCGTGAGCGATGGGCATCCTGAGGACCTGGCCCACCTGCGCCGCCCTCGAGAACGGCGTGTCTGCGTTCTCCACCTTCACGTTGGTCCAGTCGCAGACGAACTTGAGACCACTGTTGCGCAGGAGAGCGCCTGGGAGGAGACCTGCCTCGACGAGGATCTGGAAGCCGTTGCAGATGCCGAGCACGGGCGTCCCAGCCTCGGCCTTCTTCCTAACGGTCGCTATCGCGGGACTCCGCGCGGCGATCGAACCGGCCCTGAGGCAGTCCCCGAAGGAGAACCCACCGGGGAGGATGATGGCGTCGAACTTCGCTAGTTCATCGCTCTCGTGCCAGACCAGCTTCGTCGTAATCTCGGGCGACCCGAGTTTTGAGATGGCTTGAACGGCGTCGAGGTCGCAGTTGCTCCCTGGGAACCTGACGACCGCGACGTTCATTCTGAGATTCGCCCCACTTCTACGGTCAGAGAATGGGCCGCGGGATTGAAGATCCGGAGCTCGTTGCACATTTTCTCGACGAGTTTCTTTGCCTTTTCTTCGTCAGCCGCCTCGACCTCCACCTTGAGGTACTTGCCAGCCCGAATGGACTTGACCGAGCGCTCGAAGCCCGACTTGTTGACGAGGTCGCGAAGTATGGTCTCGCCCTCGGGGTCGCGGGCGCTCTTCTTGTTCGAGATGACCACATTGACCGAGAAAATGGCTTTTTTGGTCGTAGTTTATGATAATCTGCGTATCTATTTAAGTCGCTTTTGTCATGAACGTGTTAATCGAGTGGCGCAGGAGGCAAAAGTGATTCGATGTTTTTCCAACTTTTTGCACCTAGGGCGACCTGCAGACCCGTGGAGCGGATTGACACGACCGTATCAGCTAATAACCCTAGAACGTCCGACGTCTAACATGGAAAAGGACCTCGTCCAGGTGAGGACCGCGCTTCTCAGCGTTGCCGACAAGACCGGGATTGTCGATTTTGCGAGGGGGCTCAGGAGCTACGAGGTCACCCTTCTAGCAACGGGCGGCACCTACGCCTCTCTGAAGGAGGCGGGGGTCGCTGTGCGGAGCCTTCAGGACGACATGAACCTGCCCCAGGCCCTTTCGGGAAGGGTGAAGACCCTTCACTCGCCCCTGTTCGGCGCAATCCTAGCAAAGAGGACTCCCGAGCACCTGGCCGAGCTCAAGGCGATGAAGGCCGACCCCATAGACATGGTGGTGGTGAACTTCTACCCCTTCGAGAAGGTCCTCGCGGACAAGGACACGGACGACGAGAAGCTGATCGAGAACATCGACAT
>JAPCJP010000115.1 GCA_027886885.1 Nitrososphaerota archaeon | reverse complement strand
TGCCCTTTTCGTTCCCCTTCGACACGTCGAGCACGAATCGCTTGGCTGCAGGGAAGGTCTCACGGGAATGGTCCATCAGTTTGGTCCCTATCCCTCTCCGTTGGCTGTCAGGAAAGACATACAGCTGAAACACCCTCGCCGCCTCCCCGTCCACCATTGCGACCCTAGCCATCCCGAGCAGTTTGCCGTCTTCCTTGTAGCCCGCGAAAAGTATGTCCCTGTTCCGCATCTGGCGGCGCAGAGTCTCAGCGCTGTGCCAGACCGTCTCGGCGTTAATGATGACAGAATCGGGCAGGATGCCAGTATAGGTGTCTCGCCAAGTAATCTTCAGCAATTCGTGGACCTGCTCCGCGTCGTTCTCGTCCAGACGAACTATTTCTCCCACGGAGACTTCATCACCCCACGCATCCACGCTGCTGTTATCGGCTAGATGTGGGTTTCTTCCAGGTCGGTCTGGTTGGTGACAAACGAGCCTAGGACTTGGACATCGTCCGGAGGACCTGCTTCAGGATTGGGCCCGTGATGTCGAGGGCGTCCCGCATCGATATCATTCCCAAGGGCCTCCCCGTCTTGTCCACCACCGGCAGGTGTCTCACGCCGCCCTTTCTCATCGTCTCCACCGCCGTGGCTATGCTCTGGGTGGGGGTCGCCTTAAGTTCGGTCTTCGATGTTATGCTCGAGATGGGGATGTCCTTCCCGGTCAGGCCTTTTGTTATCGCGAACAGCATGTCTCTCTCGGTTACGATTCCGATCATCTTTCCTGACTCGTCCACGACGATCACGCTCCCGATGTTCTTCTCCCACATGATGCTCGCCGCCTCGTCCACGGTCGCGCCTTCAGTTACGACCACGGGCGGTACCTCCATCAGGTCTTTGGCTTTCGTACTCAGTCCGTGGGATATCTTGGGCATGAGGAACATGCCCCGCGCCCGAAGCGGTTGTAATAGGTGTTGCAGTATGCGCCGTAATGTGTCTGGAACCTATCGAAAGAGACGGACAAAGGTCCTATAAGACACAATAATGGAGGACAAGCGGCGTGATTCCCAAACAGTTCTTTCTGACCAACGGCGTGGGCAGGCACAAGGAGCAGTTGCAGTCTTTCGAGCTAGCCCTTAGAGACGCCGGGATACAGCACTGCAATCTGGTGACGGTCTCGAGCATCATCCCCGCCGGCTGCAGGCTTCTTCCGAAGGAGAAGGGGCGCAAACTCTTGACTCCAGGTGAGATAACCTTCGTCGTGCTCGCAAGGAACGCGACCAACGAACCGCACAGACTCATTGTCTCGTCGGTTGGTCTGGCGATACCCTCGAAGAAGACCCAGTATGGCTACATATCGGAGCACCACACGTTTGGGCAGACGGAGGAGGCGGCAGGGGACTATGTCGAGGACCTCGCAGCGACCATGCTCGCAACCACCATGGGGGTATCGTTCGACCCCGAGAAGGCATGGCGCGAGAGGGAACAACTCTTCAAGTCCAGCGGGATGATCATCAAAACTACGCACATCACCCAGTCTGCGTCCGGTGACAAGAACGGTCTTTGGACGTCGACGGTTGCGGCGGCCGTCTTCGTACCCTGACTCTCACATTCAACAGCCTTCACGACCTGGACCTTATTCCAGGCGCAATTGTATCCCGAGACGTTTCGAGAGGTTCTTCAAGTCCTGGGCGACATAGAAGAAGGCCATCCAGCTCCACTGTCCCCATCGCTTGATTCCCTCCAGCTTCACTTCCTCGATAGCGTCTCTTCGCTTCTCGGGCTCTTTCCCGAAGAAGAGCAGGCCGAAGACGTCGACGGACCACGCGTCGATGGGGAATCCGGCATGCGGGTTGATGATATCGGCCGCGTAGTCGCCTATCCCGGGCAGCTCCATTAGTTTCTCCTTCGCTTCGTCCGGGGCCATGTTCATTATCTCCCGCATGTCTGGAAATCCTGCGACGATCATCTTCGCAGACGCGACGATGTACTTGGCCCTGTAACCCAGCTTGCACTCCTTCGCGAAGACCTGCGGGTCGAGCCTCGCTATGCTCTCAGCGGTGGGCTGGAGGACCACTCGCTTTCCATCGAACTCAATCGACTCGCCGTATCTTTGGTCAATCGCGTCCATCATCTGGTAGCTCCTCTTGAGCCTCGCCATCTGCAGGCAGATGCTCAATATGACGGAGTTGAACAGGTATGCGGCCTGGGTGTCGTGCATTCCGTACAGGTCCTCGATTACGTGCCTCAGGATATCGTCCTTTAGGGCGAATTTGTAGAAATCATTCAGGTTCTGCCGGGCGCCCAGACAGACGGAGAGGATCTCGCGGAGCCTATCCGCGTCCTCTCTTGAGACCTGCCGCTCAGCATAGACCACGACAGACACACTCGGCTCCTCGACCGTTCCCCGCGATTGGATCCTGAGGCCGATGGCCCTCTCTTCGAATCGGATGCAGGTCCAAAGCGTCTCGTTCTCGTAGACCTCCTCGGAAGTGAACAAATCCCAGCCAGCAGGCTTCCTCACCGTCAGTCGGAAGTCGAAGGGAGGGAGAGGGTCGACCTCAAACTGCGTTCTACGCTTCAGTTTCATAGAAAGCCCTCAACCACGCGTGAACCTAACGAAAACCTCGAAAGACTGTCGCCGATAAAATCCTCCGTAGGTCGGTTAGGGCGACACATCGTCTATCCCGACAGGCCCACCTGCTTCTGCGAGTGAAGTCCTGCTCCGTCAAAGCGGAGGATCGCGTTGCTGTAACCCTCGAAGGCCGCCCTCGTCTGCTCGTCGTGAGCCTTCAGATTGAAGAGAAGCAGCAAGCTCGACTTGGACTCTGCGATGACCTCGTTCATCTCTTGTAGCAGGTTGTATGTCTTCTCGAAAC
>JAPCJP010000114.1 GCA_027886885.1 Nitrososphaerota archaeon | reverse complement strand
TGACCTCGCTTCGAAAGGAGCTGGCCGCTCGCGCGCACGCGGACTCGGGAGGGCTTAGCAAGGACTACGAAGCGAGCGCCAAGAGGATGGAGAAACAGGTTACCGCCCTTCGGAAGGAGCTGTCTGACTTGAAGGGCGGCATCGCAAGGGACGCGGCCAAGAGCAGGGCGAAGCAGGAGGCCATGCTGTCGAAGATCCTTGCGAAGGTCAGCGCCAAGCCCAAGCCGGGCAAAGGCGCAAAGAAACGATAGCCTCTCGGGGCGAGGCCGCGGCGGCCGTACGCTTATTCGACTTGTCAGGGTCGCCTAAAGAGGCTCTTCGGACAAACTGAATCGTACCCGCAGGCCCTGCACTTGCCCGGGCTCGTGCTAGAGATGGGCCTCTCCCTCTCGCCTACGAGATTATCACATGGGCGATTCAGTGGGCGCGAGTCAGACGCCCAAGACGGCTTGAAGGATTCCTGCGACCGAAGTGGTAGCGACCAGCGATACGACCAGCTGGTTGGTCTGTGGGTCAACGTCCACGAACCCCGAGAGCTTCAGCGACGAGAAGGAGCCCGTGAAGCTCGCCGACTTTATGTTGACCCCGTTGAGGCTGAGCGTCATGTTCAGGTCCGTGTTCCCCTGCGGGGCAGGATTCATCGTGATCTGAATGCTCCCTGAGCTCGCATTAAGCTTGGTCGTGCCATCGGGACTGCTGTAGTTGAAGTTCTGCAGCGTCAGGCCTATGTTCCCCGTCGAGTTCGTGCCGACGGCAGCGAAGACCGGATTCGTCATCAGGCCTGCGGGGATTGAGGTCCTTTCGTCGATGTGGTCAACCGGGACCTGCCAGGTGAAACCCAGAGTTATCAGAAATATAGCGACGATGGCGACCGCGACCCCGACGGTCTTTCGCCGCGTAAGATGCAGTCCCGGGGAAGCCGACAACACTTTCCGGTCGACTGGGTCGGTATTAAGAGGAATTAAGTCGAGGACTGGATTTGTGGTCTACCCTCCGCATCATTGGAGACTCCGACGCCTCGCATGAAGCGCCGTTGAGGCTTGGCGTGAGATGGTCTCGCTCAAGGCGGCCTGAAGAGGCTCTTTGGGCAGACCGAGCTGTACTCACATGCCCTGCACTTGCCTGGGCTCTCGCTCGAGGTCGCCTCCCTCTGGCCCAGCCAGTATCCCTGCTTCTCCATCGCGCTGGCCTCGGCGGTGGCCCTGTCGTGGGCGAGGAGGTGCACCTTCATCGCGCTGCGGTACTCGGCCTCGAGCTCCGCCAGCGTCCCCGCCTGCAGGTGGGTCGAGACCCTCTCCATCCAGAGCTGGCGGTCCTCGTCCGTGAGCTCCCCCGCCCTGAGCCTCACAAGCGCGAGCTTCAGGCGGGAGCAGTCGAACCCCATCAGCTCCAGGAGGAGGCCGTAGATCAGGGTCTGGTTCATCTGGTCCGGCCAGAGGGAGGCCGGGTCGCCCCTCGTGGTTTTCAGCTCCACGAGCCAGAGGGGCCTCCCCTCCGACCACACTATGTGGTCGGGCGTGCCCACCAGCCGCAGGCCGCCGACGGTCCCCCAGACGTGCAGCACCGCGTAGCTCGGCTCTTTCCTGCCGACCAGCTCGGCGAACTGCTTCTCCGTGATAGGCTCGAAGGGGATTAGCTCGTCGTGAAGGTCCGTCCCCTGATCCTTCGCCTCGGTGGGAACCTCCCCGAAGGCGAACTCGTTCTCGACCTTGTACTCGCAGTAGAACTGGCCGGCTATGGTGGAGACCGCGACGAAGCTCGTGCCGTGGCGCAGCTCTTTCTCACCCGACTCCATGAACTCCCTCTCGCGTCTCCACAGCGCGTCCCAGAACTCATCGGCTCGAGCAGCGTTGGTCATGCAGCTTCCTGCTGAGGTCTCGCGCCCAACCTCCCCTAATACGGATACCGAAGGCATCAGTGTCTTTAGCCTGTCTTGTTGTAGCACGCAAGACATAGCGGCCTTCTGAATGAGGTTGGTTTCTTCTTCCCGCACGAATGACAATACTCCTCCGCGTAGTCTTTGTTCTTGTATTTCGCCCAAATCGCGTAACATTCGTCGCACATCGGTCTCTCGGGGTGATAGACGACCGTCGTCCCGCAACGGATGCAATTTCCAGCCTTCCCAAGTCTCGGTTTCTCCGACCTCTCGACCTCCATCACCTCGAGCTTCTTCACTAGGTTCGAGAGACCGTCCGCAGCTCGTTTCCCAATAGTGTGCGTCAAGTCGGGAGGGCCAAACTTCGTCACGAGATTCGCAACATATTCCCTTACCTTCTCCGCATCCTCGTCTCTCCTCAGCAAGACGGCGAATTCGCGAGAGTTGGCGATGGACGGTTCGGTGATGTTCATGGAGCTGAGGATCACCGTCTTCTCGCTCATGTAGATCTTGGCGTGAAGGTTCGGGACGAGTATCACCCTCACTCCTTGACTAATGAGCCATGCGGCGTCCTCTGCTCGTCGTTTCCTCGGAACCCTATCGTCATCATCCCTCCTGATCAAGAAGGAAATCTGGACTTTCCGGCGCACCGCCTCGTCTATCTTGCTCTTGAGATGCTCCCAAATATTTAGGTATGGAGTAACAAGGGTTACGCGGTCCCTCGCGTTTGACACGAGAAGGTTGATTTGCTCGAGCACTTCGGCGTCGAAGAAGACAGACCTGATTGCCCAGTCCGTCGGTCTTTGAGACACGCGACGCCGCAGGACCAGGAGAAGCGGTGCTTATTACGATGTTGAAGCCTAAATCGATTCTGCAGGGGTATTCAATCTCCGGATGGATATGCCTCCAATCAAGGGATTCGGGATCGCGCTAAGTCCTCGTCAGTAATGTATGCTCATCAGGACGGGCACCCCGAACTCGATGAACAGGCCGATGAGTA
>JAPCJP010000113.1:264-2968 GCA_027886885.1 Nitrososphaerota archaeon | reverse complement strand
CGCCCACGTCGCAAACCTCACCGATGGCCTCGCTGCTGTCAACGTCGCCGGTCCGAAGGCCCGCGATCTGTTGAAGAAACTGACCAGCGTCGACGTCTCGAACGAAGCCTTTCCATACATGAACTCGGCTGAGGGAGTGGTCGCAGGAGTCCCCTCGATCCTCCTCAGAATCGGCTTCGTCGGCGAGACCGGCTGGGAGATTCACTTCCCAGCCGAATACGGGGAGTACTTCTGGGGCGCGCTGATGGAAGCAGGTAAGGAGCTCGGCGTCAAGCCGTTTGGGGTCGAGGCACAGCGCGTGCTGAGGCTGGACAAGAAACACGTCATCGTCTCCCAGGACACCGACGCCCTATCCGACCCGTTTGAGGCGGACATGTCGTGGATAGTAAAGTTCGAGAAGGATGATTTCGTAGGGAAGGCCGCCCTGACCGCGATAAAGGAGACAGGTACGAAGCGAACGCTCGTCGGGTTCGTGATGGACAGCGTCACCGTCCACGACGGCGACCAGGTCTACACGCCCGAAGGTGATAGACTAATCGGGGTCGTGACCAGCGCGCGCTTCAGTCCCTCTGTCGGAAAGTGCGTCGGCCTCGCGATCGTCTCTTTCGGTTCTGCCAAGGACGAAGGCCCGCTAAAGATCATGACGATGGGGAAGCTGAATCAGGCGAGGGTCACCCTGCGACCATCCTACGACCCGGAAGGTAAGAGGCTGAAATCATGATAGCCGCTCCGTGCCAGGCCGGAATTGAAGGCAGGATGGAGAAGAAATGAAGCCTCCCGTCAGACTCACCGCGCTGTATCACAGGCATCTCGCCCTGAAGGCAACGATGGTTGAATCAGAGGGGTGGTTGCTGCCGGAGAGCTATGTCGGGCCCGAGAAGGAGATCGAAGCGGCGTTGAAATCTGTAGGTTTGAGCGACAGCTGCGCGGACTTGAAGATAGACGTCAGGGGCGGCAGCGACGAAATCGACGGCTTCTTGGGCGAAATCCTGCTTGGAGGAGCAGTGAGCGGGCGCCCTGGTGAGGTGGTAGCCTATCCCATCACAGGCAAGGGGGACGATTCAATGAGATACGCCTGCAGGTTGGCTAGCGATCACGCTCTGCTCGTCCTTCGCCCGAAACGCGCATCCTCTCGCAGCTCGCCGCTCGAACCTGAGACAGATACACCCAAGAATCACGATGTCTACCTCACCAATGCCACTTCCGTCCTTGCAGGAATCACGGTCTTCGGGCCTCAAGCGCCGCGTCTTCTCAGCAGGCTATCGAGCGTCGACCTATCTCTGAAAGTTCTCCCGAACCCGAGCTGCACGGAGGGCGGAGTCGCGGGGATTCAATGCGCGATAATTCGCTCTGACATCACGGTCGGCGGTAAACGCGTAGACATGTTTGACTGCTACTTCGGGAGAGGCTACGCTGAGTTTCTCTGGGATGCGATGAACGAAGCCGGGCACGAGTTCAACATCGCTCCGGTCGGTACCACCGCCCGCGACCGGCTCTTGGCACGTGCTCAAAGAACTGATGTTGGAGTGAGGCTGGAGAGATAGCTTTGCGAGGGCTATTCCGGAAGGAACAGATGTGGAAGAAGCACCAGCTAAAGCCGAAGTACGACGTAGTGATAATCGGGGCAGGGATACACGGCCTTTCGATAGCCTACTATCTGGCGAAGAATCATGGAATCACGAACGTAGCGATTTTAGACAAGGTCTATCTCGGAGGAGGCAACAGTGGAAGGAACACTGCAATAGTGCGCGCCAATTACATGACCCCGGAAGGGGTAAGGTTCTACAGTGAAAGCCTGAAACTCTACGAGGAGCTGTCGAAAGACCTCGACTACAACCTTCTCTTGTCGCAGATCGGTCACATCAGTTTGGCGCATACAGACTCGGCGGTGAACGGGATATGGCGCAGGGCTGAGGTGAACAAGGCGATGGGGGTCGAGAGCCGCGTGATTTACCAGGACGAGATAAAGAAGAGGATACCCGCCATCGACATGAGTCAGCGACCCCGCTATCCAATCAAGGCCGGATTATATCACCCGCCAGGTGGGATGATCCGACACGATGCAGTGGTGTGGGGCTACGCCCGAGGCGCTGAGAGACTTGGTGCGGAGATTCACACGCGGACAGAGGTGACCGCGATTGACGTCAAGGACCACCAGGTCGAGGGTGTCAGGACCGCCAGCGGGGACGTCATAAAGGCGGACGTCGTAGTTAACGCGACCTCGGGATATTGCTCAACGATCGCGAAGATGGTGGGGGTCGACCTGCCCGTGGTCACGCATCCTCTGCAGGCTTGCGTCACCGAACCGCTGAAGCCGTTCCTTGACGTCGTCACCGTATCTGCAAACCTGCACGTCTACGTGTATCAGACGGACAGAGGCGAACTCGTCATGGGTTCTGAGATTGACCCATATTCGGCTTACTCCCAGGTCTCCACGCTGGAGACGCTGGAAGCCATCGTGGGTCATGCGGTTGAACTGTTCCCTGCACTGAAGAACGTGCGCGTCTTGAGGCAGTGGGCCGGAATCTGCGACATGACCCCTGACTACAGTCCGATCATGGGTGACGTCGACGGGTTGAAGGGCTTTGTCCTCGATGTGGGATGGGGCACCTATGGCTTCAAGGCCGGCCCTGTGTCGGGCAAGAGAATAGCAGAGTTCATCGGAACGGGAAAGATGCCGGAGCTGATCGCCCCCTTCAGGCTC
>JAPCJP010000113.1:0-254 GCA_027886885.1 Nitrososphaerota archaeon | reverse complement strand
CTATAATAGGGAACTTGTGAGCGAGAGGGGAGCAGCGGCCGTCTCGCACTGACAAGCGTCCTTTCACGGAATATTGAGCAAGCAGGGCTCAGCGACGTTTATCTATCCAGGTCGGCCCAAAGTCCATGCCGCCTTTGACAGAGACCCAAGGAAAGTCCAACATCCCAATCGAGGATGAGATGCGTGCCGTAGTGATAGACAGCTTTGGCGAGCCCGAGGCGCTTGTAGTCAAGACCATCCCTATCCCGGAACCC
>JAPCJP010000112.1 GCA_027886885.1 Nitrososphaerota archaeon | reverse complement strand
GCGTGGCCTACCTCAAGAAGCAGATCATAGATGCCCTTGGTGACGGTGCCAGCCTGGGGGTAAAGATCGAGTATGCCTCTGCTGACTCGCCCCTGGGGACGGCAGGACAACTGAAGACAGCGGAGCGTTTCATAGACGGCACCTTCCTTGCCATGAACGGCGACATCGTCACCTCTCTGAACATAGGGAACCTGCTGGAGACCCATCGGCGGCTTGGAGGGGTAGGAACATTGGCCCTCAAGAAATACGACGTCAAGATGCCATACGGATTCATCACGACGGGAGAGGGAGGTGCGATCACGAAGTTCGAGGAGAAGCCTACGCTAAGCTTCATGGCGAACGCCGGGGTCTACGCGCTCGAGACGGAGATTTTCAAGAAGATACCCGTTGGAAGGGCGTCAAGCCTCGAGACCGAGGTCTTCCCTCTGCTCATCGCTAACGGCATGCAGCTCAATTCCTACTTCGAAGACGCCGAGTGGGCCGACGTGGGGTCGATGACGGACTTTGAACGCGTCAATGACGAGGCCCTCCTCAAGGATTCCCAACAGGGCTGGTCTTCGCCTTGATCCGACGTCTGTTCGTCGTCCTTGCGAGCCTCGTGGCGTTCGTCATCCCCAACGCTGTGGGCGTCGGCACCTGGTTCTTGGCCGCCGGTCTGGACCCGGTCGTTCGTTCGCTCCTTTCGATAGCAGGGTGGGTGGTCGCCTTCGGGCTCAGCACGCAGCTCTTCTGGGGGATCGTCGTCAGAGCGTTCCCGGGAGAGGTCCGATGAACCTTCCAGCCATCGCGGTCGTGGGGGCCCTAGCTGCGGCGCTCTCCTACCTCTCCGCGAGGTACTTTTCGAAGAAATTCGTCAAGATGGGAATGACCGGGAACGACATTCACAAGCCGGGGAGACCGGTCACCGCAGAGATGGGCGGAGTCTCCGTGCTTCTGGCATTCTTCACAGGTTCCGTGGTCCTGATGTTCGCGACCTCGGACCCCTCGCTCCCGTTGTTAGCGGGGGTGGCCACCGTTAGCGGGGCCGGCCTTGTGGGGGTGGCCGACGACATGACCAACATGAGACAGAGGTACAAGCCGTTCCTGATAGGGGCTGCCGCCTTACCGCTCACATACGCTCTATGGGGGCCGAACGCGATAGTCGTACCAATTCTTGGCTCGCTACCGGTCGGGTACATTTTCCCGCTCCTCGTCGTGCCTGTGGCGGTCGCGATCTCTGCCAACTTCACGAACATGCTCGCCGGGTTCAACGGGCTCGAAGCTGGCTCTGCCGCTATCGCGATCGGCGCCCTGACCTTCCTCGCCGCTTATCGGGGGAGCTACCCGGCCACGGTCATCGGCGCCCTCCTCGTGTCCGGGTACCTCGGCTTCTTGGTCCTCAACTGGTACCCTGCCAAGATATTCCCGGGAGATGTGGGGACACTGATAGCTGGCGCCGGGATAGCCACCATCGCCGTATTGGCCGGCCTCGAGTTCGCGGCCATAGTGGTCAGCATCCCCGCCGGGATTGACTTCGCGCTCAAGATGATTGCCAGGAGGCCGTTCGGAGGCAGGCGGATATTCGGAGACACCACCATCGACGGGAAGGGGAATTTGGTAGCCCCATCGTACCCGGCCCTGGTCCACGCTCTCATGAGGGCGGAGCCCACAGGCGAACGTGGTCTGGTCGAGTCGGTCTTGGGGATGCAGGCCCTGTACGCCGCTCTGGCGATCACGATAACGTTGGTGTTCGTATAGTGATGAGCGACAGAACAAAGGGACCGAGGCAGACGAAGAAGATTTGGATAGCCATGAGCACACCCTTCCAGGCCAACTTCTTCGCCCCGTTGATCAAGGAGTTGGAGGGCGAGTACAAGTTTCTAGTCACTGCCCGCGACCATGACGGGATTCAATCAATACTGGATTCGAAGCACATCGAGTACGTCACGGCCGGGGTGCATGGAGGCAGGAAGCTCGAGAACAAGCTCGAGGCATACGCACAGACCATCCAACAGTTGCTCCCACTGATAGAGAAGGAGAAGCCCGACCTTCTCCTTACCGAGCGCTGGCCGGAGGCAGTCCGCGTGGCCTTCGGGATGGACATCCCTTCCTGGGCGGTCTTCTACGACGAAAGGGAAAAGCACGTGAATCAGATGGTCTTCCCGCTCGCCAGCAAGGTCTTCGTCCCCCGCTTCTACACTTTCCAGGAGCTCTACCATCAGGGAGTCACCGACCTCGACAAGGTGGTGTGGTTCAACGGGTTCCACACGGGCTATCTCAAGGACAACCTCGCGGAAACAGAGGACCCATTCAAGAAGGCAGGGATGAGCGCTCCCGTCGTCTTCGTCCGACCCGAGCCCGAGTTCGCGAGCTTCTTCCCAGACAAGAAGCCGATACTGGAAAAGTCCATCGAAATAATCAAGAAGAACAGCGACTGCACGGTGGCGGTGCTCCCGAGGACAGATGAGCAGCGGAGGCGCTACTCCGGGATGACGGGAGTGGAGGTGCTTTCTTCCTCGATGCAGGAGAGCCCCGTGGTGCACGCCAACGTCGCACTGGGCGCAGCCGAGACGATGCTCATGGAAGCGTTCACCCTCGGCAAGCCAGCGGTGAGCGCGATCTACTGGGAGGCGTCAAAGCCCGTCCAGGAGCTCCATCGCTACATACCCCATTCGACCGACCCAACGCAGATCGCAAAGTACGTGGACTCGTATCTCGACGAAGGCGAGAGCAAATTGTTCAGCGACAAGGCATCCCTGGTGGTCAAGAACATGGACAACCCGGTCAAGCTCATAATCGACGAGATTAGGGGACTGTACGAGGCCCCGCGAGAGTTAGCCGCCCTCAAGAGGAGGTCGAAGATGGAGATCAGGATAGACATCATCCAGGCCACCTCTCTCAGGCCGCTGAGGACCACGCACATCATGAAGGCGGCCAACATCTCCTATAACGAGCTGAGGACTACACTCGATGACCTGGAGAAGAACGGTCTCATAGCCA
>JAPCJP010000111.1 GCA_027886885.1 Nitrososphaerota archaeon | reverse complement strand
ACTGCTTGTTGTTGCTGCCGCTGCTTTCTGGGTCGTTCTCAGAAAGAGACCGTAAGGCAACGCGCTCCAGATATCCATCAGACCAAATTCTTCACGAATTCGAGAGCCGCCCAATCGTTGATTTCCGATTTAGACCCGTCATCCAATGCTAGTCCGATTTGGTAGCTCATCGTCGGGTCGTCTGCGATCACGAAATCATCCATCTCTTTTCCACCCGCATGGTCGCCAAACCCTGCAGATACCGGTCTGATGACCTCGGCGCCGAGCCCTTGAAGCAGGTCCTTCAGGTGACCCGTTTGAGAGCGAGACCCTGCGTCGAAGATCCAAAGCAACTCCAAACCAGAGCGATTAACGGGAGTCCAGCTGGCTTCCTTGTATCCGTCTTCGCCGATAGTCAGCTCCAGGAGTTCCTGCTGGATTGAATCCTGCAACGAACCCTTTCCGATGGCACGGTCCAAAACTAATGTGACCGTTTTGTAGTCGGTCCCATCCAACCTCAAACTTGCCAGAACCTTTGGAGGGTTCCCCTCAGGGGCCGTGACGGCAGCAGTCGCAGACGTCGATCCGTGAGTCACCACAAGTGAGTCCTTTTCGCATCGAATAGCGTAGCTTACGTATCGGTCTGAGGAGAAGTAAAGAAAGAAGGCCCAAACATCCTTGCCCATCATCTTCAGATGAAGGGCTGGAGCCCTTATGGTTCCTTCAAGGTTTCCTCGCACAAATCCTGAACAAGGGAAAAGCTGCGGCGATCGCTCCCCCAAAGTGATTTCTATGGACTCTCCGCCAGAGCCGAATTCGGTCGAATGCCATTGCATAGGAGTCTCTCCAACGAGAGTCGTCCGCGCTTCCCACTGACCTGTGCGCCCAGAGGCCAGCTTGTGCAAGAAATAGTATTGAGCGTACCCTTCCCCTACGGACGCTTTTTTCAGATTGAGTTTATTATTCCGATTTTTGAGAGATATCACGCATTTATCTCCGCCGGACCGAGGAAAGACCTGGTATTCTGCCTCAATGCCTTCGACCGAGCAGACTACAACCACATCTGAAGCCGATTGGAAGTCGAGTATAAACGGACTCTGTTGTGGCCTGGCCTACTCGATTCAGCCAATACTGGGTCGAGCCCGGTGCCTCGTCCTCAGGAGCAAACCGAGGGCCGCCAGTACGGCGACATCGGCGGCGAGGACGAAAATGTACGAGCTCCCTATGGAAGAACTCGAGCCGGTGCTTGAGGATTGGACGCTAGTGATGGAGGAAGAGCTGGAGGCGGAAGTGGACGCGCTTATTGTGCTGGAGGCTACGGTAGAAACAGCGGTGGTGAGGGAGGACGTCGATGCGGTTGAAGCGACGGACAGAGTGGACGAAGTGGTCGACGAGCTAGTCGAGGTCGTGGCTGCCCCAACCCCCAGCGAGAACACCCCTGAGCCGTTGACGTTGTTTCTGTCACCGGAATACAAGGCTGTGATCGAGATCGGCGATGTGATGCCCGTCGGCGTGTAACCGACGGCGCATGAGCCCGTGGAGAGCGTGCACGTGTCCCCCGGCGAAAAGTTTGCTATTCCGCTCGAAGCCCAGGTTATCGTGCCCGCGGGCGACGCACCCGTGACCGTCGCGGTGCAGATGGCCTCCGAACCCGTCGGTACCGGGGACGGGGCGCAGTTCACGCCGACCTGCGAGGTAGCCTTTGCGGCCTTCAGGATGACGCTTCCCGCCGTCGCGGGGTTGCTGGGGTCCCCACCGTAGCTCGACGTCACGTTGACGAGGGCGGTGCTCGAGGGTGTGAACAGGACGCCGCACTGCCCGGATGACACCTTGCAAGTGGACGGTGAGAAGGTGCCGGTGGAGTTGCTCGACCACGAGACCGTTCCGTTCGGGGCGTTCCCCGTCACTGTAGCGGTACACTTTGAGCTGCTCGCTGCGACGAATGGGGCGGCGCAGGAGATGGTGGTGGAGGCCTTCACCGGAGCGAAGCTGACATCCAATTCTTGCCAGCCGCTGTTCGTCGATGGGTAGTCGAAGGCGGCCGAGCTCGAAGAGCTGGAAGCCGGGTTGCTGAACTCTGCGGCCTGCCAATCTCCCAGGGTACTGTTGCATCCCTGAGGGCACGACTGGTCAGGGATCAAGGTGTAGTTGGCCCCCGCCAAGAATTTCGCCGGAAAGGCGGCAACTATTCCCGCCAGCGCAATGCCGCCCGTTATCGGCTTGAAACCCGTGGTAAAGGCACCGGGAACAAAGTTCGCGGCCGCCCCAACACCGAACCAGCTCGGAGTGACCGAGGAGTTCACCCCGGTGAGGTCGAAGATATCAGCGGCGAAGAACTGGTTCCCGGAGACTGTGAACGTGATGGGATTAACCCCGGTGATGGTGGGCGTCGTCCAGAATGCCAACTCGCGGCAGCCTTCGGAGGAGCACTGAACGGATACGTCGGCAATAGACGCATAAGAGTCTGCTTCGGAGTCGCCAACCTTTGGCTGTGCGTTAGCACAACCGGCGGCCTGGCCGAAGCAGCCGAGGAGCACGACGATCGTGCTGCCCTTCACTACGAATATGCTGCAGGACCACTGGATGCTCGTGCCCCCGTTCTCACAGGAGGAACTAGAGAGAGTCGAGATGATGCCCACGGACGCGGTCTTCGTCGACGCATGAGCGACGTTCACGGGGAGAAATGCGACGAGAAACAGAGATAAGATAAGGACGAGGACGGTGCGCTCGACTCCAGAGAGCCTAACTCGTGAAAGGAATCCATGAGTCAGTTTCCTTCGTCGCTATGACGGCTTCCACGATTAATAAAGATTGGAACATAGAGACGCGTTGAGGAATGGTCCGTATCGGATTTCATGTACCTTGAGACCGGAGAAACGATGTCGAACCACTCACGGAGATTCCTCTAGAGCTATGCAGTAAGTTCTAGATTGTGAACTTTAGGAGGGCCGCGAGCGCCACGAACTGAGTCCCGGCTATGGCTGAGAGGTAGGGCACCGTCT
>JAPCJP010000110.1 GCA_027886885.1 Nitrososphaerota archaeon | reverse complement strand
ACGTTTTTACATAAGAGAGCACCAAAATGTACTATGCCAAATCCACGTGGCCGTGTCGAATATGTTCACATCAGCCTCAGGATTCCGACTTCACTCAAAGAGAGCTTAGAGAAGGATGCCAGTCGGGATCATATGAATCTTAATTCACTAGTCTCGAAGATTCTCGTTAAGTACAGCTCCTTCGACAAGATTGCGGACCTTGTTGGAGCGATTCCTTTGAACACACAATTGTTTGGCGAAATGTTGAATAGTGTTCCTCAAGACCGCATGGAATCTATAGGGAAGGAAATCGGCCCAAAGTTAATCAGACAGACATTTACTCTTTTGGGCATCGAGTACGATATCGACAGTCTGATTCAGTACTATTTTGAGCCACTAGCGGCATATTCTCGTTGGTACAGGTTCTACGTGGTCGGAACTTCGCCTAATAGAAGGCTCATGTTTGAACATTCACACGGCGGAAAGTGGTCAGCCTTCCTACGACATTACATCACGGGAATAATCAAGTCAGCAACTGGGGCGGAGCCTAAAACTACCGTTAGCGACGACCTGGTAACTGTTTTTTGCTAGTGTGAATTCCCGCAAGCAGTGCGGTTGTCTCAGTTGGCCTTTTCTCAGTCGTCTACCTATCAAAGCCGGATTCGACAACCCTGACCTCCACCTTGACCTTTTTCGTGATCACGACTCGAATCTCCCAGAGGAACGCGACGTCTATCGCAACCACAAAGGTCAAACAGTCCCGATTGTCTTGCAAAATGTTCTCCATTGGTTAGAGGTTGCACAGAGGTTCGCGAACTTCTTTGACAATTACGCACATTTCTTTTGGCTTGTATTCTAAATGTAATCGGCGATTATTGATGTAATAAGATATGTCTGCCAGCCCGCATCAGGGGATTTTGCAGGATGGAGATGCCCGTCTTTGAGCCAGGTGGAGTATCGGGCTCAAGCAAGAACAAACAGGCGCAACATCCTGGCAATCTTGCTAGTCGTCGTGCTGGGATTCAGCTCGCTCATAGGCTCCTATGAGTTTGCCCTCAATCGGCAAAACGCGCCAGCGCTATCCACCGCTGCAGGAAGCCCGCCTCCCAACTTTCGGCTAACCGCCCAGCTCTCCGTCAAGGTCTACCACAAGGGAGCCCTCCGGGCCTCTGTCACCGAGAACAACGACCTCGTCATGAACAACTTCATGAATTTCCTCCCGTCCTGGATGACGTATCTCTCCCTGTCCGGTCCGGCCTCGACCTTCACCATGACTGACACGGCGGGGACGCCACTCACGCTGGTCGGGAGAGACTCTTCCAACACCTTCGCCGGTTGCACCTGGACCTGCGAGAGCACCGTAGCGCCATTCGCCGGAGGCTACATCGCCATTGGGACCGGGACGAACGCTCCCGCTAGGACTGACTACAAGCTGACCGCACCATACCAGACCCCGGTCACCGTGAACCCGCCGACCTACGACCCCACCACCGGCGACATCGTCTTCGGCACTGGGATAGTCGCGGGGACAGCCGCCAGCATCGGGGAGGCCGGCTTCCTCGAGAACTGGTACATCGGGGGGACCGTCTGGGTCAACTTCCTGATGTTCCACGACACTTTCCCGACGATAGCCGTCTCGCCCGGAAACACCATCTCCGTACAGTACACCGTCCAGCTGGGCAGCACGGCCTACAACAACAACCTCGGCGTGCTCCTGGCAACGATCTTCGCCAACCCGCTTGGGAGCGCCAGCAGTGTCAAGCTCACGCCCACCTCTGGACCCGCGCAGACCATTTCGGTCTACACCATCGGGATCCTGGACGGCTCCTATTATGAGGACCTCAACCCCGCCCCTCGAGCGGACCTCAGCTCCGGGACGACCGGGGAGGACTCTGCGGTCATCGTCGGTACCGGGAGCGCCTCCGCGTGTCCGGATGACAACGGGGCATTCGCCCAGAGCCGAAGCGCGACCAACCTCTGCCAGCCCGTCCTCACCCCCAGCCCCGTGAACAGCTTCGTCTTCTCCCCCTACGTGGCCGTCACCGCGGTCATCCCCACAGCTACCGCGCAGACATTCACCGAAGCGGGTTACTTCCAGTCGTTCGGGTCTCCGACCTACTCGTTCCGTCTAATCAGGAACACCTTCAGCGGTCTCCCCGTGCCGGCCGACTCCTCTGCGACTGTGACATACGAGATGAGCATGGGATGACAATCTAGTGTGCAGCTTGGCAAGCGCGCTCGTCGGGCCGCCCTGCTGACCTCAGTCTCTGCGCTCCTGCTGATCTCCCTAGTCGCGGCCGGGGATATCGACCCGGGGCTTTCGGAGTCTCTGAACCTCTCCGCGGTCATTGGCATCCCGAACTACCTTGCGAACGAGAGCGTGACGCTCGCCGCCACAATAAGCGCCGACAGTGTCCGTTCTGAGGTCGTCTCACTTGTCTCGGGCGCCATCCAGACAGCGCAGAGCGGTCTCGAGCCGATCCTCCTGGGCGGCACCGCGACGCTCCCGACCCAGGGCAAACTCGAGCTGGTCAGCCTCGCCGGAGGCGAGCTCACTCCGCACTCCTCTGGTGACGCCATGACCCTGGTTTCCTCGAGCACCCACCCGGGAGGCTCACCCACCGAGTCTGAGGGCGATTGCATCTTCCTCTCCGTCGGCCACAACGCCCCCGTCCTACAGAGCTGCAACGGGGCTGGGAACGGTTTGACCACCGTGACCGTCGGGGCACACCCTTTGGGCGTCGCGTACGACCCCAGCAACGGCTACGTCTACGTGACGAACTCCCAGGCCGGCTCTCTCACCGAGCTGAGGGGCCTCGCGAACACCGAGACCGTCTCTGTCGGTCGGGACCCTGTCGCGGCGGCCTTCGACAGCTCCAACGGGGACGTCTACGTCGCCGACTCGGGGCAGGACGCGGTCTCGGTGGTCAGCGCGGCCTCCATGCAGGTGCTGGCGACGGTGAGCGTGGGGGTCAACCCGCAGGGCTTGGCCTACTCGAGCTCGGTCAACGCGGTCTACG
>JAPCJP010000049.1 GCA_027886885.1 Nitrososphaerota archaeon | reverse complement strand
GGCTACCTCACGCAGACCTTCACGAGGCAGCAGTACGTGATGAAGGGGAGGGACGCCTTCGACAACCCGGTGCTTGTCCCTCCCGACCCCAGGGTGCGCGACGAGATGGAGAGGGCAAAGACGGTCGTCTATAGCCTGACCCCCAGGGCGCTGGAGTGGTTCGCGATGAGGGTGGGCCCCTCGAAGATGGGAGACCCGAAGCACGTGCGTGTAATAGAAAAGCTGCTGAAGGAGGAGTACTGGCCCCTGGGATACTACTGCGTGGTCGACTGGGGCGAGACAAGCGTGGAGAGGCCTGACATCGCGGTGCTGAAGCCAGCGCCGAAGACGGTCAAAGACAAGATGGGCAACGACCAGAGGATCTCCAACCCCCACGTCTGGGACTATACGACGGCGACCGCCGTGGAGATAGAGATGTCGCCCTTAAAGAGCAAGGTGCAGCTCCTGAAGAACTACCACAAGAACAAGGACGCCTACGAGCAGATTAGGTTCGTGGTCACCTCCCTGAACCACGAGCACGAGCTCAGGCAGATCCTGGGGGAGGACCAGCCCGCCGACCCCGTGAAGTACAGGGTGGACGTGATGGAGTTCGAGACCCTGAACACGATAGCGCCCAGACCCCAGGAGGAGAGCAAGGAGCCGGAGGAGCCATCGAGCTCAAATCAGGAGCAGGTGAATGCCGAGGAGAGAATCCTCTCGTACATCAAGGAACACGGCTTCACGACCCGAGAAGAGATTGCCGCGAAATGCAGAGAGGTTGGTATCGAGATTGGGGCCAGGCAGGTGTCGAGGTACCTCAAGACCCTCACCGACAAGGGGCTCCTGCGAAGGGAAGGCAGGCGTTACGTGCCTACAGAACCCTCAAGAGACCAAAAGCGCCTGAATACTTTGTAACTGGGAAAAGACTTCGAGCGTCTCGTGCCGGACCAGACGAAGACTGGGCAGCACCGGAGTTCTCAAGCGCTTACCCCAGGCGAGAAGTCCATGGCGATGTACTGGGTCGACGTCGCGCCATTGACAATCTCCGCGACCGCCAAGGTGTAATCGTTGTACGAAGTGGGACTGAAGATATTGGTCTCGTGGAAGATTGTGACGAAGTCGGGCTGATACTGCGCGAGGGTGAAAGTCGTGTTCGTGAAGCCCACGCTCAACATACTAGGCAGGCCCTGGATCGAGCCGTTCACCAAGATGCCTAGGACGTCGAGACTGACGTTCAGGGCGGCGGGGTCCGTGGTCACGTTCGTAGGGTCGTAGACCATGCTAAGCTCGTATGTCGCCGTACACTGGTCGGAGCATCCCATAGCCGATGGGAGCAACTGGCCGGATGGAGTGCGCAGCACAATCGCGCTATTCCCCACTCCGTTCGGCTCGATGCCGAGGCTCGAGTTAAGCGTGAGCGTGGGAGAGCTGGCCTCCACGCTCAAGGCCGCACCTTGCGAGGCGACGACCGCTCCCATTATCGTAAGGGTCGTGTAGCCTCCAGTCGGAGAAGCGATTACCGAGGCGTTGGCAAAATGCGTCCACCCACTAGACAGGAGACTCGAGGCGGTCAGATTCATCACTGCGGGGGTAGCGGCGTAGACTGTTATTGGAATCACCTGATAGAGCACGAAACTTACGGTCCCACTTCCCCAAACCCCAGTGACCGAATGGGAGACTGGGCTCCCCAAGACTATCCGCGGAGCTCCAGACGGCGCTTGCTGGCTAGCCGATGTAATTGAACTTGAGGATTGAGTACCAGATTCCGCTACGGAACTGCTAGACGCAGGTGATTGACCAGGGACGCTGAACGAATACAGGATGAAACCCGAAACCGCCACCAGCGCAATCACCACCCCGACAAGCAGAGTTCGGTTGTTCACTTCGATTCAAACTGGAGAGGGTCGGGATGTACTTATGTCCGTACGGGTTCTTTCTAGTCGTCGCTTGTTATCGAATTGAGTCTCACGCGGGACCAACCAAGACGACCCGGACGAGGTGTAGAACACCGCCCACACAAGGGACCCTGCGGGCGGGCACTCAGGCCCACCCTCGTGGTCGTAGGGAGAGAGGGCTGTGCCGTTGGGAGCGCGCAAGACAAAGCTGAAGTCAAGAGTGCAGTAGTTGATGTTTCCTGTACTGAAGACCAAAGTTGCGTTGCCGTTGGAATCACCCGAAAGACTGACGGTCGCCGTTGCGTTGAAGAGGCTTCGACTTGATGTGTCGTTCGCGAAGCCGTAGAGGGTGCCCGTCAGCGGACTAGGATACAGGTTGGTGAAGAAGAGCGTGAAGGTCACTGGGCCTGAACCGAAGGCAGAATCGGACCCAGTGAACGCGACAGGGAGGGGTTCGTCGTTGAATGATCCGATCGACACCGTGGAGATTGGGGTTCCGTTAAGGGCCGTGGCATAGACCGAGGTCGAGTATGACCCGGGAGGCAGCCGACTAGTCCCGTAAGGCAGCAGACCAACGACCGTGGGATGAAGGGTGGCGTTCTGCCCGGCTGGTATGGTTGTGGTCGTGTTGTCGATGCCCACCGTCTGGCCGGCGGAGTTCCGGATTACCAAGTACGCCGTTCCCGTGACCGTCGTATTGAATCCGTTGTAATAGGTGACTACGGCCGTCACCCAGCCGTTTCCTGCCACCGAGTAGGTGGGAGCACCCTGAGGTATCCAGCACTCGCATGATGGTTGTCCAAAGCTGGAGATGGAGGTGGTCGACGAGTTCACAGTCGTCGAGGTGCCGGTTGAGGTGCTGGTCGATGGCTCCCCTACGGTAATCGTCTGGCTCGGTGCGAGCAATTGTGATGTGCAAGATAACTCGGGATGGTTGGCCGGTCGTAGTGAACACGGTAAGTCCCCCTTTGTAACGAACACGGTAACTTTGTAGGTATGCCCGGGAGGCACACCAGCACCCGCATAGCAGTCGGTAAATCCGGTCGACTGGATACCGCAGCCCCCGAGAATGTAGGACTGACCACCGTCCGTGGTGACATTCTGGCCGGTCACTGCGTCCTGAACGAATGCCCACACGGATACAAAATATGACCCACCCTCAGGAGGATACACAACACCCGTTGAGACGCCTGACATATAGGTCGTGGTCGATTCGAACACTATGGTTGTCGTGTTGTCTTGGATAACAGTGGTTGCAGTGGAGGTGATGTTGCTTGTCGCCGTATGACCCGCGAATCCGAGAACTGCCTCGATGCAGAATGGGAATTCATCACAACCCACACCTGCGGGTTTCGGCGCCCACACTAGCGGGTATTGGGCGGCCGACTGATTGGTCGAGGTGCTGGAGACTGACGAGCCGAGAGAACTCGAATGGTCATTTGGGGTCGAGATTCCTGAGTTGGATGCCGTTGACCCGATGCTATCTGCCGAATATGCCGCGATTCCTGCCGCGAGCAATACGGCGACGATCGCCGCAATCCAGGTGGGTCGCATAGGCTGTTGTTCTTGTGGCCACTCGTTCTTGAACCCTTGGTTACAGTGTTCCATCGGGTTTGGCAGCATTTTGCACCCGGAGCAACACCATGCATCGCGCGTAATAGAAAGGCTGCTGAAGGAGGAGTACTGGCCCGTGGCCACTACTGCGTGGTGGACTGGGGCGAGAGCAACCACAAGCGACCCAACATCGTCGTCCTGAAACCGGGCCTCACAACGATCGAGACGCTGTGAAGTTTGTGTGGCTTCTGATTTGTGAATGATTCTGTCTATCCAGGGGCAGCTAAACTAATTCAGGGAACGGTCGTGATTGTTTATTGGCCTTTCCCACAGACCCAAATATGAGGAAGCATCTTTCAAAATGTCGATACCCATTGGACGCCAGGAACTTTCTTTTCGGGGCTTTCGCCTTGCTAATGATAGCCCTGGCTTCGTTGACGGCCGTCGAGTACACTCAGGTCGGCACCCTCAACTCCCAGCTTAGCTCCGTGGAGAGCAGGTCAGCGCAGACCCTGACAACCATCGTGACAGTAGTCTCTACGCCTCCTTGCCCCTCTCTCACTGCGTGCGGGACCTTCACGTACACTCCGAGGGGCGACGTGGCGGTGGAGTCGGTAGAGGGGCAGATAGTGAACTCGTTCGTCTACTTCAACGTCACAGTCGAGAACGTGGGATACTCGGTCGTCGAGATGGCGAACTACGTGCTCAACACCACCATAGGCGCAAACTCTCCGGTCCTTCACAGGGTCCCCAACAACGAGGGTCTGGGGATTTCGGTGGGGGTCAATCTCGAGCACGGTCAGAGTTACAGTCTGTACGATCCGACCAGTGGCGACGGCTACTGGTACGAGATAACCCAGCCTGGCCGCGTCAACGTCACCCTCAGCTTCCCATGGACGGAGACCCCTTGCGTGAACGCGCCTTGCACTTCGCAGACGCTCGGCTCTAACACGACCACAATATCGGCCCAGTTCACCTTCCCATGAAGAGCATGAGGGTATGACCTGACATGGACGCAAGAAGGTTGGCGCTGGTCGTCTTTCTCGTTCTGACGATGGCTCTGGCCTCGCTCGCTCTGAGCGAGTACGATCAGGCAAGCAACCTGAGCTCAGAGCTGAGCCATACCGAGGGCGCGCCTGCTCGGACGATGACTCTCACATCCACCACGACATCGGCGGTCCAGTGTCCACCCGACAGCGCGTGTGCTAGCTTCACCTACGCTCCGAGCGACCCCTTCGGGTAGACTCCGTCCAGGCAATCATAGATTTCCCGCTAAGCGGCGGCGGGGAGCAGGAAGTCACCTTCGCCGTTACGATCGACAATACAAGCGGTTCTCCGGTCTACTTCGAGCCCCATTCGCTGAACGTTTCAATCTCGTCAAATTCGACGGTAAGCCGGGAGACCTGCAATTGCGGCCTGGGAGTCTCAGGAGTCATCCCTCTCAACCCAGGCCAGAACTTCACGATGTACAATCCGAACGCCGATGACCCATACTTTTACGCGCTGCTCCAAGGGGGAGACGTCAACGTGAACTTCACGATTGGCTGGACGACGAACAGCCAAGCAGGCGTGACACTCCTCTCGAACTCCACGAGCGTCGACGCGGAACTCGTCTTCACGCCTCCCCTAGCTCGTTAGCGCTCGACGGTCGCCGGAAAGACGAAGTGGGTTCCCGCGAAGGATTGGGAACTGATACGAGCTCACCGATTCGGCCAGAAGGCGTTCCTCACAGGATGCATTGTGAAAAAAGCGGACTCTTGGGTCGAGCAGGTCGTGCTCAGCGTTGTCGCTATCCCTACTGAGGGGCCGTCTGATTGCTTATGAGGTCACCACGCAGGTCGAACGTCAGGTTTTGCCCGGTTTGCCCATTTGCCGAGACAAATATCACGGAACCGCCGTTCTCGAATGAGACCTGCTGGATGGAGCTGTCGACGTGCCTCGACCATACTAGGCTCCCGTTGATACTGTAGTAGGAGACCGTTCCGTTGCCTCCGGACGCCGTCAGGCCGGCAGCAAGGTAGCCATTGGAGTACGCCAGCGAATCGCTGCTGTCGAAAAACCAGTCAGGCAGGGTCACGTTGAAGACGGCCCTCCCGTTGGAGTCGAACATCGTCAAAGCGCTGCCGTAGTTGAGATGGCCTGGATAGAGTATCTGGCCCACCCCGTCGACGACGTCTGAGCCGTTGTTGATGAGCACAATGGTGGTCGACTGGAACTCCGAGTAGTTCCAGATTATCCTTCCTGATTCGTCGAGATACACGAGGCCAGGATTGGCTGCCACGACCACCGAGTTGTTGGCGTTCGCAGCTAGGTCAAAGAATGGTTGCGACGACGTGATGTTCCACACCATCTGGCCAGTGCTATTGAAGAGACCGACCAAGCCATTGGCGTAGACTCCTGCCTGCCCAGGAAGGATTTGCCACCCCGCTGCAACGAGGGAAGAGCCGTCCTCAGAGGCCGCGATGCCTGCAAGGACTCTGTTCGAGGGATAGAGATTCACGAGATTGTTCGAGGCGCCATACAGGCACCAGACGTCTCCAGGCCCGGCGCCCTGATTGGGACCTGACTGATTCTGCGGCCGCGTGTGCTCGACGAAGATTTTCATCGTGTTGTTGAAGGTCACCCCGGGAAACGCCGAAGCGTTGAAGGTCTGCGGGCACGTCCCGTTGGCGGAGGCGTCTGACTGCTCTGAGGATGGTGAGCTCGTGCTCTGCAGGGTGAGAGAGCTGGAAGAGGTCCCCGATGTGGGCAAATAGGTGGCTCTGCTCTCAGAGGATACGGAGGCGGAAGCAGAGTGGTCCGAGCTGGGAGCTACATTGAATCCAATCGCAGCCACGACGATTATTGCAGCGATTGCCAAACCGACTGCCGCCCGCTTTCCCAACCCTGTTGGATGAGAAGGGCCTGATTCCAAGCTTCCTCCTACCGCAGCCATGCTAAATCACCTACTGGAAGAGTTACGGAAAGTGGGGTGCAATAAATTGTATTGGGATGAAAGGTCCGACCTGTCTGATTTTCAGGTCAAGACACGTTGTGAATCGGGAACAACGCTTTGTGATTTCGGGCGCCGCTATCGTAGTCGTCTCATCCCAATGGAGTGGTGCCAATCGCTGGGTGGGTTTCCTTGGGGTTCTTCCGTTGGCTGGGTCGAAGAACATCGAAGAAGTTGGTACGGGTTAGGTTCAATACTCTCCGCTTCGCCAAAGGCGACTGACCATGAGGAGCGTAGCACTGTGGGCAATGCTCGTGATCTTGATCATCGCCAGCTTCGGTTCAGGCTACTTGGTAAGGAGCATCCAGGGGACAGCGACCTCCGCGTCGACCAGGATTTCCACCACAACTTCAGCCCAGGCTCCCGTGTTCTCGGCTTCTACCGTTGCAGAGCCGGTCACATCGAGCACGATCCAGGCTTCCCCTTCGTGCTCGACATCCACCGAGTCATCCTCAGCATCTACGAGCCTTACCTCAGCGACGACCTCCAGCTCTTCGAGCAGCGCAAGCTCCACGTTCGAATCGAGGCCCATAGGTTTGGCCCCATCAGAGACACCGGTGTTCGATGCGGCCGATGGAGACATCTACGTAGCAGGAAACGGCACAATCTCGGTGATATCCGGCCGTACGAACAGCGTTGTCGCCTTGTTATGCGTGGACGCTTCACTCATGCCGGTCTTCGACCCGGCCAACGGAGAACTTTACGTGCCCACCGACAGCGGAAACACAGGCGCAGTCTCGATCGTGTCTGGAGAGACGGTGGTCTCGACCGTACCTGTGGGTGATTCTCCCCGCACGCCCGTCGTCGATTCCCAGAACGGGGGCATCTACGTGCCCAACTATGGTTCCGAGTTTCTCTCAGTAATATCCGGAGCCACCAACACAGTCGTCGCAAACGTCACAGTCGGCAGCGGAGTTAGCGGGGGGGTCTTCGACACCACGAACGGGGACCTCTACCTGAATAGCAACCAACAGGGAGCAGTGCTGATCGTCTCGGGGAAGACAAACGCCTTGGTTGGTAACATTACTCTCGATTTTGCCACGTGCATTCCTTGTACACAGCTCCAAGACAATCCTCAGTTTCCCGTCTTTGATCCCATGAACGGCGACATCTACGTGCCCAATGCCGGCGGTGACACGGTATCGGTGATATCGGGGGCGACGAACTCCCTGGTCACCAACGTTGTTGTCGGCGGCGACCCCCTGCCCCCGGCCGTCGACTCTGCCAACGGCGACATCTATGTCCCCAACCTCAACGAAAACACCGTATCGGTCATTTCAGGCGCAACGAATGCTTTGGTTGCGACGGTGACAGTGGGTAATATGCCTCTGCCGCCCGCATTCAACTCCATGAATGGCGACGTCTACGTGCCTAGCGACACGAATGACACCCTTTCTATTATCTCGGGGGCGACAAATGCTGTGATTGGGACCGTCCCAATAGGCTACTACCCTAACTATCCGCCTGCCGTCGACTCCTCCAATGGAGACGTGTATGTGTCCTGTATTGGCGACGGGACGATCTACGTAATTTCCCTCGCCGCCATCATTCCATTCCCGCCCATCGAGCGATAGCAAATCGCAGGGAAATCAAGCCGACTGCGAAAGCACCCCGCCCTTTGATTGGCCCGGGCACAAACCATCCCGCCACGTGCCTAGACCTGATTCATGTGGGACCAATGCTGCACAATCTCTAAGAGACACCAGAGAAAAACTACAGGCGAAGGAGTTCTCTTGCAGCTCGGACGCCGGCCGGGAATCTCGACCAAATTAGCAGCGACGGCTGTGATCGTACTGATTGCCATCGCTTTCGCAGGCTACGAGTACTTGCAACAGCCACACTCTCGGAGCTCGAGCACTTCGTCTAGCTCGAGCTTTGCGGCGTCCGCCTCAGGCGCCTCGACAGCCTCCACTCTTGATTACGCCCTACTCTCCGACCACTCGTTCCAACTCATCAACGCGACAGTGACATCCTCTGGCGGGAAACCCGCCATCATTGTCGCCTATCGGAGCGATGTCCCGGAACCTGTGAACGCCCTCCTTGTTGGAGTGCCGTACGTCGCCACGGACGTCGATTCCAACGCGTCTGCCGGCTCCCCAGGTGGCATAGTGTGCTGCCCGATTCTGAGCTCGATATCCAACGTGACCCTACCTCCCGTGAGCGTTGCCATCGCAGCGAAGCCGGAAGGAGAAGCGGCATCCACCTTGCTGTTCGGTTCCATCCCTGATGGCGTGTACTCCATACAAGTCTACGTGACCTCCCCGGACGAGTCGAAGGTGCTGTCGCCCATGTCCCGCGTCTTCGTGGACGCGACCAACAGCAGCCACGTCTGCGGAGGGGAAGAAGCCCCAGGTTCGACCTTCTTCGACCCCGACAATGGACTACTCTACGTTGCCAACGACGGAACAGACTCCATCACAGTGATCAACGCTTCTACGGACCAAGTCTCAACCACGATATCGTTGCCTTCCAACGAGCCTTATCCAAGTTTCTACCTGTACGATCCGGGGAACAAGGAACTCTACCTTGGCGTAGAGGGCACGAACCCGACGTTCGTGATTGACACGGAGACAAACTTCCTCGTTGCGAACATCACCTTGCCGCTGGTCGCCGCGTCCCCGAATGACACATCCCTCGAATCGATGGTCTACGATCCTAGCGACGGAAAGATCTTCGCGATCAACTTCGTCTCTGACTTGGTCACGGTGATAGACGGCACGACCAACAAAGCCGTGAGCGAGATCTCCGGCATCGAGGCGCCCTGGCAGGGTGCGTACGATCCCAAGAACGGGGACATCTACGTCCAGGCAGGTAATGGGACCATATACGTCGTAGACGGGAGCACCTACCAAATCACAGGTAGCATTTCCGACCCCGGCGTTCAAGATACGCCCGGGGGCTTGGTCTATGACCAGGACAGTGGATTGTTCTACTTTGCCTATGACGTCCAGTTGCCCGCTTCTCCATTGGCTCTATTTCTGTCCACAATCAACGCCTCATCAAATACTCTGTCGCAACAAACGATAAACATCAATGGGACATGGGGCGCCCTTCTGTTCTACGATTCGTTCAATCGGGACCTTTACTTTCGGGACGGCGCGACTCTCGTCGCCTTCAGCACGGAATCCAACGGCGTCGTCGCGACTATTCCCCTGCCGGGAGTCTACTCAGGCCCCTGTGGTGCGGAAGGATGCCCGCAGTCTTCCGCGTTCTATGATACGACGAACGGCGACATCTATGTGGCGGATAACGAGGTCGCCTCGGGGGACATAGGGATCATCCACGTGAGCGCTGACTCTAACACGGTCGTCTCCAAGACTTTCCTGCCTCCCACGCAACTCGGCAACCTCGCGTTTGACTGGACCAATGGCAAGGTCTTCGCGGGGGGAGGGCCCACCGTGAACGTTCTTGATACGACCTTGGGGAACGTCTCGATGATTTCTGTCGGCAGTTGCAAATACACGATACCAAGTGTGTTTTGACTGGCCGGTACTGGTCCCGCCCGGGGCATCGAGGTTGGAATCTCGGCCTTTATTAGAGAAACGCTCATACTCGGCTGAGAAGATGCAAGAACGGACGTACGAGAAAGTGGAGACCCTCTGGCCCTACGGCGGCTTCACAGTCAGGGCAGTTGAGAGCAAACTGGGCGAGGGTAGGCTCACCCTGACAGGAAAGTCCCTGCTCTTCGAGCGAAATGACGGCCTCGCGATCGGTTTCGGCTTCCCCAACCTGCAGCAGATTCGTCTCAAGGACGTCCATACTGTTGAATTAGCTTACTCGCTTCAGGGCGAGCTGCGCACCGTCTTGTTCAGGGTCTTGTGCACCTTCCCTGACGGAACCGCGCGAGACGACCTTCCAGCGAGGGACGAGCCCTACAGGATGAGCCTCCTCAGGGCGATAACCGGAGGAGTCGTGGCACGGTTCCTCGCAGACCACAGCGATGCCAGGACAGAAGGCCTGAGCAAGATGGAAGACGAGAAGTTCGAGGCCCGAGTCAAGGACTTGCGCGCGAATGTCGCCCTCTTCCCTGACAAGAAGCAGTTCGAGGACAACGTGTGGTGGGACGAGGACCTCAGAAGGCGTTCTCTGGAAGCAGCCGAGTCCGAGCCGGCCATCTGGGACGATCCTTACAGGGACAGGCTGTTCTACACGGGCACGAACCCGACGATGACCGTCGACAACGCCTTCGAGAAGCTCGACCTCCTGCAAGAGGACTGGGTCAACGGAAGGCTGGACCCGCGGCAGAGGGCCCGTTCTGCGGCGACTGACTACCTGATCGTAAAGCGCATGAGTGAGCTGGGTTACATGGGCGTCCACGGAGAGCCGTCCAGTGTCTGGAGCAACGCTGCCGATAGGCTAGTGCAGAACGAAGGGCGCGTTGGAACAGTGGTTCTTAGGTTTCTCTAGAGAGGATACCGTTACGTCTTTTGTCATCGGATTTTGTTAGCTCATCTGCGCGGGCCGAATGCTGTTATGGTGCATATCAGCACGTCGGGAGGGATGTAGGAGGGAACGAAGTGCCACGTCTCCTGCGAAATCAGCCAAGTGCCGCTCGTCGTGGAATATGCGTATGAGTCCTGAGCCGAGACCGTGGCGGTGAAATTACCAGTTTGGGCCTGTCCCACTAGGTCAAAGCTTGAGTTCACTATCATCGACCCGTTGGTCATGGTCGTTATTGTGGGCCGAGTCACGTTCCCCACGAACACGGCGTTGAATCCCTGAAAACCCAAAAGTGTCTTAGTCTCGTCGAAGAGAATTTTTAGCGATTCTGAAAAGTTACCGTTGTTGCCGCTAATTGGGTATATGCCTCCTAAGCAGGCCTGTCCAGACCAAGTGACGTTCGCGCTCGGCTCATATTGAGCGATGATGGCAGACACATTCATAGACGAGAAAACGACCAGATGTTGAAGGAAACTGTCGCCGACTATTTCCTGCTGAGTCGGCGTAACAGTCGAAGTAACGGTCGTGGTGGTCGTGATAGTTTGTTCCTTGATGATTGACTGCGGCGCGACAAGGATAAGACCCAACGTGCCCGCTAAGACCAATATGACTATGGATAGGGCGATGATTGCTCTGCCGATTCCCGCCCTTTGAGGCATTGCCGTCACATTTTCAGAGCACTCGTTCGTGATATACCTTTGTCAGAACAAGAGCAAGTCTCTCTAGCCATACATTCCCCTCATACGAAAGACGCAACCATATCCCTAAGGGGCCGTTTCTTGTCTGGCTGTCATCAGGCGCCATGCTTGGGCATTTTCCATGCCGCTTCTCAGGTTCGCCGCCTTACCGAGGCCCTCGGGAGTCAGGTTCCCCAGCGCGTCCCGCTCCGAAATCGCGTTCAGCTGTAGCTTGTACGCTTCGGCGAATTCCCCCTGCGCTCTTGGGTCTCTCGTCAGGGCCTGATACTGCTGCGCGGTGATGATGCGGTTCTGCCGCGCCTGGGACAGGAACTGGGCGGGGGCGACCTGGCTCTGCTGCACGTACCAGCGGTTCAGAGCGGGGGCCTGGGCCGTAAGAAAGTCTGCGTCTGCCGTGTGCGCGGTAGCCGCGTTGAAGACGAGTGTCCCGATGGCCTGGTTCGCATCCTGAAGAGCCGAAGAGGTGTCGTACGCCTGCGCAGTCTCCAGTCTCGTGGCGTTGACCTGCCCTATCCCGCGAGAAACGGTCGCGGGGCTACTCAAAGGAGCCACCGTCGCTATCGACCTCGCCGCGCTGCTCGCCCCCATCCCCGCCAGGACTCCCGTGGTCCCGACGACGGCCATGT
>JAPCJP010000109.1:1059-3073 GCA_027886885.1 Nitrososphaerota archaeon | reverse complement strand
TCAACGCCCACAACATTGCCGAGTTCCGCAAGAATTACGGAAAACTGGGAGGCTACTTCGCAGGGTCACCAGTATTGCTCCTCAACACCAAAGGAAGACGCAGCGGCAAGAATCACGTCGTCCCCGTCATGTACCTCAAGGACGGGGACCGATACCTTGTGTTCGCATCCAAAGCCGGCGCTGATACACATCCGCACTGGTACCTGAACCTCAAAGCCCATCCCGACGTCCTCGTCGAGGTCGGGGATGAGAAGGTCGACATGCACGCTGAAGAGATTACCGGGAAGGAACGCGACTCACACTACAAGCGCCAAGCGACCTTGTACCCCACCTTCGCCGAATACGAGCGCAAGACCAAAAGGGTCATCCCGGTCATGGCTCTCACTAGGAAAAAGAAGTAAGCCTAGCTAAGTTCGCGTCTTTCGATGGGATCATTGACTCTTTGCGTCCCGCTTCCGGCGGCCGTACCAGAGGAAACCAGCACCGAATGACAGGTACCAGACGTCGAACCTGAGGTAGCCTATGGGCGTCAGCACCCAGAAGAACGGCAACGCCGAGATGATGAACACGCCACCCAAGAAAAGTTCGGCCCGCATTGTCCGTCTAATCCCCTCGATAATTGCCGGATGGACGCGCAGTTCGGTACCGGGCCTCTTGGCCTCGGACAGGAAGATGCGAGCCAGACCCGCCAGGACAAGGTAGATCATGCCTACGTCGACGGCGTAGGCGAAGGACGACCATGTCAGCAAGGGGATGGTCTGGGTCGTGTCGAGGACGTACAGAGTGTATGGTTCGAGCGCGACACACATCAGGAGCACTATGTTCAGGATGAGCGCCGCACCCACCTCGACCGGCAGGACGGACATTATTCGCGTGTAGAGTAGCCAGCTGATCACGACGAGGACGAAGCTGAAGATGAACAACAGGATGTCGGAGCCGAGGTCAGCGGGAGTCTGCGGCAGGTTCCCGATGAGGACGAGCGAACCTATGGAGAGAGCCAGCCCGAAGACGATGTCCGAGAGACCCTCTATCCTCACCTTGATTCGCGGGGCGACGGCGGGTCCCTCAGGCAAGCTCAGGGATACTGGAGTGCGAGGTTATTTATCCTAAGGAAGCCCCGACGCCTGAACGTTCGCCTTGTCCTTGATGGCCCTGAGCCTTCGAGCCCGCTGCTGTGGTCGCGTTTCTCGCGTACCGGCTTAAGTTGCAGGCTGAGCAGTCGCCACAGGAGCAGTTTGTAGGGCAGCACCTTTCGCTGCAGGGCTGGACGGGGACGGTCTGGAAGCGAGTCGCCACCTCCCTTCCGAACAGGAAAACCGCGATCGTCAGAACGGACCAGTTGCTGACGAGGGGGATATAGTTCCATCCACGCAGATTCAGGTCCCATTGTACGAGGTTGCTGATGGAACTCGTCATCTGGAGGTAGTTCGTGGTCAGGATGATGACCATTGAGAACACGATGGCAGGGATGCCGAAGATCTTGAAGGCGTTGATTATGCCCGTCCTGAAGGCCACAAAGAGGATGGTCAGTCCCCAGACCACGAACGCAGCGGCCCCCGACTCATAAGAGGATACAAAGCTGTAGTAGGTCGCGTCGATGATGGCGAATATTGCGTAGACTATGGCTCCGGATACGGCCAGGGTAACAAGCAACGACCTGGGAAAGTGCGGCGCTATCGGTCTGCTGAGCCAGGATGGGACGGAGGGCTTGGAGATCAAGAAGAAGGCGACTATGGAAGCGATGACCAGACCCTCCGCAATCTCATCCAGGGTATCCAGACGGAATGGGGTCAGGAGACAAGCCTCTTCGCAGCCCGTCGAGACGATCACAAACAGGGCGAGAGAGGTGAGGCCAAAGGCAAACGCCATCAACAGGAGCCTGCCTCTGCTCATAATCGCTCCTGCATGTTTCTGTTCTGACAAATTCGACGCGACTTTCCAACGAGAAACGCCCGGCACTCAAAAAACGTTGCTATCGTGTCGTATCGAGTTCACGCTCTGCGCGACGTGCCAA
>JAPCJP010000109.1:0-1049 GCA_027886885.1 Nitrososphaerota archaeon | reverse complement strand
CTACCCCGGACCTTTCTCCTAGGCCAGGTTCCATGATGAACTCGTCAATGTGACGGATGATGGTTTCGGTCTGGATGTAATCATGAAGCATCTCCACCACGTTCTGCCGTATCACAGGATACAGCTGCTTCTGGTTCATCACCCCGCCGCCAAATATGATGCGCTGCGGAGACATGGTGTATACGATCGCGCAGACCGCCTGAGCCAGATAGTACGCTTCGAATTCCCAGGCTTCGTGATCTGAGGGCAGCTCGGCGGCTGGCCTTCCCCACCTCGCCTCAATGGCAGGGCCGCACGCCAGTCCTTCCAGGCAATCGCCGTGGAAGGTACAGCACCCTTGATAGACATCACGGAGATGACGACGAACAGGCAAATGCCCCATCTCGGGGTGTACGAGACCGTGCAACACTTCGCCATTGACGACCGCCCCGCCACCGATTCCGGTCCCAACGGTAATGTAGACGACGTGGTCCAGCCCGTTCGCCGCTCCATATCGCGTCTCTCCCAGCACCGAGGCGTTCACATCGGTGTCAAAACCCACCGGGACTCCAAAGGCGTCCTCGAAGAACCTGGCAAGGCTGGTGTTCCTCCAACCCCTCTTGGGGGCCGAAGGACGTTACCCCAAGCGCTTTCGGGTCGTAACCCTTGAAAAAGCTGGCGACCTTCTCCAAGGTCTCAAGGGGCGCCGTAGTGGGTATCTTCAGCTCGGCGACCAAAGGGTCAACCGGGCCCGTTGCGACGACGCAGACGAACTTCGTCCCGCCGGCCTCGATCCCTCCATACAGCTTCATGGACCGGATTACTCCTTATTCGCGCCCTGTGCAGGCGGTTTCTCGAAATCCTCGATTATCTTCTCGAAGATGGAGCGGGCAACCGGGTGCATCACTGCGATGTTCTCACGGATGGCCTTCAGGACGCAGGGGAGGCTGTCGGGAGAACGGTCGTAGTCTATGCGAAAGGTCCCGTCGTCCCCAATCACTCCCCTGAACTCGATATGTTCGCCGCACTGGGTCCTGATCGTGCTCTGGATTAGGTTCGTCCACTCCATG
>JAPCJP010000108.1:1814-3086 GCA_027886885.1 Nitrososphaerota archaeon | reverse complement strand
TTGACCCCGATGGAACCTCTGACCAGCGACCTCGCCACGTCTATTATATCCTCACAAATCAAGCGGCCAAACTACTCGTCGGCGCTATCCCTGCTCAAGGTCTGAACCGAACCGTCGGAGCGACGTGGGGTCAGGCGAATTCCCCATCAAAAGAGTGGCTGACTTGGCCGTTCCGCCGCCACCTTCTGACCAACGAGATTGCGGTCACGCCGACGAAGATCACCGCCACGGAAACGATAGGGTAGCTGAGCGCCATCGTGACCGTGGCGTTGTGCGCGCCGGTCGCGCTGCTCGAGAGGGATCCAGAGACTCCAAGGTAGGTGTATGTCGCGGTGAACCAACCCATGGGGACGTCGTTGAACGTTGCAAGGCCGTTCTTTCCGGTCGTCTGGGTGAACCGCTCGTGACCGGACGTCGCCAGGGTGACGTTCGCGCCTGAAATAGGCTGGCCGAACATATCGACAACCCTGACTGATATCGGATATACCGAGAGCGCGACCGTCACGGTTCCCGGATAGCTCGCGGTGAAATTCCCAGCCCCCGGCAGAACGGGCACTACCACTCCGCCAACAGTGGCGTCCAGGGGAATGTAGGTTGCGCCGGCCTGCAGCCACGCCGAATAGTTCGAGGAGGCTATGGTCATCAAGCCTTCTGGACCGTAGATGGTGGCGTTCTGCGCTGCCGTAGGTGCTCCACTCGAGTCGACGAAAGCGAAGTCGGTAAGGTATCTTGCCTGGTACTCCGCAACGAGAGTGGCGTCTTTCTCGACGGTGAAAAATATGGTTGGCGAAGAAGAATTCACGGCGCCGTGCCACCCGACGAGGACGAGCTCAGTGTTGGAATTGGATTGGATGATACTCGGAGCAGACACATTGTGGTTCGAGCCGACGGCCCAGGAGACGCTCGTAGGGAGACCGTGTGGCTCCCCATCGATGAGCACGTTCGGAGCATCCGGCCCCGCAGCGGTGAAGGAGACCGAGGCCATATTGCCAACTCCAGAGACTATCTGTGAGAATATCGCCTCTATCGTCGCGTTGCCGACCGGAAAGAATGAAAGTCGCGTGCCATTCCCCGCCGGACTCCCATCGACGAGCCATTCGCTCAGCGACCACCCGGTGGAAGGGATAGCGGTGACGGTCAGGAGCTCGTTAGCCTGCAAACGCAAATCCCCAGGGGCCGGATCGGTCGTGCCGCCTTGAGACGGGGAGTCGGAAACCGTAGCGACGAAAGTCGCCGGCGGCGGTGGGGAGGCTATCGTAAGCTCGAACGAGG
>JAPCJP010000108.1:0-1804 GCA_027886885.1 Nitrososphaerota archaeon | reverse complement strand
GGCAGACGCAAGGAACCCGCCTGAGGTCCCGGCTACACTGACTTCGTAGGTTCCAGGGTTCGCCGAGCTCGACGCGCTTAGGAGCAATACCGAGTCGAAGCTGGTCGTGCCTGTGGGGGGTGAGAACGAGCTTGACACCCCTGTGGGCACCCCCGTGGCGTTAAGCGTCACGAATTGAGGCGATCCGCCGGATAGATCGACCTGGACAAGGACCTGAGCGCCGCTCCCTGACCCTATCGAAACCGAGTTCGGGGACAGGACGATGTCGAAGGCCTGCGCTGTCGAGTTTGTCGTCGATGTCGTCGTGGTCGACTGCGATGAGGTGGAGTTAGATGACGTCGTCGTAGAGTTAGAGGTCGTGGAGCGCGTTGAGGAAGAGGTACTCGACGACGTTGCGGTGGTGCTTGTTGTGTTTGTTGTGCTGGTGGTGGTAGAAGTAGACGAAGCCGATGAAGACGAGGACGATGAAGAGGACAAAAAAGTCGAAGTGGAGGTGCTCGTCGTCGAGCTAGACGCCGAAGTCGTGTTAGTCGCTGAACTCGATGACGTCGAAGACGTTGCTGACGTGGTTGAACTGGAAGATGCCGAAGTCGACGTCGAACTGGAACTCGATGACGAGCTGGAACTTGTGCTGGAACTCGATGACGAGGTTGAAGTCGAGCTGCTCCCGGTCTGCGTTACAGAAAGCGTCACTGCGTTTCCGCTTTGGAAGTGGACATACAGAGTCTGGTCTGATTGGTCGTAGAACCACCCCTGTTGAACGACGTTAGTGAAGGAAGCACAGGCTCCGGCGTTCCCGCCAGACGGAGTTATGGAAGTGCACGTGGAACCAATCTGCGTGCCATTGAGACTGGAAAGGCTACCTTCTTGCGTCAAACTCCCTGTCAGAGTGCTCGAGACAGCGGTCACCGGTGCGGCGGAATTGATCACCATCCATGATGAGGAGCTTTGGGGTCCGTTCACGGTGTACGAGGCCGATGACGCGCCCACCGACTTAGATGTTATTCCCGCGGTGCTGTAGATTGGCTGAAGATTCGAAGCATCGCTCAGGATGTATATCGGCAGCCACTCCTTCGGGGGCACCGTGGTCTGTATGTGGATATCCGACCCGGTTCCTGAAGCGACGACGGCCAGGTTCAGCATGTTGATGGCCACCCAACCAGCCGTGTTTATCCCGTAGAACGTGGCGTTGAGGTGAATGTCGAAAGGTGAAGAGGAGGTGTCGTTATTGCTCGCCCAAACCAGGACCGGACTGCCCGGGGACCCGTCTACGCTGAATTGGAGATACGGGCTCCAGGACTGTTGCTGGCTGTAACTCGTCTCCCACAGAATCGGGAGCATGTTGCTCTTGTGGGCGGCGTAAAAAATGGCGTTGATTAGAAGTGAGACGAAGCTGTCTCTCGGGCTGCCATTTTGCACCCCGTCGAACGAGGGGGAGTTCCCGCTGTACTCCAGGCGGGCGTAGGGCATCTCGAGGGAGACCCCTATTCCGGCCCCATAGCTATGGGTGGTGATTATGGGGTTGTTGTTGGAATCCTTGAGCAGCACGTATGCAGGATTCGCTTGCCCTGTGATGTTTGAAACCTTGTACCTCAGCCAGTATGGGGTGTAGCTTATGCCAGTATAGGGCGAGGTGATCTTGTTGGGCCTCACTATCGTGAGCGAAGAGGTCGTGGAGGCGGCCGTGGACGATGCCTGCAGTCCAGCCAAGACGTCCTGTTGGTTCGGGCTGTTGGCGAAACTTGTGTCGATATACCCGCCTCCGTTGCTGACAAATTGCGAAAGCCTTGTCTCGAAGCTTGAT
>JAPCJP010000107.1 GCA_027886885.1 Nitrososphaerota archaeon | reverse complement strand
AAGGCGTTGACCCCTATCTCGCCTGGAGGGTCGCGCTCCCTCCGGAAGTTGAGCGTAGTGGGGTCGTGGAGCGCAAGCACCCTGATCTTCGCCATCGCGTCCCCCCTGTTCGTGACCTTCACCGACCGCGCCGAGCCCGCGCGGCCGCCTGTCGCGAGACGGACCGAGTGCGTCGCCTGGACCTTTTCCTGCCCGCGCGGAGTGTACGATACGCTGGTCGGGGTCGCCCTCAACAGCCAGTCCTGGGGCTTCACCCCTATCTTCACCCCAGCCTGGATCTTGAAGACCTCCACAATCTCCCTCCCGAAAAGCAGCTTCCTCGCCTTTGCGCTGTGGACCCACGACGACGACCCGTCCGGCTCGACCCTCGCCCTGAGGTCGCCGCGGAAGAGGTAGACGCTCCGCTTGAGCTGTGAAGAGGATAGCTCGCGCGTCTGCGAAAACTGAGAGAGCTCGCGCTGCATCTGGTCAGGAGAGGGAAAGGCCGGAACTAATGCACCGAGATTGAACCTACTTGAGCACGGGCTATGATGGCGTTGACAAGACGCGCCAGACAGGCCCGTCGGGAGTGTCCTGGACTACCACCCCTCTGTCCTTCAGCTTCTCGCGGATGGCGTCGGCCCTCGCGTAGTCTTTCAACTTCCTGGCCTCCTCCCGTTCGTTCACCAGGACTTCGATGTCCGCATTCTCCTCGGCGGCCTTGGGAGACGCGACTGCGGGACCTGGCTTTCCGCATCCCGGGTTGAGTATACCCAAGACGCCGTCGACCTGCTCCAACGAGCTCATGATCAGTTCATAGTCACCCCTCAAGAGTCCTTTGGAGTCAATCAGCTTGTTCGTCGCGCGCTGGAATCCGAAGAGGGCCGCCAGCGCCCTCGGCGTGTTCAAGTCGTCATCCATGGCGTGGTCGAACTTCCGAGACAGCGACTTGACGGCCCGCAGGCTTAGGGACGCTTTCCCTTTCGAAGCGGTTCTCTTCCCGTGCAAGAGTCTGGCGTAGAACTCGTCGATGCTCCTCATCGTCGCGTCGGCCTGCTCCATCGAGCTGTCGGTTAGGTTCAGCTCCTCTCTGTAGTGCCCGCTGATCAAGAACAGCCTGATCGCTCTGGGACTCCAATTCTGCTTCGCCAAGTCCCTAAGAGTGATGAAGTTCCCGAGGGACTTGCTCATCTTCTCTCCGTGGATGTTCAGGAACTCTGCGTGCATCCAGACCTTTACGAACCGCTTTCCCGTGAGCGCCTCGGACTGCGCGATCTCGTTCTCATGGTGGGGGAACTTGAGGTCCTTTCCGCCTGTGTGGATGTCGAAGCTCGGACCGAGGTACTTCATGGCCATCACGGAGCACTCTATGTGCCATCCGGGCCTCCCCTTTCCAAGCCTCGTCTCCCAGAAGACTGAGCCGTCCTCCCGATCCCACGCCTTCCAGAGCGCAAAGTCGTTGGCCCCCATCTTCTCGTAGTGGTCGACCGCCACCCTCGTCCCCGACTTTACCTCCGCCTGCTTGATGCCGGACAGCCTCCCATATCTGGGGAACTTCTTGATTGAGAAGTAGACCGAGCCATCGGCCTCCCGATAGGCGTAGCCTTTCTTCATCAGCGCCTCGACCGTCTCGACGATCTCTTCGATGAACTCGGTAGCCCGGGGGTAGTGCTCCGCCTTCTCTATGTTGAGGGTGTCGAGGTCCTCCATGAAGGCCTTGGTGTAAAAGTCAGTCAGCTCCTTCAGGCTCTTGCCGGTCCTCTTGATGCCCTCGATTATCCTGTCCTCCACGTCGGTGATGTTCTTGACCTGGAGCACACGGTAGCCCTTGTGCCTTAGGTACCTCCTCAGGACGTCCTCGAAGACGAACGTCCGGAAGTTCCCGATGTGAGCGTAGTTGTAGACCGTCGGCCCGCAGGTGTACATCGTCACCCTCTTCCCGGAAAGGGGCTTGAACTTCGTAAGCCTCCTGCCGAGCGAGTTGTAGAGGACGAGCACCATCTGGGGACGCGGGTTCCCGTCACGTGCGTGATAAGGTCTTCCTTCGGAAGCGCAAAATAAAGGAGGAAGGGAGAATCCCGCTTTGGTGACTGATTACTTCAGTTTCCCGATGCGGAAGATCGGCTTTCCACACGATCCGCAAGTTCCCCGAACAGCAAACCGACCGTTCTTCAGTTTGATCTGTTTCGGATTCTTGATCTCCCTGTTCTTCTTCTTCTCGTAGACACAGTAGCCCGTGACCACGTTTGCTCGCGTCCAACCTCGCATGGTTAATATTTAAGCTCTCGGTAACGGAGCAAAATTCACGGTTCTTAGGGAAAACGAAGACTCAGAACGGGCGGAAGACGTCTTTAGGGCAAGACGTCACTCGGAGATGAGCGCCCAGCTCGTCTAATCAAACCGTTATCGCGGAAAAAGTCCATGTCCCTTGATGGACCCTCTTGAAAGCGGCGCGAAACGCGCCGGTTAGTCTGTGGCGTAGAATAGGAAATCGGACAAATCGCCGTTAAGAGTCTGAATATAGCCCGCAGAACTTTTTGGCACGTCCAGCGATCAGCGCGCCCGCGAGCGGTTCGTAGCGAGCCGCAGGAATGGGAATGCCTATGGTGCCGCGACGACGGTGATCGTCCCGGTCATCCAGGGGTGGTAGACGCAGTCGTACTGATACGTCCCCGGTACGGTGAACGTGTAGGTGAATGTGGCGCCTCCTGCCATGTCCCCGGAGTTGAAGCCGGTCGCTCCGGACGGGACGCTGGTGGACGTCACTGTGTGGTGGACAGACCCGTCGTCGTTCGTCCAAGTCACGGTGTTGTTGACACCAATCACGAGGGTTATCTTGTCGGGGGCGTAGCCCGGCGCTCCGCTCGGGTTCCCTGCGCCCACGGGAATCGAGACCTTAAGGGCCGAGGCGGACGAAGAGGAGGAAGACGAGCCAGGCTTGACCACGACCGTCCCTTTCATCCAACTGTGGTAGTTGCAATGGTAGGTGTATGTGCCAGGGGCTGTGAAGGTGTAAGAGTAGGAGGCTCCCACGGCTAGGTTGCTGGAGTCGAACACTGCGGTCCCTCCTGTGGTGTTGTCTGCCGTCACCGTGTGGGCCGCGATGTCGTT
>JAPCJP010000106.1 GCA_027886885.1 Nitrososphaerota archaeon | reverse complement strand
CGATGAACATGAGCTCCTTGAGGCTCATGTCCTTCAGGGACTTGCTCGGCATGGCCCGCTTCCGGGAATACCGGATGAACAGCCCGTCGAGGATAAGGACGGCTCCGAGCAAGAGCATCGGCCCTCCGACCGCGCTGCCGATGTCCAAGTTCTCCACCGCCTTGTAGATTATGATCCCCATGACCCCGGTTATCACCGTGACGATCAGGAGGTACTTCAGCATCAGGCGGCCTCCTGGTCCGCCTTTACCCACTATCGCCTTGAATACGAGCGCGAGTTCCTTCCTGAAGTAGACCACGGCCGCGAAGAAGGTACCGAATTCGAGGAAGAGCCCCAGAGTGTAGCCTTGGGTGAAGGTGAGTCCCAGGAGCAGGGTAGACACGAGGATGATCTGGGTCTTGCTGCTTATCGGGAGCCATTCGCTCACCCCCTGGACCACGCCGAGGAGGACGCCTGCCAACAGGATGTACTGCAGGTCGGCGCTCATCGGCCAATCCTCTGGTCGACTTTACTTCTTGAGGCCGACTGACCTGTTCTTCAGGCGCAGGTCGGACGCGTGGCACTTCCTGCACCTTGTCGCCGCCAGCGCGTTCCTCGAGCCGCACTTCAGGCAGACCTTGAGGAACAGGCGCTTCTTCTGCGCGATCTGCTTCTTTGTAACGTCAGCGATTGGCATTCTAATCGGATTTTTTCTGCCCCGCGCCACCTCCCTTAAGGACTTTTCGAGAGGACGGCCTCGGATTCCCGGGTTTGTAGCCTTTCCCGGAGCCGCGATTAAGTAATTGACCCATATTCAGCCCGCGAACACTAGATTTAGGTTTGGGTTGGCTAAATCCGGTCTCAGAAATAGGGATTGGATTGTCGGTTCCCGGTGAGCAACCAGCTTCGGGAATGCTCGAGGTAACTTTTGCGGAGGCGGTCAAGATGGTGGGCAGGGAGCCGGGAGGCGAGTTCAGAGGGGACCTCATCGTTTGCTGGGGAATGCCCACCAGGCGGTGGCAGTGGTGCCGGGACAGAGAGAAGAGACTCTCCGAAGCCATGGAGATCCACAGAAAGATGGGCGAGGAGTTCAGGGTCGTCAGCGACAGAGTGGAGAAGGAGGCAAGGAGGAGATCGAAGCGCTGGACCAGGGTCAGGTTTGCCACCGAAGCTCTTCCAGAGCCAAAGCTGTCAGAAGAACGAGCCGAGGAAAAACGAGAGGACTTGCGTGAGTTGTATTCCCCGGAGGAACACGATATTCCCGGAGAACTGGAGCGGGAAGCGCCCGAGATCGAGAAGGACGAATCAAGAGAGGAGGCCTTGAAGGCCCTCGAAATGGAGGAGGCGAGAGGCCTGCAGGCTGGTTCTCCCAGACTCCAGCAGAAGGGCGTTGCGCAAGAGTCGGGGGTAGAATCAGCAGTGGGACCGGCCGAGGAAATCGCCGAGCTGCCCAAGGGTCAGAGCGCCCTCAGCGTGTGGCTCGAGGACTATCTTACGGCGGGATTGGCCATCAGCTCGGTCCTCATGCTCGGCCCTGACCTCGCGAGCGCTTTGCTTGCCCCGAGGACCTTCCTGCCCGTCTTCTTCCTCTCGACGCAGTCTGCGTTCATCATTGGGACGATACTCGGTGTGCTCACGCGCAAGTACCGCCAGCGGCCACAAACGAGGGTGGAAGAGGAGCCGAAACGAGCGAAATGGGAAGAGCGACATGAATGAGCTAGATACCTGAATAGCAGGCGAATGATATTAATCCCAAGGATTGAAGGGTCGCGCTGGCATGTCACGCAGGTCCAGAAGGCGCTCGAAGCAGTCTCCCCTCAAGAGAAACTGGCTGAGCATCACAATCATCGCGGCCATAATAGTCATAGCGGTTGTAGGCGGCTACGTCTACGAAACAAGAGGGGTATCGACGACGACTTCGACCAGCAGCAGCACAGGCACTTCCAGCGCAGGGACTGGCGAATATGCGGTCCTGGACACCAGCCAGGGGACCATCGTCGTGCAGCTCTTCCCTCAGGACGCCCCGAAGACGGTGGCGAACTTCGTCAGTTTGGCCAATTCAGGGTTCTACGACAATCTGGTGTGGCACAGAATAGTCGCGGGCTTCATCATCCAGACGGGCGACCCGAACACTAAGAACGGCGGAGGAGACGAGTCTACTTGGGGCCAGGGCGGGTCGGGGACCAATATACCCTTCGAGAACAGCGGTCTACCGGAGGGCGAAGGATATGTCGCGATGGCCAACACCAGTCCGCAAGGCGCCGGTGCTTCGTCCCAGTTCTTCATCAATCTCGTGAACAACACGTCCTCTCTTGGTAACGGCTATGCCGTGTTCGGGGACGTGGTGAGCGGGCTGAGCGTCGTACAAGCCATAGGGAATTTGCCCGTCGGCGCAGACTGCCAGAGCAGCGGAGGGCTGACGTGTCCTCCATCGACCCCGAGCGATGCGATGCTCATCAGCGTCACGATTCAGAGCACTCCGTGATCAGGGGCTTAACACAATGTCGACATCAAGCAGCAACACAGCCAGCTCGACAGACATTTCGTCGAGTGTCGGGGCTGGTCCGTACGCCGTTTTAGATACGAGCCAGGGTAAGATAGTGATACAGCTCTTCCCGCAAAAAGCGCCCAAGACGGTCGCGAACTTCGTGAGCCTCGCAAAGTCGGGGCTCTACAACGGCACCGTCTGGCACAGGATAATCGCGGGTTTCGTCATACAGGGCGGAGACCCTAACAGCAAGGGTGCCGTGGACAGCACACGCTCGACTTGGGGGCAGGGAGGTTCGCCTAACACCATACCCTACGAGACCACGGGGATACCAAACGATGTGGGGTACATCGCTATGGCCCGCGGTCCCAGCCTGAATAGTGCTTCGTCCCAGTTTTACATCAACCTAACCAACAATACGAGCCCAAGATTCCAGTATGCAGCGTTCGGAAAGGTGATTAGCGGGATGAACGTCATGGATGCGATCGCTGCGCTTCCGGTCTATACCAACTCGGCTTCTTTCACTTACAACCAGCCGATCAACACTCAGAACGCCCTTTTGATCAGCGTGACTATAACAGAGACCCCGCCCGCTTGACGGGTCGGAGATTGAACCACAAAGCTTAACGTCAATATCAGGGTCCCGAAAACTCATG
>JAPCJP010000013.1 GCA_027886885.1 Nitrososphaerota archaeon | reverse complement strand
CGCAGGTTAGCGGGTAACCGGCTACTCTCGAGCAGGTTGGCTCGCGGCCCCGACTGATTTCTTTCTGGTCGCGTGCCACTGCTTCTTGAAGTCTGCTCCTGGAATCTTGATGGAGAACCTCTCAGCGATCAGACACGGTATCAGCGCGTAGATCACGCCCGCAACCAGGTCGAGCAGATAGTGCTGGCCCAGGTAGAGCGTGGAGAAGAGGATGGCTCCCGCGACCGGCACGGCGACGACGGCGAGGCGCCTGTCCAGCTTGATGACGAAATAGGCGAATATGACGGCATAGGCGGCGTGCAGGCTCGGGAACGCGGCGAACCTGTCCGACTCGAACGCCGAGACGAAGTTGAGAAGGCCGCTCGGGAGCGCCGACGTGGTCCCACCGTAGAACAGGTCGCTCGCGACGCCCTGGTACCACGGGGGAGAGGTGGGGATCAGGATGAACGTAACCAGCGCAAGATAGGAGGTGAGGGCGAGCGCGGTAATGTACTTGCCGAAGACCTTCCGGTTGTAGTACCACAGCGCGCCGGCGGTGATGACCACCAGCGGGATGTGCAGAGAATAGAAGAAGGTGGTGATGTCTGTCATCGTCACCGAGTAAAAGCTCGCCTGGACCCAGCCCGTGACGTTGAACCCCCAGATCAGCCTGTCGAGGGGGTACACGGAGAACAGATGCCTGGTGGCCGCGAAATAGGCCGCGATGCCCTGGAGTCCCTCGTAGGCGAGGAACACCGCAATTACCGGGATCCACGGCCTCATGGTCTCCCTCGAAGAGCCGAGCAAGGCCACTAGGGGGAGGGCTGCAAGGAGCAGAAGATACGGACTGAAGCCCAGCAGCTTTCCATAGCTGAAATAGTAGGTTACCGCCGCTGCAAGGTAGGCCACCGCAGGGGCGACGTAAAGCGAGTCGAGAGGGGTCAGCCTTTCACGCGCCCTCTGCGCCAGTCTCCTCGAGACCAACGACAGGGAGGCGTCCCCGACCTTCATGGGAATCGTCCCCCGTTGCAAGCGTTTTGCTTTGTCAGGAGAAGGGATTCAGAGCGCGGCAAGGCCCGATGCTCAAGGGGTTCTTCAGAGGCAAGAATTAAGATTTGTGAACGGTGAGCGCGACCCCACCTGCGGTCAGGTCAGCATCTTCAGCGTAAGAACGGGATACCCCTTGGATACGTCGCAGTCGGCCGCATAGATGTTCGTCGAGGGCTTGACTCCCTGGAGTAGGAGCACTCCGTCCGCCTTCCATAGCTTGATGTGCCAGTCGACCATGCCCACGACCTTCGGTAGGAGCCCGAAGGAGGGTCGTCCGATGGCTATGGTGAGGTCACCTCTCGTCCTGGTCCGCGTCATCGCAAGTCCGATCTCGTTCAGCAACTTGTCCGGTTCCTGCGCATATTCGCCCTCGAGCGTGTCGTACGCTATTATCCTGGCGATGGGCCTATTCTCTGTGCGCTTCTTCAGGATCTCTTCGGCCGCGTCGAACGTTAGAGAGGCCGTCGTGAGATTGCGGGTACCCCGATTCCCCAGTCCGGGCATTATGGGGATGGCGTAGGGTGGGATCGCCCGCGCACCGTTCTTCGAGGGCGCGGGCTCAATCTGCTGCTGTATCCTCATGTAGGCATCGAAGTTCTGCTCGCTGACGTAGCGTCCGAAGGACGCCTTGATGTCACCGCTGTCGACCCCTCGAGTCGGGATCATCATGGCTCCCCTCTCCTGGCTGATGAAATTGAGGACGATACCCCGGGTAAGAAGTCGAACCTCCCTCACCGGCACATCGTTCGCGACCTCCAAGACCACATATGTGCCCTCTGGGAAACCTCCTCCAAGTATCGCGTCAAGGTCAGGGCTCCCAGAGGAGAGTCGACCCTTGGAGTCGGGGATGGGTTGCCACATCTTCGCGACCTCGGCGTGCCGGAGCACTGTCGTGACCACGTTGAACCCACCCTCTAAAGTGTAGAGCAGGTTCCGGCTGCTCAGCTTCGTCCCCCTCATCTTTCTGATCTCCATCTCCCTCGGAATCGTCAGCTTCAGGTTGATGACGCCATCTGCGACGAACTCCTCCGAGGCGTCGCCTATGCGGTACTCCCCGGTGGGCTGTTCCCCTATGACCAGGGTGGTACAGTCCATGTTCCTCATTATCCTGCTGAAGAAGGTGTGGAGGACCTGCCTGCCCTCATACTGGTTCCCCAGCGCCTGGGCCATCACTGAGTAGGAGTCGATGACCAGTCGCTTAGCTCCGAAGCGTTTGATCTCTTCGAGGATGAACTTGGCAATCTCGCTCATCCCCTCTCTCGTTGCCGAGAACATCTCCAGGAATCTGAAGTGGCCTGCCTTCTCCAGCTTCTCAAAGTCCATGCCTATTGCGGCCATGTTCTGGTAGAAGCTCTTCTTGCTCTCGCTAAAGGAGACGTAGATACCATTCTCCCCCCGTCGCTTAGAACCCTCGTAGAGGAACGACGATGTGAGGGTGGTCTTGCCCGTCCCGGGGTTCCCACTAACCAGTATCAAGCTTCCACTCGGGAACCCACCGCTCAAAAATGTGTCGAGCTCAGGGCTGCCCGAAGAGGCGCGCCGAATTCCGAATTCCTCCTTTGAAACACGAACCGCCGTCCCCATACGAGGCTCGTTCCCTCCACTGGCTATTTAAGAGGTGATATTTCATACACTTTCGACCTCTCGACCTGTGCGAATTCTAGCCAGATGACCCGATTTCCCCCAGCACAACTAAAATATCCGCTCGGCGGTTGTGGGTTTCATGAAGCCGCGGGTCACCCTTGACTAAGCTACGGTACGCCGACCTTGGCGGAGTTCGGGTGGGTCCGCGTGAGCCGGTCCGGCTCATGTCGGCGATCAACGTGAGCCCGGAGTCTTTCTACAAGGGTTCTTTCGTCAAAGGCCACCGCAACATCGCCGCCCAGGTACGAACCGCGATCGAGCAGGGTGCCGACCTCATCGACGTCGGCGGGATGTCGACTTCGCCCTACCTGGCGGGTGAGGTCTCCGAGGAAGTCGAGGGTGAGCGGATCCGGGAGGCGCTTCGTTCCATCTTTGAAGCTGGGAAAGGGACGACCGTTTCGGTGGACACCATGCGTTCCTCGGTGGCCGAGATCGCCCTGAGGGATGGAGCGTCCGTGGTAAACGACGTCTCGGGGCTCAAGCACGACCCCGCGATGGCGAAGGTGATCCGCGACCGCGGGGCCTCGTTACTTGCGATGGCTCACTCCTCCAACAACTCGGCCGCGCGGCCCATTCCTCGGATACTCGCTGCCCTCAAGGAGACCATCGCCATCGCTGACAGAAGGGGTATCGAGAGGCGCAGCATTGTGCTCGACCCGGGCATCGGCTTCTTCAGGGAGAAGGGGCTCGGTCCTGCCTACTCCCCACAGAGGGCTATGCCCTGGTACGCGTGGGACATCGAGGTCCTTGCGAACCTGGAGAAGCTCGAAACGCTTGGTAGGCCGCTCTGCGTGGGCCTCTCCAGAAAGTCGTTCATGGGCGAGGTGCTCGGTCTGGACAAGCCGGAAGACAGACTCCCGGCTTCTCTCGCTGCGACCGCGATAGCCGTGGTCAACGGGGCCTGCATCATCAGGACCCACGATGTGAAAGAGACCCTCCACGCCGTCAGGATCGCTGAGGCTCTGAAGAGGCGTTCCCACGGTCGAACGTCGACCTCCTGACCACCGCCCCTTTGCTATTCAGTCTTGCCAGCATCTCCCGGACTGTTCGCCCAGAACCCGGGTCTACCAGTCCGGGCCGAATCTCCTCGAGGGGCACGAGCACGAACGCTCTCTCGGCGATGTGGGGATGGGGTATCTGGAGGTCAGACTCAGAGAGCACCGTATCCCCATAGAAGAGTATGTCCAGGTCGATTACCCTCGGGCCATACCTTGGAGCCGTTGAGTCCCTACCCATCGCCTTCTCGATCGCTTTCAATCTGACGAGGAGCTCGGTGGGGCTCAGAGATGTCTCTAGGGCGATGACTGCGTTGAGGAAAGGCCCTTGCTTCTCGTAGTACATCGGCTCCGTCTCGTAGATCGATGACGCGTCCAGAACCCGCCCCAAGCCGTCGATCTGGGTAACCGCGCGGTCAAGGTTCTGTTTCCTGTCGCCGACGTTGGACCCTAGCGCGACTATGACCTCGACCACGACCGGCTACCTTTCTCTGGTCCTCTCGACTTCGACCCCGATGGAAGGTTCTCCGGAGTACTTGCCCTTCCTCACCCTGACCCGGACGCGTTGGACCTTAGGGTTCGATAGGCAGAGACTCGCGACCCCTTCAGCCAGTCCCTCTAGCAGCACGAATCTACCCTTGGAGACGAAACCCGAGATGCGCTGAAGCTCTTCCTTGTAGTTGACGTTCCCTTCCAGGTCGTTACTCGAGGCAGCTTCCCTCAAATCAAGGAATAGACTAGCGTCGATCAATACATCCTGAGGGGTGAGTCGCTCCTTCTCGGTCGCCCCGACGCTGCACCTGACGCGGAGGTTGTCGATGAAAATCCTGTCTGCCATGGTAGCCTTCCACTTGCCCGGGAGGAATCCATCATAAGGTTTGGGCCGCGGCCCCTAGGGACCGCGGATGGGGTCTTCTAGGCGTTCTCAGAGCAGCTGCAGTCGCCCATCACAGAGTCGAGAATCGCGTTCTGGGCATCGAGGGATTCTATCGCAGCCTGGAGTGCCTCTCTCCGCTCGTTCTCACCGAGGTGTTCGAGGACGTTCCTCCACACGGCCGCGTGCCTCACGTCTGCCTCCTCGTGTTCGCGGAAGTACGTGGTCGAGTCCCCTTTGCCGTCCATGCCGTAGAACCTCTGTAGACCGTCAAGCTTGGTCCTGCTGATCTTCGGCTGTTCGCTCTCGATGGCGTACATCACCGCTGCTACCTGCGCCAGAGATTGCTTGCTGGCCCTCTGAAGCTGTGACAAGACCTGGTTGGTCCTCGTGTGTCCCTTGTGCGAAGCGAGGTCTGTCTTTGTGACACCCAAGGCAGATGCGAACCGGGTCCAGAGCTCAACGTGCACGGACTCCTCGGCTCCGATTCCAGAGACCGCCTCTCTGGTCGATGCGTCCATTGGAAACGCGTTTGCATTCTTCACAAGCTCGGGGACCGTCTTGACCATCTGGAAGTACTCAGCCGAATAGACTGCCAGGTCGTCTACCGTCAGCGCCCCTGCCGACCAGCTCTTGTAGAAGGGATGCTTCAACAGGCTGCGTTTCTCAATCTCAGCGTCAATAGTGCTTACGAGACCGTTCATCGAAACTAGCGAAATCGCGGTTTGCTAAATAAGGATTTTGACTCTGGGCCCTGTCAAGTCCTCTCTGGTAACGTGGGTGCTTAATTATTCTCCCGGGCTATCATGTCGTATGAGGACGGGTCACGTGTGAACCCGTCTGATGTGGGCAAGTGGGCGGTTGAGGTTCGACCGTTCACTCAAAACAAGGCGGGGCAGGTGAAGCGGTGAAGGGGAACCCTGACGGCAGGAGACAGCAGGCAATCCTCAGAGTCGATGCCTCGAAGTTAGGTCGTCGCCTTCCGACGAAGACTTGACAGAACTTGACTCTTCGATTCCGTCGCTCAGAATGCCGGTCCCCGTCAGCTCTGACCTTCGGGATCGGCTTCCCCGTCGGAGACGGCCAGCGCCTGGTCAAGGACCCCCAGACACCTGTCGAGTTGTTCCATGTTCACGATGAGCGGGGGCGAGATTATCAGGTGCGAGACCACTCCCGTGTAGACGAATATCCCCATGCTCATCATCTTGCTCGCCACCTTGCTCACCATCAGCGTCTTCCCAGCCAGGTAGTCCTGCGGCGTATCGAAGGGCTCCTTGGTCTTCCGGTTCTTGACAAGCTCGAGAGCCCAGAGCATCCCAAGACCCCTCACGTCGCCCACGGAGCGGTGCCTGGACTTTAGCTCCTCGAGCCGCTTGCCGAGGTAGGTCCCCATCTCCTTCGCTCTCGGGATGAGGTCGTCCTTCTGATACTCCTCTATGGCGGCGATGCCCGCGGCCATCCCCAGGGGGTGCGCACTGAACGTCCCGGACAATGGGAACCAGTTCTTCTCAAAGAACTCCGCGATCGCCCCGTTGGTCGCTGTCATGGCGAGAGGGAACTGGCCACCGCTTATGCCCTTGGCCGTCGTCAGCATGTCGGGCTTGACACCCCAGTTGTCGACCCCGAACCACTCACCCGTCCTCCCCCATCCAGTCAGGACCTCGTCGGCGATGAGCAGCACATCGTTCTCCTCGGTGATCTCCCGCAGCCGCGGAAGATACTCCTTCGGGGGCACCACCACCCCGCTCGCCCCGGTCACGGGCTCGACCATGACCGCACCCACGTTGCCTTCGTTCTTGATAGCATAGTCGAAGAACTCCACGCAGGCGACGTTGCACTCCGGGTACTTCAGCCCGAACGGGCACCGGTAGCAGTATGGGTCGGGGACGTGCACTATCCCCGGGAAGGCGCCCGTGGTCTCGGTCGCCATCCTCCTAGGGCCCCCCGTTAGCTGGGTCGCCGCCGCCGTCCAGCCGTGGTACGAGTTGTAGCGCGTGATGATCTTAGTCCTTCCCTCCCTGGCAAAGTACGTCCTCACCATCTTCACAGCGGCTTCGTTGGCCTCGCTTCCCGAGTTCCCGAAATTGAATTTCACCAGGTTCTCGGGGACCACCTGCTGCAGCCTCTTGGTGAACTCCACCCTGACGTCCGTCCCGAAGCCGACGCCGACATAGGCGAGCTTGTCAGCCTGCGCCTTTATGGCGTTCATGATGTGCTTGTTGTTATGTCCGAGGTTGACCGCGGAAGGTTGTGATGAAAAATCGAGGTATTTTCTCCCCTGCTCGTCCTCGAGTTGCATCCCGTCCCCTCTGACCATGATGATGGGCTTCCACCCTCCCTCCACCCTAAAGCCCGAGTAGTTTGTGGCCTTTAGAAATTCAGAGTCGCTCTTCGCTGCATCCTGAGGGGAAGCCGTCACACGAAATCGCGCCGTGGAATCCGATAAATACTTTTTTTGCGACCTCCGTCCTGAGGGCTCTCTCCTGAGCACCACAGCCGCCCTCGCGCAAGCTTTTTCAACGGATTTCTCGGCGGCGAAACCATGTCCTCCACGAAACCGCTCCTGGTAACGGCAAACTACATCTCGGGATACAGGGTCGACAAGATCATCGGCCTCACCTTCGGGATCACAGTCCGGTCCCGGGGCCTGGGCGGGAACATCGTCGCAGGCCTTCGCACGCTCAAGGGAGGGGAGATCAACGAGTACACCTCTCTGGCTCAACAGGCGCGTCAGGAGGCTCTGGACAGGCTGGCCGACCACGCCGCCAAGCTGGGCGCCAATGCCGTGATCAGCGTGCAGTTCGACTCGACCGAGCTGGCACAGTCGATGACCGAGATCATCGCGTTCGGCACCGCGGTAGTGGTGTCTCAGACGACAGACAGCGCGCAGTTCGTCAAGCTCTCTTAGCCCCATCCCTGGCTCGGCGCGACGCCCGGCGAAAGAGAGAAATCCCGTCTCGCGTCTGCCTCGCGGATGCAGTACAAGTGGGTGGCGCTCTCCAACACCACCGTCGGGACCCTGATGGCGTCGCTGGACGCAAACATCGTCCTGATCGCCCTCCCCACCATCTACACGGACCTGCATACGGGCCTCTTCGACCTGGTCTGGATACTCATCGGCTACCAGCTGGTCACGGCGTCGGTCCTTGTGAACTTCGGACGCCTCGCCGACATCTTCGGGAGAGTGAGGCTCTACAAGTTCGGGTTCGCTCTCTTCACCATCGGTTCCGCTTTCTGCAGCCTCTCGCAGACCGGACCGGAATTGATCGCCGCCAGGGTCTTCCAGGCCATAGGCGCCGGCTTCCTCTTTTCCAACAGTGCGGCCATCCTCACCGACGCCTTCCCCCAGAGCGAGAGGGGGATGGCGCTGGGGATCAACCAGGTCTCGATCGTCCTCGGGTCTGTGAGCGGCCTCGTCCTCGGAGGCATACTGACCAAGGAGGTCGGATGGCAGTCGATATTCTACGTCAACATCCCAATCGGCATCTTTGCCATAGTCTGGTCTCACTACAAGCTCCGCGAGGTCGCCAAGATCCGAGCTGGACAGAAGATAGATGTCGTTGGCAACATCAGCTTCGCCGGGGCCGTCCTGGCCATACTCGCCGGGATAACCGAATACGTGATCGCCGGCCTCTCGCTCGCATACACGGCGCTCCTGCTCGGGACCGGGACGTTCCTCTTCGTCCTCTTCATCCTTACGGAGCGGCGGGTCAAGGAGCCGATGCTCGACCTGGCGCTCTTCAAGATAAGGGCGTTCGCCGCGGGCAATATCGCGATACTCCTGAACTCCCTCGCCCGTGGGGCCGTCACCCTGGTCCTCGTCTTCTACCTTCAGGGGCCGACGATGAAGCTCGACCCTTTCATGGCGGGTATTTTCTTGATACCGAACTCCGCCTCGCTCGCCTTCTTCGGGCCCATCAGCGGCTGGCTCTCGGACCGCTACGGCGCCCGCTTCCTCGCTTCGGCGGGCCTTATCGTCTCCCTGGTCGGGTTCCTCCTGCTCACAACCATCGGACCGACCATAACCTTCCCGGCCCTTGCCGTCCCGCTCATCTTGGTAGGAAGCGGCATGGGTATCTTCGCGGCGCCCAACCGAGCCTCGATAATGAACTCGGTCCCAGCCGACCAGAGGGGGCTCGCCTCGGGCATCAGCGTCACCCTGGTGCAGATTGGAGCGACCTTCAGCCTCGCCATAGCTTTCCTGATAATGGCAACGGTGACCCCGGTCGCTCAACTGGCTCAAATCTTCCTCGGAACGGCGGTGGCCTCGAGCCCGTCATCCGTGGCCAGCTTCATCAGCTCGATCCATCTCGTCTACTACGCGTCCACCCTGTTCCTCATCGCGGCGCTCGTCCCTTCGCTCTCCCGTGGCCGACAGCCGCCGCCCGCCGAGGTCATCATCTCGGAGGAAGCCCAGGAGGAAGGCTGACCCGCCTAACAGGCTTAAGTATCATTGCGGTCAGGAAAGCGCCATGCCTCCGACCAATGACGAGCCCGAGCCACAAAGGAGCCTGAAGAGGATAACCTGGCAGTACGAGAACTGCCTTGCTTGCGTCTGGTTCAAGCCCAACGACCCGTTGAACGCGGACATCATGGAGAGGGGACTGTGCATGCACGCCAGCCTGAAGCCCTTCAGCCTTGTCGTCTCGGGGCGCGACTGGTGTAACCTGTTCACAGAGATACGCCAGGCCCAGATAGACAAGGTCCAGGAGAACGCATCCGCCCACAGCTAGGGCGAATTACGCGTCTAGCCGATCGCTTGCTTGATCTTCTCGGCCAAGGATGCCATCTCCTCTGGGCCGACCTTGATCCGGCCCATGGGCTTGCCCTTGTCTTCCATCATGACCGGGATGACGTGGACGTGCACGTGGGCCACGACCTGGTTCGACGCCTCCCCATTGTTCTGCAGGATGCGAAACCCCTCGGCCCCGGTCGCGTGCATGACACCCTTAGAGACCTTCGAGGCCGCCGTGAAGAGGCCGCCGATCTCGTCCTCCTTCATGTCCCAGAGGGTCTCGCCGTGAGCCTTGGGACATACCAGGGTGTGCCCCCTTGAGAAAGGATTGATGTCCAGGAAGGCGACATACCCCTTGTCATCGTAGACTTTGTTGGAAGGGAGCTGCCCCCTGATTATCTTGCAGAATACGCAATCCTCGGAAGAGACGCTGGCGGAATTGAATATCCGTTTTTGAGCCGCTGACAAGATTGCTGCGGAGTCGCTCCCATAGCGTTCTAAACGTTTCTCGGCATGGTTCAAGGGTTCAGTTGAGGGCTATCTTCAGCCCAGAGAGCAGGCGCTCCACGTCCGTCGAATCGTTGTAGAAGTATGGGGATATGCGTATGCCGTTCCCGCCATGATAGTACCTGTCCGAGACGAGCACGCCCTTCTTGGCGAGAGCCCTTGCGATCTCGGCACCGGAGCGGACTCGGGATGTCACCAGGACGACGCCTGAACCGTGGGATTTGTCCGCGGGCGTCAGGACATCCATCCCGAGCCTCTGTACCCCCTCCATGATCTCCCCGACCAGACCCAGCGTGCGCGCCCGTATCTTGGACATCCCCACCTTTGATATGAACCTCAGAGAGCCCGTCAGTCCGCGGATGGCGATATAGTCGGGGTTGCCGGGTTCGAACCTCTTCGCGTGCTTGGCGAGGGTGAATTCCTCCGCGTTCAGCGTCCGGGTCCCCCCGGCGGTCGAGTTCCATCCCACGTGCGGGGGCTGGAAGCTCTCGAGGTTCCTTCTTGCGCAGAAGAACTCCGCAGCCCCGAAGGGAGAGAGGAGCCACTTGTAGTTGCTGGTTGCGAGGAAGTCCACTCCCCAAGCTTCGACGTCGATGTCGAGATAGCCGGTCCCATGGGTGGTGTCCACCATGGTGTAAGCGCCGTGGCGCTTGGCGAGGGCGGCAATCTCTTTGATGTCGTCGAACTTCATCCCATTTACCCATGAGACATAGCTCAACATCACCAGCTTCGTCTTGTCGTCCACCGACCTGGAGTAGTCTTCTGCCGTCACCAGACCATTCCTATTCTTCACGATCCTTACCTCGACCCCCTTCTTCTTGAGCGCGAGAAGCGGGTAGATGTCGCTGGGGAAACCGAGGTCGTCTGCGACGACGTTCTCCCCCTTCTTCGGGTCCAGCATCTGGACCACGAGGTTCAGGGCCGTGGAGGAGTTCGGCTGGAACGAGACCTCTTCAGGCCTGGCGCCTATGAAAGGCGCGAACACCTGCCTCGCCTTCTCCACCCCCTCCCGGAACTCCTCGAATAGGTCCTCGTAGGGGGGCGTCGTGAGATAGCGGCCGTAGGTCTCCTGGATGCCCTCGACGACACTCCTGGGGATCAGCCCGACCCCCGCGGTGTTGAGGTACGCGTACTTCTCCGCTAGGGGGAACTCTCCGGTCGCCGTCGCCATGTACCCATCGCCCGTCTTTGACTAAATCAAGTTTTAGCGCTGGTCGCTCTTTGGACCGATGGACTTGACGACGACCCCCATCTCGCGAAGGCGGGATGTCCCTCACGGACCGCAACGAATTTTCCGTTGAACGTCGCCCTAACTTTGCCGTCTGCCTGCAGGGTCGACTCGACCGACGCCCTGTCCCCGCTCAGCTCGACCACTCTCGCCTCGAGGCGTACTGGATGCTCCATGGGGGTTGGCCGGAGGAGCTTCACAGAATACTCGGAGGTGACCGTCGGCCGAGGCACGCTGGCTCCCTCGCGCTCCATCATCCCGTGGACCGCGGTCCAATTGGAATGGCAGTCCAGCAGGGTCCCGATGATGCCCCCGTTAAGGACGCCCTCGAACGCGTGATGATAGGGTCTGGGTTCCCAATCGCAGACCACCAAGTCGCCTTCCACCCGGCTCTTGATCTGGAGCCCGTTCTCATTGGCCGGCCCACAACCGAAGCAGACGCTCCTCGGGGCATACTGGTCCTGGAGGCTCGATGCCGCATCCATGATGGATGAAGGCCCTGGAGGTTATTTATTCATGAAGCGGCCGGAGTGACCAAAGGCTTGACCACCACGGTCCCGTACCAAGTGGCTGGCTGTTGGAGGCTGTCCACGATGGTCATGCTGTACACGCAGGACCAATCATCGCCCTGAGCCACCGGGGTGAAGCTAAAGTAAAATCCCTTGTTCGAGGAGTGTCGGGGGATGCTGACATAGATGAACGAGCCACCTGCGATGCTGGCATTTTGGGGGTCAGTGCAGAACCTCTGGGCCGACGCGGATGCGAGGGTCGTCCCCGGGGCGAGCGTGTAGTAGAACGAAATCTGCGTCGCGTTCGCGTGCTCGGTATTGGTCCCTCGGCCGATGCTCGTCCCGTTGCCGCCCGCCGCCGGAGGACCTCCCCAGTATACCTGGGTGATCGAGGGTGTGGAGGACGAGTTGGTGCCGTAGGCGAAGTTCGAGAGGAGTAGCACGACCAGTATGAGCGCACCGAACTGGACCGAAAGAACGAGAACCTCCCCTTTCTCCAACGTGTAACCCGGTCTCTCCTTTTCGGCCCGCTAGGGATTAGCCCACATAAGGATAGCGCTGGTCGCGACCCCGGTCGGCTACGCTCCAAGTATTTCCTTGAGTTCGGTCACGAGCCGCGCGTTGGTCTCCGCGCTCCCGACGGTGCACCTGAGACAGTTCTCGGCTCCTCGGACCTTGCTTAGGTTCCTAAGGACTAGCCCCTTCTTCATCAGCCTCTTCTGCACGTCGTCAGCTCTCGCTCCTTCCGGCCGGATGAGGATGAAGTTGGTCTCGCTCGGGAAGGCTGTGAGCCGCCCCTTCATCTTGCGCAGCTCGACGAACAGGCGCCCACGCTCCCGTACGGTCGCCCGCACATGCCTCCGCATCTCGTCGAGGTGCGAGAACCCAGCCTCCCCCAGGATGACCGATAACACCGAGAGGCTGTTCGGCGGCCTCACCTTGTTCAGTACCTCAACGGTCCTCGCCTTGGCGACCAGGTACCCGACCCGGACGCCCGCCATGGAGAAAGCCTTGGACATCGTCCTGCACACTATGAGGTTCTCGTACTTGTCGGTAAGGTCGATGGCCGTCTTGCCGCACATCTCGAAGTATGCCTCGTCAAGGAGGACCCCCACCCCGCTCTCCCTCACGATTCGCTCCACCTCCTCTATGGGGGAGTAGTTGCCCGTGGGGTTGTTGGGGTTGCACAGGAAGATCAGTGATGTCCTGGGCCCGACCGCTTCGAGCACCTTGTCGGCCTGCAGCTCAAAGTCCGGTCCCCTGGGCACCGCCTTGACCTTCGCCCCCATCAGTTGGGCGCCTATCCTGTACATCGAGTAGGTCGGTGTCGGGATGATGACCTCGTCGCCCTGGTCGACGAAGACCTTGGTGGTGATGTCGAGGCCCTCGTCCGCGCCGTTCGTCACGACGAGCCTGTCGAGCCCCTTGCCCGTGTACCTCGAGATCCCCTCGGCTAGTCCGTGGTAGGATGTGTCGGGGTAATCGTTCACACCCACCTTCGGGAGAAGACGGGCCAGCGTCCTCATGGCTGCGTCCGGCCTGTAGGGTGACGTGTTGGTGTCCAGCCTTACGATCTGCTCCGGCTCGAGCCCGACTTCGGTCGCGATCTCGCGAGTGGGGGTCTCCCAGCCGTAGGCATCAAAGTCCTCCAGGACCTTCCTGGTTTTCATCGTAATGCCCTTGCCAGGGGCTGGTGATTTAAGCGAAGCGAGCTTAATCTCAGAACCTTGATTTCAGGTACTTGTTCCAGAGGCGAGCCGCGGCGAAGCCGGCCACGGCTCCGCTGACGACCCCGAAGACAAGCACCGTCGCGTCTAGCACAGCCTCGTTGGGGACGAGGCTGGTCAGGACCGCAGCGACGTAGTATGCAGTGAAGCCCACTGCACCAGTGCTGAGGGTGACCGCCGCCACGAGTCTCTTGGTCATGGCCTCGTTGCCTTGTTTCGCCTTGAAGGCGGTGCAGGTCAGGTCTATGGCCAGGCCGAAGAGGCTCGCAAGCACCAGGTCCAGGGGGAAGAAGGAGAGCTTGACGAAGGTGATCAAGACTCCAGCAACGACGCCCGTGAAGGTCGCTCCTCCGCGCCCGACGACGAGGAAGCTGAGAGCGAGGAAGAAAGCCTCGAAGACGATAAGAAAGTCAGAGTTGGGGGCGGGGACGAACCCGTTCGAGAAGAGTATGAGCACCGCGAATAGGCCGCCCAGGGCGACCCGCCTGTTGCGATTTCCCGGCATCCGACTCGGCCGATTAGATTCAGTAGATAAATGTATAACGAGCGTTAGCTAGGACGGCTCGTTCGTCCCTGACGTTAGGGATCTCTCTCTCGGCCCGGACCCTTCTCGATGTGCGAGTCAGTTTCCTCTAACGAGCGTTAAATAGCCATTCGTTAATCTACTCTCTCGAACGGTACTTGTCCACATTGGCGATCCAGAAGAGCAGACCAGGTCCGGCCGCAATCCTAGAGGCGGCGGCCAGGCTCTTCACCGAGAAGGGCTATGCCAACGTCTCCATCAGGGACGTCTGTAGAGCGGCTGAGACGAGCCCACCGACCATCTATTACTACTTCAAGAACAAGAAGGGGCTCTTCGATGCGGCCGTGAGCCAGCGCGTCAGCCTGGGGGGTTTCATCGCAAACCTGAGAGAGACCACTAGCAAGGGCGACACGGCAACACGGGTCTCCAAGTTCATCGAAGTCTATCTCGACTCGTTCCCGACCCAGGCCTTCCAGCCCGGACTCTACATGATCGAGTCTGCCAAGCTGGATCACGCGAGCGCCGCGAAGATAAGCGAGCAGCTCGACCAGGCGAGGAGCATCGCCACCTCCATCGTGGAGAGAGGTATCAAGGAGGGCGACCTTAGGAGGGTGGAACCGGAGAGCGCCGCTGACTGCCTCATAGGGATGCTGAACCATGTCGTATTCCAGCAGTTCCATTTCTCCAAGCTCAAGGACCCGAAGAAGTGGAAGTCGTTCATAACCCAGTTCTTCTTGGACGCGATGCTGGCACCTTAGGTTTCGTCAGCTCGGAAGCCACCCAGTCGATCGCTTCCTCTGCTGTGTCGAGGTCGTCGGGCTCCATGAAGAAACCGTGCATCATCCCTGGGAACTGCCTGGACCTGACCTTGACTCCGCCTTCTCTGAGTTTGGCCGCATAATCGTCTACCTGTTCCGTCAGAGTGTCATACTCTGCCGTGACGACGATGGCCGGGGGCAGCCCGTGGAGGTCCCCCAACAAGGGAGAGGCGCGAGGGTCCTTGGCATCATCGGGCGCGGTGAGGTAGTGACGGTAGCAGTACTTCATCTCCAAGTCGGTCGGGCCGAAACCGCTCTTGGAGAACTTCCGCAGACTTCTGGTCAAGTCGGTGACCGGGTACACCAGCACCTGCCGAGATATCTTCGGCCCCTCCCTCTCGCGGGCGAGTATGGCGACGACCGCAGCGAGGTTTCCGCCGGCGCTCGACCCCGCCACAGCGATCCTCGACGGGTCTCCTCCGAGGGAGGAGGCGTTCTTCTGGGTCCAGACCAGGGCTGCGAAGCAGTCCTCTGGAGCGGCGGGGAATTTGTCCTCGGGCGCGAGCCGGTAGCCCACCGAGACGACGAGGTGACGGGCCCTGTTTGCCAGCCTCCTGCAGGTTGGGTCCATCTCTTCGGCGCTACCGGCCACGAACCCACCGCCATGATAGTACACAAGCACAGGGAGCTTTTCCTTCCCCTTGGCCCCCTTGGGCCAATAGACTCGAAGGGGGAGGTCGCCCGACGGACCGGGAAAGCTCGTTTCCTCGAACTTGCCGACCTCCTCTGGCGCTCGCTTCGTCCGATTCGGAGTCGCCTTCACAATTCTTCTGTACTCGGCGGGGGCGTAGTTCGTTATGGACCCGATACTCGACCCCTTCTCCCTCTCCATCATCGCACGGACCTGCGGGTGGAACTTCGGAGGCCCGTTCATGGCTAGTCTGCCCTTTCTCTTCCGCTGCACGCTCACCAGAAGGGCCTCGTCGTGATAAATTTGAGCTTCGCCTCGAGCAGCCCCCTGTAGAAGCTCTCCTCGTCCTCTTCCATGCGCGCCAGGATCCTCGCCGCAGTCTGGGGCCCGACGCCATAGACCGCCTGCGCAACCACGGCCCTCTTCCCGTAGGACAGGACCAGGTCTGCCGACCGTCTCGCCTTGGCAAGCTCGGACACCTCGTCGTCGTTCATCGCTTCGTGCTTGAGCTTCTTCGCGCTAAGCGCCTCCACCTTCTCCGCGTTCCAGAAGGAAGGAGCCAACAGGCCGGAGCCGCACTCCGAACACAGAGGCTCCTCGTTCAGCTCCCCTATGGTCGTCGACGGCTGGGTCCGCCCGCACTTTATGCACACGAGCTGCACGGAGGTCCCGTAGATGCTGAGCTTCATCCTCTCCATGGTGGTCTTGGCAAGCGAATCAGGGGCGACGAGCTCGGGGACGTCGAGGTACTTGTAGAGTATGTGGTACGCTATGGGAGATGGCTTCTCCTCGGAGAGGAACGTCTCCACCGCGATCCCTCCCCCGGCCACCGTGACGAGGACCTGCTTTGCCTTCTCCATGTCGATGAGGTCCCTGCCCGTCTCCTGCAGAGCCTCCTCGAAGATTGGGGTGTTCTCGAACCTGGTCGGCAGGGAGCATAGGTTAGGGTGCGCGATGAACTGTCCCTTCTTGAGTGCGCCGAACCTCTCGGCGACCTGCTTCACTCTCCCGGGGAACGGGAAGTTCCTCTGGGCAGCCACGGCGTAGGTCTTTTCGAGCTCCTCCGGGGCCATCCCGAAGAGTTGCTTGGCCAGGCTCTTCAGGTCTAGGTCCGCGGTATCAACGGTGAGCTCCATCATTATCCTGTAGCCGTCGAGGTACCAGAGGCGTATGAGCCCCTTCCGCGAGAGCAGTTCCTCGAAAGCGTAGGCCAGCGTCCGGTTCACGTTCTCCCCGAAGCAGCTGTGGATGATGAGGTACTTCTCCCACCCCTCGAGGAGGATGAGTTCGTCGCTCGGGAGAGGTATCTTTGACCCTAGGTGCTCGTGGATCTCATCCACCACTATCTGGGCCGCCTCCAGGGTCACGGGCAGCTCACCGGTGAGCAGGTCGGCCGCCTTCTCGGGAGGGTCCTGGGAAAGGAGAGCCGCGACCCGCCTCCTCAGGCTCCCGGTCTTCTTGGCGAGCCCATAGGGTATGGGGAGCATCTCGCCGTCCCAACCGGGCACTGCGGCGAGCGGGTCCTCGACCGAGGTGACGTACACCTTTCTGTCGTCGGTTATCTTCTCGATCTGCCAGATCCTTCCCTTCAGGATAAAGTGAAGCCCGACCTTTGCCTGGAAGAGCATGAATTCCATGCCCAGGATGCCCACGCTCTGGTTGTTGGCGACGTCGACGACCAGGTACCTGGTCTCGTCAGGGATCGTCGAAAGGTTGCTAAAGTAGTAGTCCCTCGTCCCTCCGGTCTTCACGAGCTTCCCGCCCTCGGCCCTCAGCTTGCGCAACTGACCAAGGTAGTCGGTCACGCGCTGGAACGCCTCCTCCGACAGCTCAGCGTAGGGATGCGCGTTCCTCACCGCCGCAAGGATGGCGCTGGCGTCCATCGAGCCATAGTCCATCAAGTAGCCGGCCACCTGGTGGGCCAGGACGTCGAGGCTGTTCTTGTATGGCCGCGTCTCCTCGAGCCTCCCCTTGCGAGCCTCTTCGATCGAGGCAGCGGACTCGAGGATGTCGTCCGCGGAGACAGTGACGACCACGCCCTCCGATGTCCTCTTGAGGTCATGCCCCGACCTGCCGACCCTCTGTATGAGGGAGGTTACCTGGCGCGGTGACATGTACTGGACCACGAGGTCCACCGACCCTATGTCGATTCCAAGTTCCAGCGTGCTCGTGCAGACCAGGGCCTTGAGCTCTCCAGAGCGAAACGCGCTCTCGACCCTCTCCCTCTCCTCCCTTGGGAGAGAGCCATGGTGGACTCCAACATCGCCTCTCAGCCTGTTCAGCTTCTCACCGAGCATCTCCGCGACGGTCCTGCTGTTCACGAAGATCAGGGTCGACTTGTGGGCCTCCACCTGGTCGTTTATCTCAGAGAGCCGGGCCGCCAGGTCGACGGTGCTGAACGTCTTGCGGGATATCTCCCCGTCGTTCGAGTCCGGTGTCGGGTAGGTGACGAGGTAGCGGAAGTCCTTGGGCACGGCTGCCTTGACTATCCTGTGTTTGCGCTTCCCGAAGAGGAATCGCGCCGCCTCGTCGGGGCTACCCACCGTGGCAGAGAGGCCGACGAGCTGGTAGTCCCCCGCGACCCTCCTCAGCCGTTCGAGCCCGACGGTCATCTGCACCCCTCTCTTGCTCTCCACGAGGTTGTGGAGCTCGTCCACCACGACAGCCTTCACCGTGGAGAGGTTCCTCCTCATCCTCGCCCCCGGCAGGATGGCCTGCAGCGTCTCGGGTGTTGTGACGAGGAGGTCGGGCGGATTCCTGGATTGCTGTTGCCTCCGGGCCATGGGGGTGTCCCCGTGCCTGACCTCGATCCTCAGGGAGAGCCGCGAGCACCACATCTCCAGCCTCCTCAGCATGTCCCTGTTCAGCGCCCTCAAGGGGGTGATGTAGATTATCGAGATTCCATCGCCGTGGCCCGCCTTCACCAGCCGCGAGAGGAGGGGCAGCATCGCCGCCTCGGTCTTACCCGAGCCCGTGGGTGCTATCACCAGGACGTTCTCTCCTTCCGCTATGAAGGGGGACGCCTCGGCCTGAGGCGGCGTCGGGGTCTGGATGCCCAGCTCCTCGAGTATTCCCCTGACCGGGTCGGCCAAAAACTCAAACCCGGAAACGCTGCTCAAGCTATCTCCATGACCTCGGGGATTGTATTAAGGGCTCACTTTTTTCTTCGAGGTGCACGTCTCACACTGGCAGAGACCGAGCAGATACTCGTAGGGGTAGATTCCCGTGTCGTGCCCGTCGCTCCAACGGAAGCTGATGGCGTAGAGTCCCACCATTGAGTAGCCTAGGGGTCTCACGTCCTTCGCGATGGCCGAGACGAGCGGCATGGTGAACCTGCCCCCCAGGGGCATGGGCTCTCCCTGGCAGAGGGCGCAAGGACAGGCCTCCCTGAGTCGTCTGTTCTCGATGATGCTCTTATGGCCGTCGCTCCAGTCCACCCTCACCTGTGACGGCTCAAGAGCGACCGACCTCGGTCTGACCAAGACAGCCGCGCCTCAGCGACCTAGATGATAACGTTTCATGGGCTGGTCGCGGGTGAAAAGGTTAATTTGGGTCCGCGCTGGATTTCAGACGTGACTAAGCTCAACGATAAGGCCATCACTCTCCTGAGGGGGAAGAACATCGCATATCTCTCGACCCTGAACGCCGATGGCTCGCCGCACACGACTCCAGTGTGGGTGGAGACCGATGGTAAGCATGTCCTGATCAATACCAAGATAGGCCGGGTCAAGGAAAGGAATGTCGCCAGGGACGCCCGCGTCGCCGTGGCGGTCCACGATGCGGCCGATCCCTATTCCTGGTTCTCTATGGACGGGAAAGTGGTGAAGACCATAACGGGAAAGAAGGCGACGGACCACATCGATGAGCTCTCCTACAAGTACACGGGGAGCAAACGATACCAAGGTCCGCCCGGAGAGAAGAGGGTCATACTGGTCATTGAACCCACGCGCATAAGGGAAAGAATGTGACCCCGGGCAGTCCTCTTCTTCCCTGCGTATTCCTGTAATTGGTGAGCGGGCCCGTTGAAATATAGGCTGTTCACCTTCGATGGCGACTCACTGAGGAAGGAGAGCGTCGAGGCTCCGGGCCGTCCCAGATGGGTCTCGTGGCGACCAGGGGATGGAGACGGGTCAGCTCTCATCGCGGGGGACAGGGGGGCGCTGGTCTCCTATGAGGGGGGACGGTTCAAGAGGGTCTCGACCCACACCTCCCAGAACCTGCGTTGCGTCGAGTTCTCTCACGCCGGCGACTCCGCCCTCGTCTCCGGCAACGGTGGCACCTTGCTCACTGCGACCCTTGGCTCGTCGGAACCGCTTGAGGGGAACGACTCACGCGAGAACCTCAGGAGGATCGGCTGGAGCAGGGACGACAAGGTCGCGCTCGTCGTCGGGAACGGGGGAGCCGCCTACGCGCTCCGCGGGCGAGGGCTCGAGAAGGTCCACGGCGCAGAGACGAACCTCCGGTCGGTGGCGTGGCATCCCCACGAGGACTATGCCCTCGTGTGCGGCAACTGTTTTCGCGATTCGGTCGGGAGCCTGACGCCGTCGCCGAACCTCTTCAAGTTCGAGGGAGGAGGCAGCAACTTCATCGAGGAGCGCGGCATCCAAGAGAGCAGAGCGGACTTCACCGGCGCCAGCTGGAAGGCCGACGGCTCGAGCTGCTTTCTCGTCGGCTTCGACCAGACGTGGCACACCCCGACTTCATTCACCTACCAGGGTGGATTGAACGAAGTCCCATGGGAGGGCGGGACGGTCTTCCCGACGACTGCGGCCTGGCATCCGTCGGGGAAGTATGCGCTGATCGGCACCTGCCTCATGCGCTCCGGAGAGGGGGATTGCGCTCTCTACAAGTATGAGGCCGGTCCGTCGAGCGTCGTCCGGAAGGTCGTGGACCTGGGAGACTTCGGAGTATCCTGCATTGCATGGTCGCCGGACGGGGGCAAGGCCTTCATCACGGGCTCCTCGACGGTCAGAGCGTTCTCGGTCTAAAAGTCTTAGTTCTCGGCGAAGTACTTCCTGACCCCGGCCATCGCCTTGACGATGGTCTCCTCCGATGAGGCGAAGCATATCCTCAGGTGCTTCTCGCCGCCGGGGCCGAAGACGGCGCCGGGGAGGAGCGCCACGTTCTCCTCCTGGAGCAGCCTCCTGCAGAGTTCCTGGGACCTGAGCTTCCCGCTGTAGGCGGGGAACGAATAGAACGCCCCCTCCACCTCGCCGCCGTGGAGCCGCGGGATGCGCGACGTCTCGTCCATGAGAAGGTCCTTCCTCTTGGCGTACTCCTTCCGGAAGGCCTCGATGTACTTGTCCCCCTTCTCAAGAGCGAAGGCAGAGGCGTGCTCGATGAAGGGAGGGAAACATGTGACCGCGTTCTCTACGAACTTGTTCATCAGGCCGATGCGCTCCTCAGGACCGACGATGTAACCGGCCCTCCAGCCGGTCATCGAGTAGCTCTTGGAGAGGGTGAACAGGGAGATCACCCTCTCAGGTCGCTTCTCCAGGGATCCGACCGAAAAATGCTCCTTCTTCGTGAAGATGAGGTCCTCATAGGCTTCGTCGCTCACGACGTAGATGCCCCTCGAACTGCAAAAGTCGTAGAGCTCCTTGAGCTCGCGCCTCCCGATCATCCTTCCCGTGGGATTAGAAGGAGTGTTGACGATGAGAGCCTTGGTCTTGGGCCCCACCTTCCTCTTCACCTCGTCTATGTCTATTCCGAACGTAGGCGAGAGCTTGTACCGTACGGGCTTCCCGCCCGCGAGTATGATGGGTTCGGAATAGAAGTATCCGGGGTCTGGCATGAGCGCTTCGAACGGGACGTTGGAAACAGAAGACAGGGACGCGAAGACGGCCATCTTGGTCGTCATGAAGAGCGTATTCTCGATGCCTGCCCTGATTCCGTTCTTCCGGGCCACCTTCCGCACGATCGCTTCGCGCACGTCGAGCGTCCCAAAGGAGTGAATGTAGTGGGTGTCTCCTGCGAGCATGCTCTTGTAGGCTACCTCGATTATCTCCCTTGGTGTGTCGAAAGACGGGTCGCCTATGCCGAGCGAGACGACCTTCTTGCCCTCCGCCTTGAGTTTTAGGACCAGGTTGATGAGCTCGAGGGACGGGGACTCTGTGATCTTGTCAAGAAGCATTGCACTCGAGGTCGGCCGCGGGAATCTTAAAGGTTAGGCCCGCTCTTAGCTACCTGCCGGCAGGCCCTCTCCCCTAAGGTCGCAGACACCCTCGACTGATTCGGCGAGCCTCTGGACCCCTTGTGCCACGCCGGTCGGGCCCGGGTACTTGACCAGCGTCTTTCGCATCTTCAGCCCTTCCAAACCGGAGTAGCCCTCCTCGACGATTAGACTGTTCCCCCCGTCCCAGATGAACCTTGGGTAGTCGATGGCCTGCGCGATGTCCATGGAGTAATCCACGATGTTGGTCGTGAAGAGCGCGTGCTGCTGCGGTCTCCAGTCCCCGCCGCTCGCCCCCGTGGCCACGAATGGCTCGCCGTCCCTGCTTAGGATGAGGGAGGAGAGAGTGTGCAGCGGTCTCTTCCTGGGCTCGAGCAAGTTCGGCCCTTTGCCCCTGAGGGCGAAGGACGAGCCTCTGTTGTTGAGGAAGAACCCCCCCTTCTCCACGTAGACCCTCGACCCCAGGCCGTGGAAAAGGCTCTGGATGCAGGACAGGAGATTACCTTCGTCGTCCGCCACCGCAAAGTAGGTGGTGTCGCCGCTTTCCAAGCGCCTCTGTCCTCGTACACCCGCGCTCCCTTCTCTCAGAAAGCGCTCCAGGTCGAAACCCCCATCGATGAACCTCGGGTCGCCCAGTTGTGCGTCTCGAGCTTCGTAGGCGACCTTGGCCGCGGCTACGGTGACCCTGATCCTCTCGGCGGAGTTCGGCTTCAGGCGGCGGGCCCCCACCTTCTCTTCGGCCAGGAGCCTGAGCATGAGCAGGGTGGTCGCCCCCATGCTGTTGGGCGGCACCTCGAAGACGCGTGTGCCGTTGTAGTCAATCTTGAGCGGCTCGCACCACTCCGGCTCGTAGGAGGAGAGGTCCTTCTCATCGACTTCGATCCCTCCCTTCGCCATCTCCTCGCGGACGCCCTCCGCGGGCGTCCCTCCGTAGAACGCGTCCGGGCCATCGCTCGCGATTCCTCGCAGCGAGGCCGCCAACGTCTTCTGTCTCAGTATGTCGCCCGCGCGAAGGGCCCTGCCCCCGGTACCGAAGTAGGCTTTCTTTGCAGCGGCCGAGAGGGACCCGCTCGCGACCGAGAGCGACCTCAGCAAGCTGTTACCTATCGGGAAACCGTCCTCAGCAAGCTCGATTGCTTCCTCAGCGTCCTCGGAGAACTCCAGTCTTCCGAACCTCCTGTGCATCTCGTATATCCCCTTCACATAGCCGGGGATTACGACGCTCCCGGGACCGTAGGTCGGCGAGGCCCTGTGCCCTCCAGCTCTCATGCCCTCTGCCGTCTGTGACGAAGGAGACCAACCGCTGGAATTCAGGCAGAAGACCTTCCTGTCCCTGGCGCTGTAGAAGAGGCCGAAGTAGTCGCCGCCCAGCCCTCCCAAGTGGGGCTGCGTCACCGCCAGAGCGAGGCTCGCTGCGGCGGCCGCGTCGAAGGCGTTACCTCTCTTCTCGAATGACCGCAACCCCGCCAGCGAGGCCAGCGGGTGCTCCGTTGCAACTACCTTTGACCTCGCCATCAAGACCTTCCCGGGCATTGGCCGCCCTAGAACCCTCTCTCGGTTAAAAAGGATAATACTGCAGACCTGAGTTGGAGGGTTCCGCGAATCAAGGGATAAATGACCCTGACGCGCGCGGGGCCAGGATGACGAAGAGAATCGGATTCATCGGCCTCGGCATCATGGGCAGGCCCATGGCGGAGAACCTCATCAAGGCGGGATATCAACTCACAGTATACAACCGGAGCCACAGGCCGTCCCAGGACCAGCTCGTGGCTCTAGGGGCCAAGCTGGCGACCTCCCCGAAACAGGTGGCGCAGGAGTCCGATGTCGTCATAGTCATCGTTACGGACACCCCAGATGTCGAACAGGCGGTCCTCGGCCCGAACGGCGTCATCGAGGGCGTCAGGAATGGGATGACGGTCATCGACATGAGCACCATTTCCCCTACCGTGACCAAGAGGGTGGCCGAACGGCTCTCTGCCGCCGGCGTGTCCATGCTCGACGCGCCGGTCAGCGGGGGTGAGAAGGGGGCCAAGGAGGGTACCCTAACGATCATGGTAGGCGGTCCCCAGGAGGCCTACGATGAGTGCCTGCCGATATTCCAGGCCATGGGCAAGAAGGTAACCCGCATGGGGAGCAACGGAGCGGGGCAGCTCACGAAGCTGGCCAACCAGATCCTGGTGGGGTGCAGCATGCTCGCCGTATCCGAGTGCATGGTCTTCGCCAAGAAGGCAGGGCTGGACCAGAAGAAGGTCATAGACGCGCTCGGCGCCGGGGCCGCTTCCTCGTGGACCCTCGTCAACCTTGCACCAAGGGCGGTCGACAGAGATTTCGCCCCGGGCTTCAAGGTCAAGCTCCTGCAGAAGGACCTGAAATTGGTGCTCTCGGCCGCGAGCGAGCTCAAGGTTGCGCTCCCGAACACGAGCATCGCCAACCAACTCTACAACTCCCTCGAGGCAGAGGGGCGGGCCGAGGACGGGACGCAGCGGCTCATCGAGATACTGGAGCAGCTCTCAAACGTCTCGTGAGCTATGGGCGGGCGTCGTCTTGGACCCCACTGTGTCTCTCATGAACATACGAATATCTGCATCAGAACAACTTATATCATGAGAATATCTCGGTTTTCCGATTCGCGCACTCCGCGATTGATGAACCACTCTTGACCGAGATTGAGCTTTCACTTACGGGCAGCCACGCCCGCGCCGAGACCACTATACAGGCTACCCAGGACTGGGAGAGGGGCCGGGTCGACTCAGCCTCCCTGAGCGCAGCCTTCAGGGAAGATTGCGACGAGCTGGTCGACCTCCAGCGCAAGGCGGGCGCAGACTACATCTCCGACGGACAGCTGACGACCGCCTGGCAGGACTTCCTCCGCCCCATCACCAACGGGTTCGGAGGGCTGAAGAAGGGCGCCATGGTCCGCTGGTACAACACCAACACTTTCTACTACACGCCGATCGTCGAGGGAGAGATCTCCAGCGACGGCCAGGCAATATGGAAGAAGCTCGAGCATCGCTTCGTCAAGGGGGGGAAACTACGGGTCGCGGTCCCTGACCCGCTGACCTTCGCCGAGCTCGCCGAGGACAGGCACTACGGGGAGGGCGAGCACAAGCTCCTCTTCGCCTACGCCGAGGCTCTCAACGCAGAGGTGCGAACCCTGGAGAAGAAGGGCGTCTCCTACGTGCAGTTCTCGTCCCCCGCCCTGGTCGCTCGCTTCCGGAAGAAGCCTCTGAGCGAGGAGGGTCTGGAGAGGCTGGGCGAGGCCATCAAGGTCGCCAAGAAGGGGACCTCTATCAGGACCGGCTTCCACACCTACTTCGGGGACGCCTCCGCCTACATTCCGCAGATTTTTGATTTGATCCCAACGGACGATATCGGTTTCGACTTCACCCAGACCGACGCCGACTCCCTCACCCCTACTACGAAGGGAATCATCGCCGGGGTCTCGGACGCGCGCACGACGTACCTCGAGGGCGTGGAGGAGCTTCGGGACCACGTCCAGACCATCATAGACCGAACGGGCTCACGCCGTGTCACGCTCGCTCCGTCCGCCGACTTGCGCTATATCCCCCGGGTCTCAGCGGACGAGAAGCTCAGGAGGCTCGGAGCCCTCAAGCAGGAACTGACCGAGGGAGGGTCCTGACCATGGCCAAGGCCTTCCCGACCCAGGAGATAGGCTCCCTCCCCAAGTTCTCATGGAGGACCAAGCCCCTCAGAGGGACGACGCTCTACGACGAGGACATCGCCATCGCCAAGGAGTGGGGCGAGAGACTCGAAGTCCCCGGGAGGACGGACCTCTACAAGATTCTCTCCAAGCGCGCCGATTTTTCCGAGAAGGAGAAGAAAGCCATCGTCGACTTCGCACTGCTCTACGCCATCAGGATGGGGGAGACGGCCGGGGCCAAGCTAGCGAAGAACGAGGGGCTGGACCTCGTCTGGAGCGGCGAGCAGGCGAGGACCGAGATGTACGAGACACCGGTCTCGAGCATGAAGGGGTTCGAGTTCATCGGGAAGGTCCGCAGCTTCGACAACAAGTACTGGAAGATGGCATCTATCCGCGACGCGCCCACCTACAAGGAGAACTATCACATCGACGAGCTCTCCTTCACCAAGAAGCACGCCAAGCGGAAGATCAAGGTCCCGGTCACGGACGCGATCACCATAATGTCCTGGTCGGACAACCACTATTACACAGCCAAGTGGGCCAAGGAGAAGGCGTCTCCGCTCAAGAGGTCCTTCAACGCGCGGCGTGAGTTCACGCTCGACCTCGCGAAGATAATCCGGAAGGTCATCCGGGAGCTGATCGAGAGGGAGGGAGTGGAGGAGGTCCAGATCGACATCCCCGCGGCCACCCAGTTCCAGTCCGTCGACGACATCAAGCTCGTCGCCGAGTCCTTCAACGAGACGACAAAGGGGCTCAGTGCGACCTTCAGCGTCCACAGCTGCTTCCCGCCGAAACTCGGCTACGCCATACTCTTCCCCCACCTGCTGGACATGAAAAAGTGCGAGAGGTACTCCTTCGAATACGGCAACCGGGACACCTTCAAGCGAGGCGTAGACCCCGAGAGCCGCATCGGGTTCGCCGACCTCAAGCTATTCAAGGAGTACGGCTACAACAAGGGCCTCGGCGTCGGCGTGATACACATCCACACTGACGTCCTGCCCACGGTCTCTGTGGTCAGGGACAGAGTGCTCTATTCGGCGAAGGTGACTGACCTCGACCCGGCCTCGCTCTACATCAACCCAGACTGCGGCCTTCGGACCCGCAGCCCCGAGGTGGCCCAGAAGATGCTGGACCTCGTCGTGGCAGGTGCCGAGAAGGCGAGGGGTGGGCTGGGCGGAAATTGATACCGAAGACGACGACCATCGGGAGCTATCCAGCGTTTCCAAAAGCCGAGGACGTCGACTACTACCTCACCATATCGAGCCACGGGCTGGAGAACGACGTAATCGACCCCTATCTGTGGACAATCGAGGAGGCTCTGGAGGACTTCACCTCCGCAGGCATCGAGGTCCCCTCCACCGGGCAGACCAGGGGTGACCTCTATTCGCTCTTCCTTGACCCCAAGTCCGTCAAGGGCATACGCTGGTCGGGGGCCGAGGCCTACGCCGAGCACAAGGTCTCCAGAATCTCTCCCATCCGCCTACCCGACGTCACCTACGCCCGGGGGGTCCTCCCGTCCCACTATGAGCTCAAGGAGCCGATAACCGACGCCTACACTCTCGCCCGCTTCCTCAAGATAAGCGGGGGTGCCTACGGGGACACGCGAGAGCTCGCCGAGGACATCAACGCAAAGATCGTGATACCCGAGATCGAGGACCTACAGAAGAGCGGAGCCGTCTCCTGGATCCAACTCGACTCGCCCACCCTGGCCGCCGAGTCCTCGACCCCGGACTACATCGTCAAGCTCTACGAGGACATCGCCAGCGTCGCCAAGCTCCCCATCGTCCTGCATGCTTGCGGGGACGCGACACGGGTCTTCTCCCTCCTGACGAAGACCAAGGTCCACACCATATCACTGGATTTCTACCACTACCCCCGCCTCTTCGACGAAGCCAGCAGGAACGGCTACGACCAGCTCATCGGACTCGGCTGCATGGACAGCCAGAACCCCCGGGTCGAGACGGTCGAGGAGACCTCGAAGATAATCGAGTTCGCAAAGGCACGCCTGGGGGAGGACCGCATCCAGTTCATCCACCCTCACTGCGGACAGAGGAACCTGAACCGCGAGGTCGCCTACGAGAAGAACGTCAACCTCGTCCTAGCCAGGGACGACGCGTACTTCGGCCCGCCGGAGGAAGCATCGCCCTCCAGGCTCAAGCCCAAGGACTACGATAAGCGGGGCTACTTCCTGGTCTCGGTCAAGCGGGAGACCAAGGAGATACTCGTCGCCTACTACTCCTATGAGCACGTCCCCAAGAAGCGCTTCCGCTCGCGCTCCGCCGAGAGGATATTCCAATCGCTCTACGACGAGGCGGACGAGCTGGGGATAAGCAGGCGGCACCTCGCCTACCTCACCCTGGAGTTGGGAAGGGCAGAGGCCTCCCTCGAGGACCTCTCGAAGACCTACCGGCAGAAAGTGATAGAGTGAGTTGAGGCTCAACCAGAAGGTTGAGAGGGGCATCTTCACGACCATCATCGAGGTCTTCCCCCCGAACTTCAGCGCGGTCGCGGCCCGGGAGCCGCTCATAGGCATCAAGCCGAAGATGAGGGACATGGTCGCGAGGGTGAAGAAGATAGAGAAGCTGGCGGACGCGATCATGGTCGCGGACATGAAGGACACCTCCCGCCTCGAGCTCGCGAGCATCTACACGTCGGCGGTCCTCAAAGACGAACTTGGCATAGAGGTCATCCCGGTCATCCCCGCGAGGGACATGAACAGGAAGGCTGTCAGGAGCATGTTCCTCACGGCGCTCTCACTGGGGCTGGAGTCCATCGCCCTCGTCTGGGGCGACAAGTACACCGAGACCGACGACTCGAAGAACGTCTACGACTACCGCTCCCTGGCAGACGTGGTGGCGGAGATGAGGACCCTCTCCGACAGGGCCGACACGAACGCGACGCTCCTCTCGCCGGTGAACATCGCTACACTGGACAGCAAGCGGGGTCTCCGTATGGCTCGAAAGCGCCTCGAAAGCGGGGCCGACGGCCTGCTCGCACAGCCTCCCACAGCTGAGCTCTCCCACATGCTCGGGGAGCATCTCCAGACCCTCAAGACCCACGGCCTCACAAAGAAGGTGATGCCGAACGTCTTCCCGTTCAGGAACCGTGAAGACGTCGAAGCCTGCAGGTCCAGGTTCGGATGGAAGCTCCCGCCTGAGCTCGACAAGATAGCTGCCGAAGGCGAGCGCAGGCTTCTGAAGGAGGCGAGGGGGGTGGTCGAGGCCTGTCGCAGCGCTGGTGTCCCGGGGGTCTACGTCTCCACGAGGGGCAAACCCGAGCTCGCCAAATTCATACTCGAATGAACCGTACTGCTTAATTTCACGGAAGCAAGTACCCGCGCCGTTGAGCTCGACCGAGGAGAGGGTGCTTCGGTGGCTCCTAGAGGGGGAGCAACCGTCCGTCAGGTACCTGACGCTGGTCCACCTGCTCGACCGTCCCGAGACCGACCCGGAGGTGCAGGAGGCACGTCGCGCTATTGCGCGGCGAGGATGGGTCAAGGACATACTCGACAAGGAGAGACCGGACGGCCACTGGGCCCCGAACGAGAAAGGGCTCTACTATCCAAAGTACATCGCGACCAACTGGCGCATGCTGGTGCTCTCCGACTTGGGGCTCATCGGGAACGAGCCCGAGTTGAAGGCCGGGCTGGGCTTGTACGTAAAGGAGTGGCTCGCGGACGACAGGCTCCTGAAGGAGGACAGGGAGGTCTGCGTCCTAGGGAACTTTGCAAGGGCGCTCACGAACCTAGGCATGGGTGAAGACGAACGGGTCCGGAGGATCTTCGACTGGCTGGTCGAGGACCAGAAGGACGACGGCGGGTGGCACTGCTTTCCTTCTAAGACCGGTTCGCTCGACTGTTGGGAAGCTCTCGCCGCCTACTCTGCTCTGCCTAGGGCGCTTTGGTCCAGGAAGATGAAGAGGTCGGCCGAGAGAGGGGCAGAATTCTATCTCGAACGACGGCTCTTCAGACAAGGCAGGCGCTATGAACCCTGGTTCCGGTTCCACTACCCGATACACTACTACTATGACATCCTGGTCGGTTTGGACGTGATTACCTCGCTCGGACATGGTGGCGACAAGCGTCTCCGGCCTGCTCTGCGGCTATTGGGGGAGAAGCGACGACCCGACGGGACCTTGAGTCTCGACGCCGTCCACCCTGATATGGGACCAGGCGCCGGTTACACCCTCAAGCGCAAGCCCACACAATTCGCCCTCGAGCGCAAAGGCCGCCCGAGCAAATGGATCACCCTCACCTGCTTGCGGGTGCTGAAGAGAGTCAGCGAAGCCAACTAGTCCCGACGATACCAAACTTTATCAGGAAATCCATGGGCCGACACCTGCCAAGTTGAAGGCGCTGATCCTATCGGGAGGGCAAGGCCTCCGGCTCCGGCCTCTCACCGACGACAAGCCGAAACCCCTGGTGGCTCTCAACGGGAAGCCCATAGCCGAGTGGCAGATCGATTGGCTCAGGAAGAGCGTGAAGCTCGACGAGGTCGTCTTCCTTTGCGGTTACAAGTGGCAAAGGCTGAAGCAGCACTTCGGAAACGATTACCACGGTGTCCGGGTCGAGTACAGCGTGGAAGACACTCCCCTGGGCACCGGGGGCGCGATCAAGAAGGGTCTGAAGCACCTCGGGGTGACGGAAGGGAACGTCATCGTGACCAATGGAGACATACTGACGGCGCTCCCCCTGAAGAGGATGGTCTCGGCGCACGACAACTCAGACGCGAGGCCTGCGGCCACCCTCCTCGTCGTCCCTTATCGGTCTCGCTTCGGTGTCATCAGGATCGACAAGGAGAAGATAGTCCGCAAGTTCGAGGAGAAGCCCGATTTCCCTGACGTGTGGATAAATGGTGGGATTTACGTCATAAACTCCTCCAAGGTCATCGGACACCTGCCCGACAAGGGCGACATCGAGAGGGAGACCTTCCCCGTCCTGGCGAAGGATGGAGGCGTGCTCTCGTATCCGTTCAAGGGTTTCTGGGCGCTCATCGATTCCATAAAGGACCTCCACGAGGCGGAAAAACAGGTCAAGGCCAGGCGGTCCCTCTGAAGAGACCAGATGCACGAAGACTCCCCAAGCTGGCAGGCCTCCTTCTCTGCCTCGGGGTCGCCCAGTTCATCCCGGCCCTGACGATAGCCGAAGCAGAGTATCCTGGCTACAGCGCCTCCCTTCAGACGATCAGCGATCTTGGCGCGACCTGCAGGACCAGTAGCGCCAGTGTCTCCTCGCTCGGGAGTTCAAGCACGAGGGTTTGCACCATCTACTATCCTAGCGCTATCATCTTCGACGTCTCGGTCTTCCTGCTCGGTCTCCTCGCGTTCGTCGGGGGCTACGGGGTTCTCCTCTCCGTGAGAAGATCTCTCGGCGCGGTCATGATGCTCTCTGCGGCGGGGGTGATGGGCGTGGCCCTGTTCCCTGAGACGACCGGTTCCCTTCACACAATCGTCAGTTTCATCGCATTCTTCTTCGGGGGCATCGGCGCAGTCCTCTCTTTCAGGTCGGCGCGACCTCCAATCTCCTACCTCTTCGTCGTCCTCGGCGTCGTAACCCTCGTCTCCCTCGCCCTGTACGCTACCGACACCTATCTAGGCCTCGGTCAGGGAGAGATGGAGCGCCTTGTGGCGTACCCGACTTTGCTGGCGACGTTGTCCTTCGGTGCCTACTTGACCGGCCGAGGCGAGGAGTCCGAGGTGGACCGGGAAAGCATAAGCTGATTCCGAACCAGCTTCAGCCCTTCGACCTGGTCCTCGATGGAGGCCTTGCCTGTGGGGTTTGTCGCTACTACTATGCCTTCGACCCGGAGCTCCTCTAGGGTGTTTAGGATGATTCGATTCGCCTCACGGTCGCCGCAGAACTGCAGCCGACGGTCCCCCTGGGCGCCGACGTACTCCGTGGTCGTGCTCGTCGGGTTGAGCCCGATGCGAACGTGAATCGGCTTTTCGGACCCCCCGGTGACCCCTCTGAACGATGCGACCTGCCTGCGAAAATCTTCGAGGGGGGAGATGTTTGGGTGCCACGCGTCCCCTATCGTCGCGGCGCGCTTCATGGCAGCCGGGCTCGTCCCGCCTATCCAGATGGGGACCCTGTGGCTCGGCCGAGGGTCGAAGACAGCGTCCTTGAACTCGATTCCCGTCCTCTGTCCGTTGAACGTGGTGATGCCTTCGAAGAGCTCCCTCATCAGTCTGATCGATTCGTCGACCCTGGCACCCCGGTCCCCAAAGTCCGAGCCGAGGTTGCTGAATTCCTTGGGGTTCCAGCCCACGCCCACGGCGAACAAGAGCCTTCCCCCGCTCAGGGCGTCTATGGTCGCGAGCTGCTTCGCCGCTATGACGGGGTTCCTCAACGCCACGATGAGGGCGGACACCCCGAGCTGCACGCGGTTGGTGCTCGCAGCCAGGAAGGCGAGCGACGAGATGCTCTCGAAGATTCTTTCGTAGGGCGTCCCGCTTGCCTTCGGCATGAGAATGTGATCCGTCGTCCAGACCGAGTCGAAACCGAACTCCTCGGCCGTCTTGGCGACGGTCAGCATGCCATCGACGGAAAGATTCTCGCCGTAATTTGGGACTGCGACCCCGAACTTCATCGATGCGTCAGACTCCTCGTCCGCCGGAGGAAGGCGCACTGGATGCAGTCATATTGGGTCGGCCCCGAAGACCGTAGTTATGTCTTTCCGGCCTATCCAAAGGGATTTATCGTCGGGTCGAGACATTCGGTGCCGTCATGGGGTTCTCGAATCTCCGAGATTCCTCGAGCCAGGTCGGTGACTCGCGAGAATTGACGCGGCGGATGTCTGAGGACGGCTACGTCTTCCTGAGGAATTTCCTCGACAGGGAGACTGTGAACGCGGTACTGGATGATTTCATTCGGATATTGAAGGCCCATGGATATGTGGTCCCAGGTGCCACGACCTCCCCGGTGTGGTCGGGAAAGGAGCAGAAAGGCGAGGACTTTTCCCCGCTCCCGCCCAGAGGCGCGGTCATCCGAGCGGTGGCGAGCCTAGAGTCTCTTCGGAAGCTGTATACCTCAAAGGAGCTCCTCGACGTTCTCGGGACCCTATTCGGAGGGGAGGCGTACTCGATGGGCGAGAACGACGACAGGCTCCGGGCCGTGCCGCCAACCAAGGCCGAGGTCCTGCGAAAGTACGCCAAGAATCCCGCGGGGACGTCGTTCGCTTCGCATCAAGACCACGAGACTCTAAGATACCCGGACGGCTCGGCCTTTCCGTTCTACACCGTCTGGGTGCCAGTCATGAAGATCACCGAGGATGTGGGTGGTCTCTTCTTGGTGAAAGGGTCCCACAAGTCTGGCTTCTACAAGCACTATACCCTCAAGGGGGAAGACATGGGGGCGCCGATCGACCAGGCGGAGCTCAGACGGTGGGTGAGGCTCGGGGCGATTCCGGCGTCCGGGAATTCGGAGCCCGCTCAAGGCAAGAAGACGCTCCTCCGGTCCGACTACATCCCCGGGGACGTAATCATATTCCAGCCCCAGATGCTCCACAGAGGACTGCCCAACTCTTCCAAGGTCTTCAGGCTCTCGGCCGACTTTCGTTACGCCAAGAGGGGGGCGCCAAAAATCTGGAGGGCCGACAAGAAGATCGAGTACATCTACGCCTACTACCAGGAATTGGACCTGGGGCTCAAGAAGCTCAAGATCGACCCCAGCATGGCTTCGACCATCCGGAACCGGCTCTTCGTCGAGGGGCCCGCACGTACTAAAGGAAAGACCCTGAGGCGACGGATTGAAGGAGCGCGAAAGAGCCTAAAGTCCATGACCCCCACCTGAAGCCATGTCGGAGCGGCTCAGCATCGCGGTCTGCGGGGGCGGAAGGGCAGGGACGGCGATAGCCGCAGACCTGGCCCTCATGGGTCATGACGTGAGGCTCTTCGAGCTGGCCCGATTGCGGACGAACGTGGAGGGAATCCGGCGCAAGGGCGGCATCGACCTCACCGGCGACACGCAATCCGGAAAGACGGGGTTTGCAAGGCTGAGCTCCATAGGCAGCGACCCCGAGGAAGCCGTGGAAAATGCAGACATGATCATGATCACCGCGCCTGCGTTCGGGCACCAAGCGTTCTTCGAGGCAATCCTCCCGTTCCTGGTCGGGGGAGAGAAGGTCGTCTTCAACACGGGTTACTGGTCGTCCCTGAGGTTTTCTCCGCTCTTGACGGAGGCAGGACTGGACGAGGTCGTGATAGCTGAGACGAATATAATGCCATATGCGGCGGAAAAACTTGGTCCGGTGAGTACGCACATCCTAAGGAAAAAGAGAGAGATGAAGCTCGCGGCCTTCCCAGGAAACCGGACCGGGGACACCTTCTCTATTTTCAGAAAGCTCTACCCCCAGACAAAGAGGGTCCCGAACGTGCTGTGGACGAATTTCGCAGCTGGCAACCCGCCGATTCACGCTCCGATGACCATACCCATCGCGGGCAAGGTCTTCGATGGGCGGAAGAGCTTCAACTTCTACTCCGAGGCCTCCGAACCCGGGGCCAGGTTGGTCGAGGCGTGCGACGAGGAGAGGCTGCGTGTGGCTTCGAGGCTCGGGGTCGAGAGCGAGAGCGAGTTCGACTGGTTCAAGAAGACCTACGGCTACGGCGGACGAAACATCGCCGAGGCCCTAAGGAAGTCGGAGCACGCTGCCATGCCGACACCCGTGGAGTTCCACAACGCCCTTTTGCGCGAGGACATCGGTTACTTCTACGTCCCGCTCACGGCGATGGCAGACCAGGTCGATGAGCCAGCCACAATCAGCAGGGCCGTGGTCGAAGTAATCGGAGCGCTCCAAGGAATCGACTACTGGAGCACCGGACTGACCCTGAAGCAAATCGGACTGGAGGGTCTCAGCCCGAAGCAGATGGTCGAGCGCGTCAACCGGGGTCAGCCCTGAGGCGAGCAACATCGCTGTCGAGGTCCGAAAGGCCTAAGAGTCCCAGGCCAGTCTCGAATACGTCAAGACCTTGGCGATGGAAGAGAGGAAGGGAGTACAGGTTTGGTTCATATTGCTTGAGGAGGTCGACCCGCAGAAAGCCTACGATATCGGAGTCAAAGCGGCCGAGCATGTGGGAGGGACGTACAACTCGACGAGCTTCTACACTCTGGGGAACCCGGTCCAGTACAAACAAGCGCTAAACATCTTCGTCGCCCCTGACCGGGTTGGGGAGATTGTCAGCGCTCTGGGCAAGGACTTCGGCCTGACTATCAACAAGGGATACATCTATGTCGCGACCCCAGGGTCTCAGTACGTTCCAAGAAGCAAAGTAAACCCAACGGTTTCCTAATTGAAAGGGAAGTCAGACATCGCGTTTCCCCTTAGCGTGGGGAATTCACCCATTGGGGCCGATTTGGCCTAAATTCTCACAATTGCATCGACCCGTAGGCCTTCGGGTTCTGTCCAGTCTTCGTTTGGGAAGACTCGCGGACTTGCCTGCATCGACTTTCAGGATTGGCGGCTCCTCTTTGAGGGAGCTTCCTTCTTCCCGCACGTTCCTGTACCACTGCTTCACTTGCAGGCCCTTGTTTTGAGTGAACGGTCGAACCTCAACCGCCCACTTACCGATATCAGACGGATTCATACATGACCCGTCCTCACGCGATATTATACGCTCAAAGCCTACTTAAGCCCCCATCCCACCATACGAAGATTAGTCAGTGCGACCCTTCGCAAGCCTTATTATGTGACCTTGGAGTGCAATCTTTGGCAAGGAGAAAAAAGAGTCACCTTGCCACTAAGTTTTGTTTCCAAGCTAAAGAATGCCTCCAACGTCTTCACGTTCCGCGACTTCATCCTTCTTCCTGGAAGGAGCGATGTGGAGCCAAAGGAGATCAAGCTCACGACGCGCCTGTCCAGGAACATAAGCCTCGAGCTCCCCTTCGTCTCCTCTCCCATGGACACCGTGACGGAGTGGCGGATGGCCGTCGAGATGGCCCGCCTGGGGGGAGCCGGGGTCATCCACCGCAATCTGAGCGTCGAGGACCAGGTTGAGCAGGTCAAGAAGGTGAAGGCCTCGAAGGTCGAAGCGAGGAGCAGGGATTCCCGTGGCGCACCATTGGTCGGGGCGTCCATTTCCCCCCTCGACGCCAAGCGCTCAGAGGCCCTCGACAAGGTGGCGGACTTCCTCGTAGCCGATGTAGCCCACTTCCACAACTCCAACGTCCTGAGAGCCGCCGCGAAGCTCCTCCCCAACCTGAGCAAGGATTTCATCGCGGGGAACATCGGGACCAGGAGGGCCGTTCACGATATCGTCGCCGAACTGCCCAGGGTCGACGGCTTCAGGGTCGGCATAGGCTCAGGTTCGGTCTGTATCACCTCGGAGGTAACCAGGGTGGGAGCGCCCACCCTCTTCGCGGTCGCTGAGGTCGGGACGGCGCTTCACGAACAGAACGTGGACGTCCCCATAATAGCCGACGGAGGGATCCGTGGCGCGGGGGACGCTTCCCTGGCGCTCGCCGCCGGGGCTTCGACGGTGATGCTCGGCTCATTGCTCGCCGGAGCGGAAGAGTCCCCCAGCAAGGTCCTGGTCAGGAACGGCAAGAAGATGAAGGTGCACAGAGGCATGGCGAGCGCTGCAGCGAGGAAAGCGAGGTTCGCCCTCGACCGCTACAGCGTCCCAGCGAAGGGCCTGGACGAAGGGGTAGAGGCCTACGTGCCCTACGCCGGTACCACCGAGGACGTCCTTTCCGGGATCGCCAACGGGCTCCGCGCCTCCTTCGGCTACGCCGGGGCCAAGGGCATCAGGGACCTCTGGAACGTCGCTTCCTTCGGCGTCGTCTCGGCGGTCGGCTACACGGAGCTCGGTTCACACTCGCTCACCCTGAAGGGGGGTCGGTGACCTGAAACGCGAGCTCATGAAGGGCGGCATAGCCGTCCTCGACTTCGGGGGCCAGTACTCCCACCTGATCTGCAGGCGCATAAGGGGGCTCGGCGTCTACGCTTCGCTCTTTCCATTTGATACTCCCCTCGTGGAGCTCGAGAAGATGGGGGTCGCCGCGGTCATCCTATCGGGAGGGCCCGCCAGCGTATACGATTCGTCGTCTCCACACCCCGACGAAAAGCTGCTTCACGGCTCGCTCCCCGTCCTTGGCATATGCTACGGCTACCAGCTCATCGTCCAGGCGAACGGTGGCGAGGTCGGCAGGGCCTCGAAGCGAGAATATGGCAAGTCCAGCCTCAAGATTACGGAGCGTTCCGGCCTGTTCACGGGGATCGCGCAGGACAAGATATCCTGCTGGATGAGCCACAGCGACTCCGCACTGAGGCTTCCAGAGGGAATGGCCGTCCTCGGAGTGAGCGACAACTCGCCCTACGCGGCCGTACGGTCGAGCGACGGCAAGCTCTTCGGCGTCCAGTTCCACCCCGAGGTGGCACACACGGAGAAGGGGGACGCCATCCTTTCGAACTTCATCTTCAACGTCAGCGGCGCAAAGCGGGGCTGGGATATGTCCGGCTTCCTCTCAGAGACCATCACCGACCTCGAGTCGCGAATCGACGGCCGCGTGCTCTGTGCCGTCTCGGGAGGGGTGGACTCATCCGTCGCCTCGGTACTGCTCAACAGGGCTGTCCCAGAAATGCTGCAGTGCGTCTTCATCGACACAGGCCTTCTCAGGCACGGAGAAGCCGCTGAGGTCTCGAAGTTCCTGCATGACGACCTCCGCGTGCCGATTGAGTTCGTCGACGCTTCACAGCAGTTCCTCAGCAGGCTCAAAGGCGTGGCCGACCCCGAGGAGAAGCGCAAGATAATCGGGAAGGTATTCGCCGAGGTCTTCGAGAGCTACGCGAGGACCCATGGCCCCTTCAAGTTCCTCGCCCAGGGTACCCTCTACCCTGACGTCATCGAGAGCGGTCGCTCTTCGGCGCCCGCTTCCATCATAAAGACTCACCACAACGTAGGCGGCCTCCCCAAGGACCTCTCCATGGCCGTGGTCGAGCCGCTGAAGGAACTCTACAAGGATGAAGTACGCTCTCTGGGAGCGCTGCTCGGTCTCCCAGCCAAGGTTCTCCAAAGGCACCCGTTCCCTGGCCCAGGACTAGCGGTGAGGATCATCGGCGAAGTCACCGACGAGAAGCTCCGGGCTTGCAGGGACTCGAACAGAGTCGTCGAGGAGGTGCTGGTGGAGGAGGGGATCTACAACAAGGTCTGGCAGGGGTTCGCTTATCTCGGCGACGACAGGGTCACGGGAGTCCTGGGAGACGAGAGGAAGGTGGGTTACCAGGTGACCGTCAAGCTAGTCGAGTCCATCGATGCCATGACCGCCGATTGGTACAGGGCCACTCCCGAGGTCCTCGAGAAGATATCCACGAGGATCACAAACGAAGTTGAAGGCGTGGTGAGCGTGGTCTACGCCATTTCTTCGAAGCCGCCCGCCACCATCGAGCCCCAGTGATCTCCATGACGCAATTCCTCGGGCCCCAGACCAGGCTAGCAGAGCTCCACACACATCTCGGCAGCTCCGTGGACCCCGCCGTGATGTGGGAGATCGCCCATGCCCAGGGGATCAGGCTCCCCACCAAGGACTACTGGCGGTTCGTCGACTTGATTACGGTCAACCCCACAAGGGTAAAGTCCTTCGAGGACTACCTCCACATGTTCAAGTGGACCGAGCTGATACAATCGAGCCCGCTAGCCGTAGAGCAGTCGGTCTATCATACAATTGCGGGCGCCTACAGGAAGAACAACATCACGCTCCTCGAGCTCCGCTTCAACCCCATGAAGAGGAACAGGGGCGGCGAGCAGGACCTGGACCAGATAATGATGGCCGCCATCAGGGGCATAGACCGGGCCTCTCTGGAGTATCCGGTCAGGACGGGGATAATCATCTGCCTCGACAGGACCTTTACCATGAAGCTCAACCTCATCCTCCTTGAGAAGGCGCTCAGGTACATGTCCCGCGGGGTCGTCGGGATCGACATCGCCGGCCACGCCTCCAAGGGCTTCAAGTACGCCGACTACAAGGGAGTCTACAGGCGCGCCAGGAGCGAGGGCCTTGGCCTCACGGTCCACGCAGGGGAGGACGAAGGGCACAATTCGGTCAGGGATGTCCTCAAGCACCTCGAACCCGACCGCATCGGCCACGGGGTGCGCTCCATCGAGAACGACAAGACGATGGAGATGCTGAGGGAGAGGGGAGTCACGCTGGAGGTCTGCCCGTCCTCCAACCTCAACACCCAGGTAGTGAAGGGGGTGGGCCACATGAAGGAGGTCTTCAGACAGCTCGCGTCTCACCGCATAAAGTACACCATAAACACCGACGGGCCAGAGATGCTCATGACGAACCTCAGGGGCGAGTTCGACTTTCTGCTCAGGAATGATATCCTGAAGGAGGACGACCTCCTCCGGGCGAACAGGAACGCCTTCGCTGCCTCATTCATAAAGTAGGGGCGCGATGTCTTGACCACCGAAGCGCGTCCTGGAAAGTCGGATAGGATGGATGACCTGACGCTCGACGAGGGGTGCTACTACCTCTCCAAACTGGGGCTCAGACCGGCGGAGGTCGCGGCCAGGTTCGAGATAAGCGAAAAGGAGGCGGTCCTAAGACGGAAGAGGTTCGCCGCCGGGCTGAAGGACGGCTCCATCGTGGAGGACATGGGTCTCGCTTTCTGGGAGAGCATCAAGGAAGAAGCAGAGGGGAACATCAAAGTGACCTTCGTCAGCGGCAAGGGCTTCCATCACGCCTGGAGGTCCGACATGAAGAAGTTCGACGGGCCGACCCTTCTCGCTATCTACGAATCGTGCAAGGACTTTCTCAACCTCGACCCCAACGCCAGGTTCCTTCAGTACAACGCGCCGAAGAACTACGACCCGCTCGCCATGCAGAGAGAGATCAGCAAGGCAGTGGTCACCATCGGAGCCCTGCTCGAGGACAAGTGGAAGGAAGAAGGAAAGCCCAAGCGAAGGGCAAAGCAACCGAAGGGTCGCGCTCCGCCACCAAACTCTTAAAGTGGTGCCCCGCGGGCGAACCTTTGGGGCTCGTCGCGTAAAATGGACAGCTTGTCGGTCGAGGGGCTGAACTCTCTCCTTGGCAAGTTCCAGGGGAGGCGCATGCTGGTCATAGGCGACCTCATAGTCAGCAGGTTTGTGGAGGTATCTGCCCGAAAGCTCGCCCGAGAGGCTCCGGTGCCAGCGGGCGATTTCGTGGGTGAGACTCTCCTGCCCGGGGGCGCGGCAAACCTGGCGCGAGAACTCGCGGCTCTCGGAGCTTCCGTCTCTGTACTCGGGGTGGTGGGCGACGACGCCCAGGGCTCCTGGCTGAGGGCCGACCTGGCCACGAACGGGATTGGGACGACGGGTATAGTCACGGAAAAGAACAGGCCGACCTCCCTCAGGACATGGATAATGGTAAACCGCCTTCACTATCTCCGCATCGACCAGGAGACGAGGAAGGACATCTCCCTCAACACCACGAACGCCTTCGTGGAGATGGCCCAGCGCGAAGTGCCCGGCGTGGACGCGGTGGTGCTCTCTGACTATGACCGGGGGGTCATCGGGCCGATGATGATAGACGGCGTGGTCTCGGCTGCCCGCAAGACCGGAAAGATCACCGTCGCCCAGCCCAAGATGCGGCACTACATGGACTTCACCGGAGTCACATACGTGAAATCGAACCTCGAGGAGGCCACTCATGCGACCGGCATGAGCATCGTGAACGAGACGAGTCTCAGGAACATGGGCGTGAACTTGATAGGGCGCCTCGACTGCAAAGGGATACTGATCACCAGAGGTGAGCAGGGCATAACCGTCTTTGAAAAGGAGCAGCTCACCAACTTCCCCCCGATCTATGGGCGGCGCAACTTCTTCAGCAAGGTTGGGGTGAGGGACGCCATGACCGGGGTGTTCAGCCTCGCCGTAGCCGCGGGAGGCTCGGCGGCAGAAGCTGCCTGCCTCGCGAATATCGCAGGCCCGCTCCGAAGTGACAAGCCGAGGAACGTAACGCTAGCAATCGCCGACTTCCAATCGGGTTTCGACGCCCTGGGCGACTTCCTCCAGAGGATATCTCAGGCGCCAGTGAGGAGGTAGACCTTTGGAGACCGCACGGGAGGTCACGCGCCTCCAGGACATCTCGAGGAACACACGGAAGCTCATTCTGGGAACCCTGGCGGAGGCCGGTTCCGGTCACCCAGGGGGCTCGCTCTCCGCTGTGGAGCTTCTCGTCACGCTCTACTTCTACAAGATGAAGCACGACCCCAAGAACCCGAAATGGCTCGACCGGGACCGGTTCATCCTGAGCAAGGGGCACGCCGCGCCACTGCTATACTCGATACTAGCCGAGGCCGGATACTTCCCTGCCGAAGAACTACAGCACCTCCGCAAGCTCAACGCGCTGTTGCAGGGTCACCCCGACATGAAGATACCCGGCGTCGAGATGCCTGCAGGTTCCGAGGGCATCGGCCTCTCGGTCGGCGTAGGGGAAGCTCTAGCGGCCAAGATAGACGGGAGGGCCTACCGGACCTACGTCCTCATGGGGGACGGCGAGCAGCAAGAGGGTGAGGTCTGGGAGGCGGCGATGTCCGCGGCCAAGTTCAAGCTCGACAACCTCGTCGCGATCATCGACAGGAACGGAATCCAGCAGGACGGCCTCACAGAACAGATAATGCCGCTCGAGCCCCTGGCATCCAAGTGGCGCGCCTTCAACTGGAACGTGATAGAGGTCGACGGCTATGATTTCCTCCAACTGATAGACGCTTTCGACAACGCAGAGATGGCAAAGCACAAGCCCACCATCGTCATCGCCCACACCGTCAAGGGCAAGGGTGTCTCCTTCATGGAGTGGTCGCCCACCTACCACGGCACGGCCCCCTCCAAGGACAAGATGACAGACATCTACAAGGAGCTAAAATGACAGAACAGCCACGGACCCTGGCGAAGAAGAAGCCGATTATGGTCGCGCCCTCCGTCCTCGCCTGGGACCTTAGCAGGTTGGGCGAGGCTGTCGAGATCGCCTCCAGAGGCAAGGCGGACATGGTGCACCTTGACGTGATAGACGGCCACTTTGCGCCCAACATAACCTTCGGTCCCGGCACGGTCAAGGCCCTCCGCAAGACCTCTGACCTGACCTTCGACACGCACCTCATGATAAGCGAGCCCATCCGCTACGTGGAGAGGTTCATCGAGGCGGGCTCGGACATCCTGACCTTCCACGCAGAGGTGCTGAACGCCGAGAGCTTCGACCTCCTCCAGGGCATGGTGCACGCGAAGGGGAAGGGCATCGGCCTGGCGCTAAAGCCCCAAACGGAACTCCCGCGCTGGGCCGAGGAGAGGCTCGACTCCCTCAAGACGTTGATAGTGATGACGGTCAACCCGGGCTTCAGCGGACAGACCATGGACATGTCCGTGATGCCCAAGCTCGAGCGGATCAGCGCTCTCATAGCGGAAGGGGACTACGAGACAAACATAGAGATAGATGGGGGGGTGGAGCCGGAGAACGTGGGCGAGGTCGTCAGGAGGGGAGGCAACCTCCTTGTGGCAGGAGCGGGAGTCTACGCCAAGAAGGACCCTGTGGCAGCGATCGCGGACCTAAGGGCGCGGGCGACAGCGGCGAGGGGAGGAGCCTAGCATGCTCGAGAAGCAAGGCTCGATGCGCAACGCCTACGGTGAAGCGCTCGTCGAGCTTGGAGCCTCGAACCCGGGCGTGGTGGTTCTGGGCGCCGACACGACTGAGTCCATGAAGTCGGGGATGTTCGGAGCCAAGTACCCTGACCGCTTCTTCAACCTGGGCATAGCCGAGGCTAACCTGGTCGGCGTGGCCGCGGGGCTAGCCCTCGCAGGCAAGGTCGTCTATGCCGGGACCTATGCGATCTTCGTGCCGGGGAAGTGCGTGGACCAGATCAGGAACGTCATCGCCTACGCAGACCTCAACGTCAAGCTGGTGTGTTCACACGGCGGGGTATCTGTCGGCCCTGACGGAGGTTCGCACCAACAGCTGGAGGACATTGCGCTCATGCGCGTGGTCCCGCGGATGAAGGTCGTGATCCCCGCCGACTATACAGCCGTGAAGGGGACGGTAAAGGCCATTGCGGAAATACCCGGGCCGTTCTACGTGAGGATAACGAGAGGCGTGGTCAAGGGCTCGACCTCTCCGATAATCTATGAGGACGGGTTCGATTACAAGCTGGGCAAGGCCCAGGTCCTCCGGGAGGGGGGCGATGTCGCAATCATGGCATGCGGGCTCATGGTCGCAGAGTCCCTCAGAGCAGCCGAGGCGCTGAAGGCGAAGGGCGTGGAGGCCTCGGTGATCGACGTGCACACGGTCAAGCCCATCGACGAGGAGACCATCGTCAAGTACGCCAAAAAGTGCGGCAAGATAGTCACAGCCGAGGAGCACAACATCTTCGGAGGGCTCGGCTCAGCCATCGCAGAGGTCGTAACCGAGCACTACCCGGTCGCCGTTCGCCGCGTTGGAGTGAAGGACCGTTTCGGCGAGAGTGGAGAGGCCCAGGAGCTCTTGAACAAGTACGGGCTCACCGCCGAGCACATAGAGCAGGCCGCGCTCTCGTTCTAGGCCGCGACGATTCGAAACACTGTCTCTACGGGTTCGGCATGACCATCCGGCCAACCGGCGTCGTGTCCACGACGCCCCTATCCATCACCACCCGGCCCCTTGAGATGGTGTAGACTGGCGCTCCCTCGACCTCGACCCCCTCGAAGGGGCTCCATTTTGCCTTGGAGTGGAACTTGCTCGGGTCTATCTTTGACCTTGCCTTCAAGTCGACTATCGTGATGTCAGCCTCAGAGCCCACCTCGATGCTGCCCTTCCTCGGGAAGAGGCCCCAGGCCCTGGCGGGGTTGGCCGAGGTGAGTTCGACGTACCTCTCCAAAGAGAGGTTACCCTTTGACACCTCTGTCAACATCAGCGGGACCGCGGTCTCCAGCCCCGGGAAGCCCGATGGCGCCTCGAAGATGTCATGGGTCCCCTTCTCCTCGATGGTGTGGGGAGAGTGGTCGGTCGCTATCATGTCGACAGTGCCGTCCCGTAGCGCCTCCCAAAGGGCGGCCCGGTCGGTTGCGCTCTTAATGGCCGGGTTGATCTTCATGCGGGACTCAAGTTCGGGATAACTGCCCTCATCCAGGAGCAAGTAGTGGGGACAGGTCTCCACCGTGACGGGCGATCCCTTGCGCTTCGCCCTTCGAAGGACCTCGACGCCGGCGGCGCTGCTGAGGTGCGCGATGTGTAGCAGACAGGATGCGCTCCGGGCCAGGATCAATGCCCGGCTCACTGCCTCCTCCTCGGCAACAGCCGGCCGCGATTCATAGTGGGCCCTTGGATAGACCCGGCCTTCACGGCGAAGCTCTTCTGCGAGGTATCGGACTATGGATTCGTTCTCCGCGTGGACGGCGACCCTCCTGCCCGAACTGGCCACCCGTGAGAATTGGGCGAGCATCTCTCCATCCGACGGCGGGGGTATGCTTCCGGTCGTCGTACCCATGTAGCACTTGAAGCCGATCGCCCCCGATGAGACCAAGCCGTCTATGTCCTTCAGCGAGTCCACGGACAATAGGCCGAAGAGCCCGAAGTCCACCACCGCCTTCGACCCCGCAATCTCCGCCTTTGCCTTGAACGTCTTTGCGTCTCTCGTGGGAGGTTCATTGTTCGGCATGTCGAGGACGCACGTCACCCCGCCGGCGGCAGCGGCCTGCGACCCGCTCGCGAAGTCTTCCTTCTTAGAAGGTCCGGGGTCCCTGAAATGGACGTGGGCGTC
>JAPCJP010000048.1 GCA_027886885.1 Nitrososphaerota archaeon | reverse complement strand
GAGTGGGGCAAGAACAAGATCATCGGGGCGGTCTACGGCCCGAAGGAGATGCACCCGAAGCACATGCTACAGGCTGAGCGCGCCGTGCTAAAGTGCCGCTATCATATGGCTCCGTTCTCGGTGGACGAGAGGAAAAACCCCGCGCCCTCCAGAAGAGAGATCGAGATATCCAAGGTCATCAGGGAGGCGATACAGCCAGCCCTCATACTCGAAGACTATCCCAGGACGGCCATCCAGATCTACGTCGAAGTACTGCAATCTGACGGCGGCTCCCGTGTAGCCGGAATCACAGCTGCCGCGCTGGCTCTCGCCGATGCCGGCATCAACATGCGCGACCTCGTCGTGGGATGTGCCGTTGGCAAGGTCGACGGGAGGATAGTGCTCGACCTCAACGACACCGAGGACAAAGAAGGGTCGGGCGACATGCCCTTTGCCATCATGCCGAACCTCAACGGGGTAACGCTGCTCCAACTGGACGGCTTCTTCACTCCGGATGAGTTCAAGCAAGCCCTGGAGATGGCGGAGGGAGGAGCCAGGAAGGTCTACGAGATGCAGAAGGAGGCGCTGATGCGCAAGTACTTTGCGGGCGCGACCATCGAGACCACGACTGAGGAAGTTGGGGAGTGAGAATATGTCAGCAAGAAAATCATACGTTGTTGAGACGCTGAGGAGGGCACAGCTAGTTGAGCTGCTCTCCAAGGGAAGGAGACTTGACGGGAGAGGGCTCAGCGAGCCGAGGAAGCTAGAGATCCAGACTGGCCTCATCGAGAAGGCGAATGGCTCCGCACTGGTCAATCTGGGCAATACCCAGGTGATGGCCGGCGTGAAGGTGGACAAGGGCACGCCATTCCCGGACACGCCAGACAAGGGGCTCCTCATCGTCGGGGCCGAGGTCCTCCCCCTCGCCGCATCCTACGTAGAGGCGGGTCCGCCGGACGAGAGCGCCATAGAGCTAGCAAGGGTCGTGGACAGGGGTGTGAGGGAATCGGAGATGATAGACCTCAGTACGCTTGTCATCAAGGAAGGCAAGTTCGTCTACTCGGTCTTCGTCGATGTCAACGTCCTGAACGTGGACGGGAACCTCTTCGACGCCACGAGCTACGCGGTCGTCTCAGCGCTCCTGACTGCCAACATGCCCAAGTTCGTCATGGACGGGGACTCTGTGAAGAACACCGGTGAGAAGATGCCGGTGCCAGTGCACAAGATTCCGGTCTCACTCACCATGGCCAGCATCGCGGGCTCTCTCATAGTCGACCCGACCGCCGAAGAGGAAGCGGTGATGGACGCCAGGATAACGCTCACCTCGGACGACGAGGGTCACATATGCGCCGGCCAGAAGGGAGAGGCGGGTGCGCTGACCGTCGCGCAAATACTCCAGGCCGCCGACTGGGCGATCGCCCAGGGCAAAGAAGTCCGAGCCGTGATAAAGGGAGCGACCGGGCGTGCCTAGGTCCAAGTCCATCCGCGGGCTCGGAGCAAAGTACGGAGGCACAGTGAGGAAGCGCTACTCGAACGTCCAGCGGATCCTCAAGGCGAAGAAGGAGTGTCCTTCCTGCTCAAGCCTCAGGCTCAAGAGGATAGCGTCTGGAATCTGGACCTGCAGCAGGTGCGGTTTCACCATGGCAGGCGGCGCCTACGACGTCACCCCCGCGAAAAGGGTCTAAACCCATACGGCGGGTCCAAGTCAAAATCACACTCCAAGCCGATGACGAATCGCTGAAGCTCTTTTCTGAAAAGCTAGGGGCGAAGCCGGCCAAGAGGGCTGTCTCTGCAAACATCGTTGACACGGTTGATATCCAGAGCGCGATCGATGGCACGAACCGCGCGGCTGAGATCGCCAAGGCGCTTTTCCCAAAGCAGCGGAAAAGAGTTTAAGTAGCCTGCAGGGGTCGAGTGAGTTAGATTGAGTCAAACGGAGATACCTCCCTGGCTTAGGGAGCAGTTGACGAGGTTGGACAACCTGCAGCAGAACCTCCAAGCTGTGCAGATGCAGAAGCAGCAGGTAGAAGCGGAACTCGCGGACGCCGAGAAGACTCTGGAAGAGTTGAAGACGGTCCCCGAGACAGAACAGATTTACAAGTCGGTCGGCGCCATCTTGGTCAAAGTCACAAAGGAGAGCATTTCCAAGGAGTTGGATGAGAAGAAGGATATCTCCCAGACCCGGTCATTGGTCCTCGTGAAGCAGGAGACCAGGCTCAAGGAGAGCGTCAAGGAGCTCCAGGCCAAGATCGACGACATGCTAAAGTCGAAGTCTCAAGGCGCTGACAGAGAGTCCTAAGACGCCGCCGAGCAGCGGCCGTTTATATCGGCTCGGAGAGGTGGAGTTGACATTGTCCAGTGGTGCGGCCGCTCAGCTCTTGCCAGAACCAGGAGCCATCAACCGTGCTGCCGTCCTGTGCCACATGCACGCCGACCCGGACACCTACCTCTCCGCCTACGCGTTGCGCTTCCTCATCTCTAGGTATGCCCCAAACGCGCTCGTCGACATCATAATCCCAGAGGGCATGAGTGTCGTCACCCAACGTCTTGCAAAGTCCTTCCCCAATCAGGAGCCTTCGCCCGAGTCTGCTGGCTCGGCCTACGACCTCATTGTGGCGGTGGACATCGGGGACACCGAGCTGCTGAAGGACTGGAACGAGAAACTTCGGGAGAGCAGCGCGCTCAAGGTCCTGATCGACCACCATCCCATCAAGCAGGATAGCCCATACAACCGCTCGCTGGTCGACACGAGCGCGTCTTCGGCGGCCGAGCTCGTCTACTCGCTCTTCAAAGCGGTGAGGGTCGAGCCTGACAGCGAAACGGCTCAGGCCCTGCTCACGGGAATCCTCTTCGACTCGCAGAACCTTGCCATCGCGGGGGAGGGAGCTCTTCGAACCGTCCTGGAGCTTATCTCGTTCGGAGCCGTGCTGGAGAAGGCGAGGACCGAGCTCCGGTCACCGCCAGACTACGGAGAGGTAATAGCGAAGTTCAAGGCGGCCAAGAGGGTCAAGGTCTACCGGGCCTCTGGCTGGGTCATCGCCGTGAGCACGGTTGGGTCCTTCCAGGCGAACGTGGCCCGATCCTTCGTGAACATGGGCGCGGACATCGCGCTCGTTGCGGGAGAGTCCAGCAAAGAGACACGAGGTAGCCTCAGGGCGAGCCATCGTTTCTACGCCGGGACCAAGGTCCACGTTGGCACCGATATCGCAGCAGTCCTATCGAAAGAGACTGGCTATGGTGGCGGTCACCCCACGGCCGCTTCGCTCACCTGCGGTGTCAGCGAAGAGGACCTGATAAGGGACTTTTTGGCCCTGATGGGCCGACTTCTGGGCGAGCCGCCCACCGAAGTAAAGTAGTCTCCTACTTGTGCTGGAGGTAGGACACAATCCAGAGACCCCTGCCGGCGACTCTCAGACTCCTCACCTGAGGCAGGCTTACGATGCCGTAGGAGATGAGAGAGACCAGTGCGAACTGCAGGGCGTTGAAGACCGCGGTCAGGGCCAGCACAAAGAGGAGGGCGTTGGCATCTGTGAGTGTTATGCCTATCAGCTTGAAACCCCCGGAGACATAGCCGATTATCCCCCCCAAGGTGTACAGGTAGACGATGAGTAGGTAGTTGGGAACTGTGCACGCCGCGGCCCGGACTATAATGCCGAGGGTGGTCCCGAATCCCGCGCCTTTGGCGAGCGTCGGCCGGCTCGTCCTTCTGATGGCGTAGAAGCCTACCCAGACGCCGAGCAGGGAGGAGACTATGGCGATGAGCTTCAGCTCCGGGCCATAGAACGCCACGTTCTCCCCTATGGCCATGAGCGTCGCGAACTCGATAAGGGCGGATATCAGGGCGGGAATCGGGCCGAAGATGAACAAAGCAAGAAGGATGGCTATCTCGCCAAAGTCGAACTGAAGGTAGGGGACGACCGGAAAGTTCAGGCCCAGACTCTGTGAGATGAACGTCAAGACAATCGCGAGAGCACCGAAGACGGCGATGCCAGCGATGGACCTCGTATCTAGTGTCCGCTTGTATGTCGACACGCCTCCGACCCGCTCCCGGCGGTCTAATAAGAATTTGGTAATAACCGAATATTTAGTAAGCCCCTTCGGAGGCCGCCTCTGAAGGCTTTGGATTCCATCGAAGGCGCGTCGCGCCGAGAACGTCAGCGGGAAGGTCTTTCCAAAGGGACGGGAGCCCCCCAGCCGATGGCCAGCAAAGGTCCAGAGGTCCCTCTTCTTTCGGTGGAGGGCCTCTCGTTCAGCTACCTGGACTCGCCCAGGGCTGCGCTGACGGATGTGAATCTCAAGATTAATCGGGGGGAGATCGTGATTCTAGCAGGTCAGAGCGGATGCGGCAAGTCCACGCTGCTCAGGTGCGTGAACGGCCTGATCCCGCACATGTACCCCGGAGATTACAAAGGCCGGATAGTCGTCGACGGAGACGTCGTCGCCGAGACCCCGATGGGAAAGCTGGCCCAGATGGTGGGGTTTCTCTTCCAGAATCCTGAGAACCAGATTTTCATGTTCTCTGTCGAGAGGGACATCGCGTTCGGGCTCGAGAACCAGGGGTTGCCCAGGCAGGAGATGAGGCGCAGGGTGGACGAGGTGATGGGCCTGCTGCACATCGAACCCCTGGCGCTCCGCCCTCCCCACGAGCTCTCGGATGGTCAGAAACAGCGGGTGGCCCTGGCAGGCATCATCGCCATGAGGCCCAATCTCGTCATCCTTGACGAGCCCACCTCGCTCCTGGACCCCAAGACCGCCTCAGAACTCGTCTCCTTGGTGAGCAAGCTGAACAAGGAGCTTGGGATCACCTTCGTCATCGTCGAGCATCGCCTGGAACTGCTCACCCCGATCGCGGATAGAATCGTGGTCATGGACAAGGGGCGGGTGGTCATGGAGGGCACTCCCACGGAGGTCCTGACCAACCCGGCGTCCTCAACCCACGGCCTCGCGATCCCCCCTGTCTTCAGCCTCTACTCTGAGTTGGCGGAGAGGGGTAGCCGTCTGCCGAGAGCTCCGCTGACCCCCGAGGAGATGGCGCAGGAGCTGAATGCACCCTGAGCCTCATCGAGTTCAGGGACGTGACCTTCGTCCATCAGAACGGGGTGAAGGCCCTCGATGGCGTGAGCCTCACCATCGAGAAGCACGAGCTTGTCGGCATAGTGGGCGAGAACGGAGCGGGAAAGACGACACTCGTGAGGCACATCAATGGACTGCTCAGGCCGACTAGCGGTAGCGTGCTGATAGATGGTGCTGACGCACGGGGCACCAGTGTGGCCAAGCTTTCAAGAAAGATAGGCATAGCCTTCCAGAATCCCGACCACCAACTCTTCTCCGAGAGCGTGGAGCACGAGATCACCTTCGCCCTTAAGAATTTCGGCTTCGACGACGCCCTCATAGAGCAAAGGCTCAACTGGGCGCTCGATTTCTTCGGTCTGAAGGAATACCACAAGTCCTCGCCCCTGATACTCAGCGGCGGAGAGAAGAAGCGGCTCACGCTGGCGTCGATCCTCGCGTGGGACCCCGAAGTGGTCGTCTTGGACGAGCCGACCGTCGGACAGGATGCCATACAGAAGGCGAAGCTCCTGGAGATAGCGAGGACGCTACACTCGGCTGGCAAGACCATAATCATCGTGTCGCACGATGTCGAGTTCCTCTGGTCCTTGCAGCCGAGGCTCGTGGTGATGAAGCGTGGGCGGGTCGTGGAGGACGGACCCTGCGCGGTGGTGATGCAGGAGAGAGAGCTACTGGAGGACGCGCGGGTCTCGCAGCCCCAGCTCGTGGCGCTATACGAAAGCCTGAGCCGGAGACCTGCGTCCCCGTTCCAGGACGTTTCCCAGGCACTGTCGTGGGTCTCGGGCGAGAGAAGGTGACCGCATGTACTGGTTAGCGTCGGGGCTCCTCTATAGGCGGGTCGTCTCGCCCTTCACCAAGCTGGACCCGCGGATTAAGCTGCTCATCGCAATCGAGTTCTTCGTGCTCTCCCTTCTGGCCTCCTCCGTCATCGGGGTGGCGATCATCATAGCATCCATTGTCGCTGTGGCCGCATTCGCAAGGTCGCTGAGGCGAGTCGGAAGGACGGTCGCCTTCTCTCTCATCTTCGCTACCTTCATCTTCGTTCTTAACCTGTGGATCGGCCTGGGCCTCCTGAGGTCCCTGACCTTCGCCCTCCGCTTCATCGCGATCATCGGTTCGACGAGCATCTTCTTCATCACGACCTCGCCGGACGAGCTGGAGCAGATAATGAAGTGGATGAGAATCCCACGGGACGTGGTCTTCGCCTTCGTTACCGCGGTCCGGTTCATCCCGGTCGTGATGCTCGACGCTTTTCAGATAATGGACGCCCAAAAGTCCCGTGGGCTCGAGCTCGAGAAGGGAGGCCTCCTCAGCAGGGTGAGGAACCTGATTCCCGTCCTGATACCCCTGGTCGTCAACTCGGTGATCAGAAGCGGAGAGCTCGCCGAAGCCATGGAATCCAGGGGGTACGGGTCGACGCCCAAACCCACATCGCTGTACGGAATGCGCCTAAGGTGGTACGACAAGGCCGTGCTCGTGTTGAGCCTTGCCGTCTTCGTCCTAGCACTGTATATCTACCACTTCTACACCTTCCCGTTCTGATGATTCCCCCCAAGGTCGTCGTGGACGAGAGGGAGAGGTCGAGCGGGGTACCCGACCTTCTTTCAAAGCTCGACGTCCGAGTCTACTTCAGCCAGCTGTCCGTCGCCGACTACGTCATAAATCCGGAGATAGCGGTCGAGAGGAAATCCCTGAGCGACTTCATCTCCTCGGTCTACGACGGCCGCCTCTTCGTCCAGGCCTCTGAGATTTCCTCGTCGTTCAGGAAGCCCTATCTCATCGTGGAGGGAGACGTGAAGGAGATAGGAAACCTCACCAAGAACCTGAATTCCTATTATGGCGCGGTCGCCTCCGTGACCCTCGCCTACGACCTAAGGTTGATCCACACCGCCAGCCCGAATGAGACCGCGGTCGCCATAGCGGCGCTCAGTCGCCAGAGCCGCGCACGCCCCCTCCCTCCCGGAGTCGTGAGCCCGCCCCCCAAGGGAAGGGACGAGGCCCAACAGCAGCTCTACCTCATCTCCTCGCTGCCCGGGGTCGGCACCAAGCTAGCCCGGCGAATGCTATCTAGATACGGGACACCCAGGAAGATCATGGGTCTTACCGAGTCGCAATTTTCTATGGTCCCGGGGTTGGGTCCGAAGAGAGCTTCGAGGTTGTCTCACATGCTCGATGCGATGTACACGGGAAGCCAGATATCCGGTGCCGCCAGCCAAGGGAGGCTGAGCGACCAGTGACAAGGATTGCCATCGTCGGTGGGACGGGCGAATTGGGGTTGGGGCTTGCCGCAAGGCTGGCGAACGCTAATGCTGAGATCGTGATAGGGTCTCGCGACACCTCCAGGGCCAAAGAGGCGGCGTTGCGCTCGTCTACCCTGACCGGGCGGCACGTTGAGGGCGACGGTAACTTGGAAGCTGCGGTCTGGTGCCAGGTCGCGATCCTCGCCATCCCGGAGCTGCCCTCGGACGAGACGCTTCTCTCGCTGAAACCGGCCCTCGACGGAAAATTGGTCATCTCTCCCATCGTTCCGATGGTCATTCGTAATGGTCTCTTCAGTCCGGGGCTCGATTCCGGCTCGGCTGCGGAGCGGGTGGCGTCCCTTCTCCAGACGAGGGTGGCCGCAGCATTCCACACCGTACCGGCAGCCAGGCTGCTGGAGGTCAAGAAGCCCCTGGACTACGATGTCCTGGTGACGGCGGAGACCAAGGAGGTCTATGCCGAGGTGGCCGCGTTGGTCTCATCCATAGCAGGTCTCAGGCCGCTCTTCGCTGGGCCCCTGCGGAACTCCAGGTTGTTGGAGACGATGACTCCGGCGCTCCTGAACGTAGGGAAGCTGAACGGAATCAAGCACCCATCGATAAAGGTCGTCTGACCTAATCCCGGTAGGGCCCGCGGAAGGAGCGCCCCAAGCCCGAGTAGAGAAGGGGCGAGTAATGTTGGAACGTCCAGTATTCCTCAAAGTCATCGACCGCCTGCGCGCTCTTGACCTCCCCGACGACCAGATTGTGGTCTCCCAACCTCTGCGAGAGCGAGAACCTGCACTCGAGGCTGGCCGCGGCCTCCTCGATGAGCGGCACCCCGAGAACCTTTCCAGGCCGATGATGCAGCCCCACACTCCTGAGCTTGTCCGGCGTCTTGGAGCCGCTGCTCGTCCCCAACCGGGTGATCTCATCCTCGAACCTTCTGTCCATCCAGGAAACGGAGAACCGTCCCGCCTCCAGGATGGTCTTGTAGGTGCTGTGCGAAGCCGACGATGAGAAGCCCACGAGCGGTGGAGAGTTGGACAGGGAGACGAGGGACACCACCGGCATGGCCGCGACCTTCCCCTGATGGGCCGCCGCTATGATGGCGGGGACGGTCGGATACAGGAGGCGATAGACCTTCGACCTCTCTACCTTTCTCATGATCGGGTGGTCGCAGGTCCGGGGGATAATTCTTTGCCATATCCGGACGACCTGTCCTTCATCGTCACGCGCCACGTGAGGCCAGCAGCACCGAGCGCGATGAGGAATAGTATGGCCTCGAACTCCCACGCAGGTATCTCACCGGCGAAGGGCACGAGGGCGTCCACCAGCCCCATCGGAAGGGCAAGGACGAGGTACTTCTTTTTGTGCAAGTAGGCCGCAAGAACGCAGAGGTATCCCCACGAGAAGTGGAGCAGAAAGGAAGAGAACCTTTCCAGGATGCCTAGGGCTACGGGGAAGATCAGTTGGGAAGGCGGGTCGAAGACCGAAGGCTCGGAGGTGACAACGGTCTGGTAGAGAGACGGGGGTAAGAGGTTCGTGGCTATGAGGGCGTATACCACGGAGAGGTTCAAGAGGGGCAATGCTCCGAGGAGCACGCCGTTCTCCCAGAACGCGAGGGAGACACCATATCCTTCGGCATCCCCAGCGTCGATTGCCCGACGGGTGACGGCGACCCGTGCCACAAGATATGCGAGTCCTACCTCAAGGATGCAGGTCTGAGCGCCAAAATAGAGGCCGGTCGGGACGCTTACCGTCCCGAAGGTCGATTGGACCCAGCCGTAGGTGAACGCCTGGAAGACTACCTTCACTGCGATCGAGGCAAAGTACGCGACCGCGGAGAGGAACAGGACGAGGATCCCGAGCCTTCGCCTAAAATGCCAGTAGGCAACGAGAAAACCGCTGAATGCGATATACCCGACGGGCCCGAGAAATATGACCGGGTCGAGATTCTGCACGGACCGGGATGCTCCGGGGAGTGTTAAACGGCTTTCCCAGGACCGCCTCCGCGTGATTCCCGCAGGAATACTTTTCTCAGCCAGCGATATATAATAGGAATATCTTTCCTGTGGCGATGCAACACCAGTTGCTGGTTGTCGCGAGAAGTGCCTCGGCCCTGAACAAGTTCGAGCAGGGGTCACTTCGAGAGGCGATCAACATGAGAGATTTCTTGGACCAGACGGGGGATTATAGCGAGGTCTCCGTCTTTCAGTTTCTCTCGGCCGAGGGTCCCATGAAAGAATGGGTCAAGCTCGACGACCTGGAAGCCTGACCGTCCCTTCGGGATCGCACCAGATGACAACTTTCCAGTGATCAGTCAGTCGTCGTCTTCATCGGTCTCGGCTGCGATATCGTCGTCGCCCTCCTTTATCCCCATGGGGGGCATAACATCAGGGAGAGCGTCCTTGACAGCTGCCCGGCGGGACCGAATGGACCTTCGACCCTTCTTGTTTCCCTCTGCTCGCGCTACGCTCATGCCGGTGCAGCGGGTTTGGAGATATTTAGACTCCCATGGAATTTTCGAGATTGGTCCCGATTATACATTTAACCACTTGCGAACCCTGATACCTTCATGAAACGAAACAGATGGCGCTATCCAAGAACGGCTCTCAGGAGGGTCGTGTACAGTCTGCTGCTGATAGCCACAGTGATGATAGTCGGGGTCGCAGGATTCATCCGACTGGAGGGGATGAGCCTTGTGAACGCCATCTACTTCGAGAGCATGCTGGCGACCGGTCAGGGTCCACCGCTGCAACTCAACACAATCGTTGGCAAGCTCTTCGCTTCGCTGATGGCCTTCGTTTCCGTCGGTTCCGTGATAACAACATTCTTCTTCACCTTGGCCCCCATCTTCGGTCAGGTCTGGCGGGAGACCCTGGAGAAGGGGGAAGACGAAATCCGGAGAGTAGAGGGCGAGTTGAAGCCCAAGGCCGACAGAAACTCCGAAGGCACGTAGCGCGCTTCGACTCTCTCGGGTTACAGTCCATCATTTATACCACCCTGAGCGTCCCATATTGTGGAGAAGGCTACCGTAGTCACCTATCCTGATGAGTTCGCCAAGAAGGAGATAGCAGAGCTGGCGAAGGCCGCGGGGTACTCCGTTGCGGCTACGGTGACCCAGAAGCAGGTGATAAAGTCCCAGTACGGCGTCGGAGTGGGCAAGGCGGAGGAGCTCCGAGAGATGATGCGGGAAAACGGCTCGAAGGTCTTGATAATTGACGAGGAGCTGAGGTCCTCCCAGGCATTCAACCTGGCTCAGGTGACCAAGGCGGAGGTCATCGACCGGGATAGGCTCATACTCAATATTTTTGCGAAGAGGGCGACGACAGCGGAGGGCAGGCTGCAGGTCCAGCTTGCAGAACTGCACTACGAGATCCCCCGCACCAAAGACGCTGTCCGACATTCCAAGACGGGTGAAAGGGCTGGCTACATGGGCATCGGAGAGCTGGCGGTCGACGTCAAGTTCAGGGCCCTCAAACGCCGGATGGTCACAGTGAGAGAGAAGCTCGAGAAAGCCCAGTCCTACAGAAGCGTGCAGCGGTCCGAGAGAAAGAAGCTCGACATACCATTCGTGTCCTTGGCGGGGTATACGAGCAGCGGCAAGACGACGCTCTTCAACAAGCTGGTCTCCGAGTCGAAGGAGGAGTCTCCCGACCTATTCACGACGTTGACAACGACGACGAGAGCTGCAGATATCGGCGCGGGTAAGAGAGTCCTCCTCTCTGATACCGTGGGATTCATCTCGAGACTACCTACCTACATGGTCGAATCGTTCAAATCGACGCTTGAGGAGCTAACATACGCCGACCTCATACTCCTTCTTCTGGACGCGAGCGAGGATGAAGAGGCCATGAGGATAAAGCTCGACAGTTGTAGACAGATACTGAAAGACCTGAACGTGGACCCGGGGAAGGTCCTCCTAGTGCTGAACAAGATAGACCTGGACGAGCGTCGTCTGTCGCAGGGATACGAATCGAGCAGCCTTCCCGCCGATTTCTCAGTCATGCGTATCTCTGCGGTGACGGGAGCCGGCCTACACCAGCTGAGGAATCGCATCCTTAGTTTGACATACAAGTAGCTCTCGTCCCTACTCCTCAGGAGACTGGCCCCACAGGCAATGCTATTCTTTATCTAACTCCACTGATGTGCCGAGCATATCCAATGTCGGACCCAGGGAGCCCCGCGTGGATGTTCTTCACCGAGTTGGTAGACGCAGTCCGTTACTCGGAGAATTGGGCCGAGTCTCTTGCGAATCAGGAAAAGGTTCGACAGAACCTCCAGAGGCAGATTGGAGAGCTCGACCGGCTTGTCTCAGAGGTCTCATCCTCACTCAAGCAGCTCGGCCTCGACCCGGAGTACTCCCTCAACCTCTCGAAGGTCGTAAACGAATTTGTCGGCGCCGCGGTCGGTCAGACCCGCCAGAAGCTCGAAGCACGGCTCAAGTCTGTTCTCGAGGAGTCCTCATCCGAGCTGAACTCGGAGAAGGTGAAGGCGACAAGGAGCCTGGAGCCATATCTGTCGGTGAGCCCGCTTCCAATCCTTGAGGAGGAGGTGAGCCTCGAACTCACAGACGGCTCCTATGCTGCCTCGGCGCGTTACAAGTGCACGCAGGACATCGAATATGAATTCCTGCTCAACACGTCGAGCTCCCCTCTTCTTCGGAGCCAATTCAGCCTGGCCGCGTTCAGAAAAACAGCGAAGATTCCCGTCAGGCTGGGCAAGGCTTGGCTGAAAAAAGAACCCGTCCCCGACTTTGAGAAGCTGGAGGGCTACAAGCTGTCGAGAGCCCTGGCTTCCAAGAACCACCTTACCGCCAAGTTCTTGAGGGAAGAGACGGGTGCAGCTTTCGATATAGTGTACTCCAAGTCCGAGGGCGAGTCCTTCGTCACGGTGGATTACTCGGACAGCACCGGCAAGACCGAGGTCACCGGCGAGCCGGCGCTCAACAAGCACCTCGACGCGGTGTTCCTGAAGGATTCGATGAACAAGCTCCTCACCGCCATTATGGCGCTGGACGGAGACAAACTCAGGCTTGCCAGACTGGAGTACGGGGCGGTCGATGTCCTAGCGACGCTCGATTGCTTCGGGTTCATGAGACAGGTCGTAAAGGCTATCGCGGAATCGAGGGACCTCATGGCGTCAATGCGTGAACTGGACCCAAAGGCCGCCCAGGACCGACTGAAGCTCCTCGGCGACAAGGGGAACGCGATTGCTGTCTCATTGGGCCTTGTCGTACGCACTACGAAACGCTAGTAGGTCTCACTGACCACGGCCTGACGAGAGGGGCGTTCTCCGAAGGAACTTTAC
>JAPCJP010000047.1 GCA_027886885.1 Nitrososphaerota archaeon | reverse complement strand
CGTCATGAGCCTCAAGATAACCCAGTTCACGTTGATTGTTAAGGACCAGACGGCTGCGCTGGAGTTCTACACTGAAAAGGTCGGCTTCGAGAAGAAGACCGACTACACGCCACCCGGGGGCTATCGGTGGGTCACGGTCGGACCGAAAGGACAGGAACTTGAGTTGGCTCTCTTCCAGGCAGGGACCAATGACGCCAACGGTTGGTCCAAGAATTGGCAGCCGGGCAACAACCCACCGATCGTCCTACGCGTCGACGACTGCAAGAAAGCGTATACCGAAATGAAATCCAGGGGGGTGCAATTTGTCCAGAAAGACAAGCCCGATGAATACGCCTGGGGGATATCAGCGACGTTCGCGGACCCGGATGGAAACCTGTTCTCGATCAACCAGCCGCCCGCAGCAGCCGCTTGGTCAAAGTGACCCGAGAACTCCGTTTGCGCCAGAACGCGGTTTTCGCCGCCGTCTCCAACCCGGACCGCCGCAAGATCCTAGACATCTTGAGGAGAGGCGAGAGGGCGGCTGGGGAACTGGTGGCGGCGTTCCCGGATGCCCCACAACCGGCCGTTTCCAGGCAACTGAGAATACTGCGAGACGCCGGTCTCGTCGTCGTTTCTCCACGGGCTCAACAGCGAATCTATTCTTTGGCGCCGGAGAGTCTCCGCGAATTGGATCGTTGGGTCTCGTCGTACCGTGGCTTTTGGTCGGACCAGTTGAACTCTCTGGAGGGGCACCTCGAGCGTTCCAACCCGAAGACGAAGAACGAGGAGGGGGGTTCGTGATGTCCGCGACCGGAGAAGCTGGAAAGGTTGTCATCGATGGAGACGAAGCCACCCTCGTCTTCCACAGGCGACTTTCGCAGCGTCCCGAGGCAGTCTGGAAGGCCCTCACGGACCCCTCGGAGCTATCCGGCTGGTACATGACTAGGGCGACGATTGATGGGCGCGACGGAGGGATGGTCGACCTTCACGCCGGGCCCTCCCAGCTTCATGTCACCGGTCGAATCCTGAGGTGGGACCCTCCAAGGGTCTTCGAACACGAGTGGAAGGTCGCCCCCCGCCCTGAACTTCCCTCCGGGGAGGACGGAGTGATCCGTTGGGAACTGCGTCGGGACGGTGACGGGACGATACTCCATCTTGAGCACAGGAATCTCAACCGCCAAACCGCACTCGGCTTTGCACCCGGGACGCACGCGTTCCTAGATAGGTTGGACGCGCGATTGAGCGGGCAGTCATTGCCAAACTGGCAAGAACGCTACACGCTTGTAGCTCCGGACTACCCTCCTTCCTGGATCTCTGGCACGCCCGGCAGGCAGAGCTAATTCGCCGATGTAGACTCGGCATCTCCTGAGGCCCGTAAAGCATAAGTCTGGTATTGTACATTGTGAGCTTGAGTCCCATGCCACGAAAGAAAGCCGAGACTAAGTTGGAGAAAGAAGAAGCGGTAATCAACGGTTACGAAAGCTGGCTGAAGAATCGGCCCATCAAGGAGGCGCGAGCGGTCGCTGGTGACGTCGCCGAGGACGAGAAGAAAAAGAAGAAGCGCTAGACGGTAGCTGCGCTCAGCGTACGTTTAAAATTCACGCCGTCGGGGGCTGCGTTGCGCCCTGGTAGTATAGAGGCCTTTGACCGTACACAGGTCAGTATGTGGGACTGTCACTCCCTCGACCCGGGTTCGAAATCGGAGTGAGAATCAAGCTCGCTTCGACGAATATCCCGGCCAGGGCGCCTATTTCTTCCAATAAGGGACTATTTCATCCCTTGAGCATGTGTGCTTCGCACTACTTGCCTTTGAACTGCGCCTTCAGATACTCCAGGTCATCCTCGATTCTCCTGTGGTTCTCCTTGTGATTCTTGTTCATCACGGCGAGGGCGTTGACCTTTTCGACGGTCTCCGCATATCCGTAGTGGTGGACGGCCTTGTTCAGGGCTGTTCTCCTCCTGTCCTGTCCTTCTTCTACTCGGTAGCCTTCCTCGATTAGCGACCCGGCGTGCTTTATCCCTGCGCTTGGATACTCGTGATGCGGATCTTCCTTCCTCTTCACTCTTTCGTCCTGCTTCTTTTCTGCCTGAGTCTCCTTCTTCCTTTCAGCCTTGCTCAAGCGCCACCATTCTCCAGCCGAGTTGCTAGTGTTGCCAATTACCTTCAACCGTGGGAACGAAGATTGGAACGATATTTAGCCCTTAAGACGACATGCAAATCCTCATCCGTGTCGGTCCTTAGACGATTACTTCGTCCTTGTACTTAGTGGTTACGCCATGCATCGCCCACGCTATCGCCTCCAGTGTCGCATAACTCAACGCAAACACCACGGCCATGACGACCAGCGCCGCGAAGGCTTCCAGCCCGAGCTGGTGGAGCGCGTCGAAACCGCCCCCGAACAACAGGCCGTTTGGCAGGTTGGCGTTTCCCGAGGCGGCCGCGAAAGCACTTTGCGTGAAGAAGCCGATCATCACGAGGCCAAAGAGCCCTCCAAGCAGATGCCCCGGAAACAACCCTACGGGGTCGGAGAACCACTTTCGTTTGCCAAACCAGCCCTCCCCGACGAGATAGAGGGGTCCCGCGATTACGCCGAGGATGACGGCACTGCCAGGGCTGACGAAGCCGGCTATCGGAGTTATCACAATGAGACCCATCAGTATACCGTTGTTGGCGTAGATCAGGTCTGGATTCCTCTTCGTCTTCAGGTACCTGAAGAACATCACCGAGAGTAGGGCCGACGCCGCCGCCAAGAAGGTTGTCAGAACTACGGTAATGGCCGAACTGTTGAAGGCAAGGACGCTACCAGGATTGAAGCCGAACCACCCCATCCAGAGGAGGAGTATCGCCAGGGTCAACCAGGTAGGATTGACGCTGGAGTGGACAATCAAGCTTTCCGTGAGGCCCTTCTTCTTCTCTTCCCTCCAGATTCTATGGACGATTGCGAGGCCCGCCGCTCCCGCGGCACCGTGGACGACGAGGCCACCGGCAAAATCTCTCACGCCCAGGAGGTAGAGCCATCCTGTGGGATTCCATATCCACGCGGCTGGTAGGTTCCAGATTAGGATGAAATAGACCACAGAAAAGGCGAGGAACGCTTCGAGTTTCATCTTCTTGAGTACGACCACCCCAACCAGCGCAAGGGTCACGGAGGCGAAAGCCGTCTCGAAGAGGAAGTAGGTGCCTGTCGTCAGGCCGGTGGCAAAGTACGCGGTGTCCATCGACCACCACACACCGCTTAGTAGGCCGGTCGCGGCGGCGGAGAAGCCTCCTAGGAAGATACCGCCGTTGTAAAGTGGGTTCCCTATGATTCCGCCAAACGTCGGAGCGAAGGCTGTATTGAACCCCAGGAACGCCATGAAAAACAGCGCGCTCCCCGTTATGAGCAGGACCTTGAGGAGACTCCTCGAGTATGTTTCTCCGAGTTCGCCGATCTCGAGGAGCCCCACCGACATCGTCATCGAGAACACGAGAAGAGCGCAAATCAGGACCCAGAGGTTGTTCACAAGGTTGACGTCGGTCAAAAGGGAAGCTCCCAGGGGGGATGTGAGGTACTTGGGACTAAAAAGCGGATTGCCTTGCCTGACTTTGAAGCTCGCTCTTGCCCTATCAAAGTTGCGAACGGCAAATGAACGTCACGGGACAATCGTCGTGCCAGCCCTTCCCGCGATAGCTTCGCGAGCTTTCTCCAGAGATGTGATCAATGCACGACTTCCTCCGGACTCAAGGAACCTTACGGCGCTCTCAATTTTTGGGCCCATGCTCCCAGAAGGAAACTCGCCCTCATCCAGGAATTTCCTGCATTCTTGAACCGTCATCCTGTCGAGGGGACGCTGATTCAGCTTGCCATAGTCGAGGAAGACCTTCTCGACGTCCGTTAATATCAGCAGAATCTCAGCGTCGACTACGTTGGCGAGGACGGCGGCTCCGAGGTCTTTGTCGATTACCGCCTCAACCCCCTTGCTCCCGTTGGGCAGGGTCACCGGAATGCCACCGCCCCCTGCGGCGACTACAATGACATTGAGCTCGACGAGCTTCCGTATGGCATCACCCTGGACAAATGAACGAGGAGTCGGTGACGGAACAGCCCTCCTGTACCCCCTGCCGCTATCGTTTACCATGTGCCATCCCTTTTCTCCCCTTATCTGTGTGGCTTCCATCGCCGTGTAGAAGGGGCCGATCGGCTTCGTCGGTTTGCTGAACGCGGGGTCGCTAGGGTCGACCAGCGTCTCGGTCAGGATGGTAACGACTTGCGTGTGAATCCCGCGGCCCCTGAGTTCGTCCCGCATTGACTGCTGAATCATGTATCCTATCATGCCCTGCGATTCGGCGCCGCAGACGTCGAGCGGCATAGGAGGCAAAGTATCCTTTGCGAGCTCATCCTTCAGGAGGATATCCCCGACCTGGGGCCCGTTCCCATGTGTGATCACTACCTGGTGCCCATCCTTGATTATCTCAACGAGGTGCACACAGGCGCGCCTCACGTTCGATAACTGCTCCTCAGCGGTCCCCTTCTCCTTGTGCTGCAGTATGGCGTTTCCGCCAAGTGCGACGAGTATCTTCACCCCGGCTACCTCTTTCTTAGCTGCGCTCGAGCGCAGCGGTCATGCAGTGGCCTCCACCATAGCCTCCTGTGAGGTTGGTGAGGGCAATCGGGTAGGCATCGACGCCGTATTGGTAGAGTTCCTTCTTGTTGGGGAAGAATTGGGCGCTCCCCTTCAGCTCCTGGTAGTCCTTCTTCGCCTGCTCGAAAAGCCTGTTGTACCGCTCGGGGCTCTGCTTCGCCTCCTTCTCCAGGCCGGCTAGGACCTTCTTCACTATCCTATCCACTTCAATCGCCAGTATAGTCCCATCCTTGATGCAGAGGAAGTTCGAAGCGTACGAGAGCTGCTCCAGAGTGGTGAGGTTCACGATCTCGAACCCCTTCCTCTTGACAAATTCGTGGAGGGTCGTACCTGCCTTCTTGTCCTGGACGTATTTGCTCTTCCCCGCCCTGTGGTAGACATCTACCTTGGCGCGCTTCAGGAGCAGCTCCGAACCCACGACAACGCCGCTCCCAGCGACGTTGAAGTAGGTGTCAAGGTGCATGTCGACCATGGGGTCGCGCTCTTCGCCAGGAATCAGGGGGTGACTTGGCTGATGCACGACACCGACCTCGTCGAAGTCCAAGCCGTGCTCGAGCATCTGTTTCACGCCGTCGGCGTTGCTCCTGTCTCCCGTCCCCACGAGCGCGAAGTCCTTCATCGGGATGAAGTCGCCGCCCTCGAATGTCCCCGGAGCCTCCACTTCATGAACGACCTTCTCACCGAGGCTTTCCCAGAGGAGCCGAGTGAGACTCGTCTCCTTCCGCCTCTGGGGCTTGGACATTCGGGAAACAAATATCCCCCGGTCAGTGACCGCTTGTTGGTCCCTCATGAAATAGAGGTTGGCGAGCGGAGTCCTCTCGGTGACGTTGACGTGGACAGCTCTCGCTCCCACCCCCTCTTCAAGGTCCAGCTTCGGCTGGAGCAGTAGGATATTGAAGAAATGTCCTGGATCGAATACGTCAGTATTATCGACCAGTTCCCTTCGCGCCTGAGTGACCTCAGCCTTGTTCCCGACAAACTCCATCTCCGCGAGCGCCGCATGCACGAGCTGTGCCCTGACCTCGGGCCTGCGGTCAGCGAGCTCGAGTACCTTCTCCTTTAGCCGGATCACTTCGACCTTGAATTCGTGCTTCAGCGTGTATTCGAGCCTCTCGTGCTCGTTCCTCGCTTCATAGCGGTTGAACGCCCGCTCATACAGGGAAGCGTACGGCGCGAGTAGCCCGAACCACATCTCTATTCCGGGCCTGTGCACGGCCACTCTGTGCAGCCTGTCCCATTCCGCTCTTATCTTTGCGGTCACGATCTCACGACGAATTCAAGCGCCGCCGCAGCTCCGTAAAGCTTGTTCTCGCCCTGCTGCCATACGATTGATTGTTTCCCCTCAATCACTTCGTCGGTGATTTCGAGGTCCCTGTGCGCAGGAAGGCAGTGCATCACGACCGCGTCCTTGGCGGCAGCCTTCAGAAGGTCTGAATTTATCTGGAAGCCGTTGAAAGCGCGCATCCTGCGGTTCCTCTCCTTTTCTTCGCCCATGCTGACCCATACGTCGGTGTAGAGGACATCGGCTCCCGCAGCTGCCTTCTTCGGGTCGTTTACTATCCTTACTGAAGAACCGGACCGCTTCGCATTCTCCCGCGCATGTTTGAGAATATCGCGATTCGGCTCGTACCCCTGTGGACACCCTACGACCATGTCCATTCCGACCATCGACGCGCCGAGCAACAGGGAGTTGCATACGTTGTCACCATCCCCAATGAAAGCGAACCTGACACCCTTCAGCCGCCCCTTCGCCTCCATGATTGTAAGAAGGTCCGATATTACCTGTGTTGGATGCTCGATATCGCTAAGTCCGTTGATGATAGAGATTCCGGAGAACTCCTTGAACTGCCTCAGGGTGTCTTGCAAGTAGACCCGGCATACGATGACGTCGAGGTATTTTCCGAGTATTCGAGCGGTATCTTTGACTGGCTCCCCTCGGCTGAGCTGCAACTCGTTCGACGGGAGATAAAGGGAGTTTCCGCCGAGCCTTATGGCTGCAACCTCGAAGCTGGTCCTCGTCCTGGTGGACGGTTTCTCGAATAGGACGCCGACCACCCTCCCCTTCAGTGAATCGAGCTGGCTTCCCCGCTTCATCTCCTTCTTGAGGTGGGCTGCGCGCTTCAGCAAAGATTCAAGCTCGGCGGGTGAGAGGTCGCCCATGGAAAGTATGCTTCTCATGCGGTCGACTCAACTGCCTTTCCCACATTCGCCCTATACGCCCACAGGAAGATCAACGCTGAGAACACTACGATGACTGCCATGTCGTAGGGCAACGGCACGTATCCGAGTGGGCCAGGGATGGACAGGACGCCGGAGGTTATGAAGTTCGTGTCTCCGAGGAACGATATAACGGTCAGCCCCACCACGTAAACCCAGAACCAGGCCTGCCTGCGCCACTCCATCTTCTTGTTCTTGGTGAACAGGTATAGTGGGAAGCCGACAAGCGTCAGGATCACCCCTATCAGCGTCAGCGGCCAGGTTGCCCAGTAAATCAGCACGCTGGAGAGAACGAAGCCCAGGAACGCGATTGCCATGCCTGCAGGAAGTCTGAAGTGGTCGACGACTCCCAACTGCGGGCTCCTTCTCAGTATGGCGAGCGAGACGGCCGCGGCGGCGTAAGGGATCAAAGTCGTGATCGATGCCAGTAGGACTACGTTCGGGAAGAACGGGAACAGGACCTGTATTATCCCGGTCAGGAAAGACGCGAAGATGATCGAGAGAGCGGGAGTACGATATTTGGAGTTCACTCTATCCATCGGTTTGGGGAAGAGCCCGTCGTCAGCCATGGCGTAGGGGATGCGGCCCTGGAAGAGGACCCAGTCGCTTCCGGCGCCTGCGGTGCTGATGATCGCTCCGATGGTTATCACGGCCGCGAGCAACCCGTAGCCCGCTCCCTTTGCGACGTCGGAGAGCGGTGACGACAAGCTGCCAATTCCCGTGCTGTAGGACCAGTCACCCACGTGCATGCCGAGGCCGGCCCAGTTGATCATACCGACGAAGGCGATTCCGATAAGGACGTAGACCAGGACGACTATTGCCATTGTGATTATCAGCGCACGCGGAATCGTCCTAGACGGATTCTTGACTTCGCCACTAGGTATGACAATCCCCTCGAAGCCGGTGAACATGAATACAGCGAGAGCCATCGCCACGGCAATCCCAGTCCAGCCGAAGGGCATGAACGGCGTGAAGTTACCGACGTTCAGGTAGAACAACCCCACCAGAGCGAAGAGTATCAACGGAATTAGCTTCGTCACTGTGGTCACTATGCCGAACAACCCACCCCACTTGACGCCGAAGACGTTGATCACGGTGAAGATGGCGAGCGCCACGAGTGCTATCGATATCCCGAGAGGTGTCAAAGTGAGGCCAGTAGCGAGACCAGGCACGTAGAACCCCACATAGGCTACGAAGACGTCGATTATCGCCGCGGTTCCGGTGAAGGCGTAGATGAAATAGCCCCAGCCGACGAGGTACCCCGCAGAATTACCGAGGGCGAGTCGTGGGATGGAGTATGGACCGCCGGTGAGAGGGAACCTCGAGCCAAGCTCCGCGTAAATCAGTGCGAGCATAGTCATGATGATACCGACGAGGACGATGGCCAGGGTCAGAGCGGGTCCGGCATCGGCACCGTAAGCTGCTATCAACCCGAAGATCCCAGAACCTATGATGCCGCCTGCTCCCAAGCCAATGAGGCTCCAGAGTCCTAGTTCCTTCTTCAGGGGATTGTTTTTTTCTTTGTCTTGATTCTGAGTTGACTGCATCTGCCGACCGAACGTGGAGATTGCTGCCGCGCTTATAATTCGCAGATACGATTCTCACGAATAGGAATGACCGACCAGCGGTGAGGACTCTAGTGGTACAGATTCACTTTACTATCAGAACATCGCACTTCGAATGAGCGACCACGTTGGAAGAGACTCCGCCGAGCAGGAACCGCTCCACGGCGGATATGCCTCGTCTGCCGAGGACGATGAGGTCGACCTTGTCTCTCGCCGCAATATTCAGGATCCATTCTGCCGGATACCCTTCTTCTACAGCCCCGGTCACCGAGGGAACTGATGTCTCCACGGTCTTCATCGCCTTTGATAGTGTCTTCTTCCCATAGTCAATCCGTTCGTCGAAAACTTCTTCGGGAATGGGAGAGGCCATCGGGCCGATAGACATCACGACGGTATTGACGACGACGATTACGCTCAGCGAGGCTCCGTGCTCGGCTGCGAGCGCCGCGGCGCGCGCAAGAGCCCTCTCGGAGTTCTCAGATCCGTCGTACCCAACCAGAATTCTCCGATAGTTCTGTGAGGCGACCGGTGAGGGGGCTTGTCCTTGCGTTTGCATGGCAGCACGATTTGCTTTTCCGCTAATAAGGTGATAGACGATTTTCGAGGATGAGAACGAGGCACAGTTGAAGCGCTCGCCGAGGCGAATATCTCCGAAGACTTCTGTTGATACCGTCCGAGACGGGTCCTTCCCTCTTTCATGCGATTGTCAGTCTGTCCGTGAGCCACGGCTTCATGACCACGTCCCAAGGAGTAACGACCTTCTTCTCACTCGTAATAAGGCAGCCCCCTCTGTCCCTCCTCAGCATGTAGGCTGCCTTGCTCAAACTCGTCTTGGGACCGACAGCAACGGGAGTCACTTTCTCCACCTTGGCTATCGGAGTCGAGAGGATGTCCTTGCTCTTCTCACTACCGAGCTGTTCGAGAATCGTCGGGCTGAAGAGAGAACTCATGATGCTACGGTCGGAGACGTATGCCTCAACTCCTGTCAAGAAAACACGCCTGTGCCTGTGGCGGAACATCGCCTGCAAGGCTTCGCGGATAGTCGTGGTGCTTGGTAAAGAGAGGATTGGGCTCCCGACGTCACCGACGGTCATGCCCGCGTGGATAACCCCTGTCCCATATAGCGCGAGGACATCAGTCAGACTAAGAAGGCCAGCCTTCATTTTCCTTCCACCCTCATGGACCAGCGCAAGGCCAAGCGTCCTCGATTTGAACGCGTCTAGCAGTGACCCAAGCTCATCCTCGACGCTGAGCAGATTCAGCTCGTCAGAGGCGGCCTCGCACGGCCCCCTCAATAGCTCGGCGAAGCCCTCCGGTCCCAGGTTCATGAAGTGCGGCAGACTCGAGAAACCAAAGACGGCTCGGGCGCCCTTGTTCGTCACAGGAACGATCGGCACAGCGTCGACATCTTGCATGCGGAGAAGGTAGAGGACGGTCAGGAGCGGGTAGTTGGACTTCACGACGGGAACCTGCTTTTCGAGTATGTGCGGGAAGGCTTGCTCTATTTTCACTGAGGACCTCCGGAAGGAGATAATGGAATACTTAACGAGCGCGTATCATTTGCAGCCATGACGAGTGTGGCAGAACGGCTATGGCTCAGTCGTCACATCCGAACACTACCTTAACATCCTGCCGGTCGATCGATTCCGGCGAGTCTGCTCTTGATTCGCTCGAGGGTCTCTTCGGCTCCGTCATAGCTGATCATGAGTTTCCGTGTAAGGTAGTTGGCTTGGACCTCGAGGACGCCGGTGATTTCGGAGATTCCAACCTTAAGATCGTCGATGTTTATGCTGGCATCTCGTAACCTTACCATGTACGTCCCCTGTTCCCTCTTTGCCATTCCTAAACGAGGAAGCTGTGTTGCGAATCATATATCATGGGCTCGTATCAATTGCACTCACCCGCAATTGTGGAGGTAGCCCAACCGGCCTCTAGGAAGCGGAGTTCAGACTTCGAAAGCAATCGCGTCCGGGAGTTCACGAACCTTGAGCTGCTTGCCCAGGGTCTTGAAGAGAGCCTCCGCGTAGTGGGTCAGGAAGAGGCTTCCCTTCGGCCCCAGGTCGTGCGTGAGCGTCACAGAGGTCTTGCCAGCGTGTGTTACTTCGCTGTAGTCGAAGAGGTTGGCGTGAGCGCCCATCGACTTGAGGTAGTCCAGGGCGTTCGGGACTGAAAGCTCGCCGGTCTTTGCGAGTATGAAGCTCTCCGGAACGCTGCCTCCTGCAGCCGATCCTGCCTCGATGATTGTTTCTTCGCTTGCGGCGTTTATGATGCGTTTCAGCGTAGGGGTGGAGAGCTTGACCATGTGGAACTTCTGCAGGAATCTATCGTAGTCTGCATACGAGACGAACATCTGGTTGGCGAGTGTGTTCAAGCTCAGATTCTGCTTCTTTGCGTCTTCCTGGAGGGCTCTCAGGGCTGGCTCGTTTATTCTGAACGAGATTGTGGCTGTCTTTTCCTTCAAGTCCCTGACCCTATCTACCCGACTCATAATAAGTAGTTTAGGGATTACAGACCTCTCGCCGAGCTCCGCGGACTGCGGTCCAGAATTGCAAGTCGCCGCAGCTGGATTGTTCCAGCCAACATTCTGCACAGATGATACGGTCGCATCTTATACAGTTCTGCGGCTTCATGAGCCGTTAAGCGATGAACGCTCAAACAACGACGGTGGATGCGGTTGAGACGAAGTCGGCGAGCCTGTTGACTTTGGGTCCTGAGACGGCGGGCTCAATCCTGGCCGCGCTGGCAGACAGATTCTCCGGGAAGATTATGACCCGCACCATCGACGACGCGCGGACCGTCGAAGCGATCAGCTCGAGCGAGGGAATACCCCTTAGCACCTGCTACCGTCGAATGCACGCGCTGGTCGGCGCGGGTTTGGTGGTAATCGAAAGGATTGTGATTACGGGTTCCGGTAAGCGATATGCCTCGTATAGGAGCTGTTACAGGTCGTTCCGGATATCGGCAGACCCACACGGCATAGTCGTCCAAGCCGAGACGAACAAGGAAGCGTTCGCGAAGTTGTGGGGCAGGCATATTTCTAATGGCTATGGCTATGCAGGTCACAGTTTGGGGGTGCAGTAGATGGACAAGGCGTCTCCAATCGGTACGCTTGACGGTCGGTCGATACGAGGCAAGTGGGCTGGTAGGTGGATTTGGGCGGCAGTAATACAGGGCGCAATCGTAACCATAATCACGATTCTTATCGCGCAACCGCTCAGCTTCTTCAATATCGAACCGTACTTCGCACCAGCCATGGTGATTGCCGCCGGAGGCGGTGGAACGTGGCTATTCACCGGGTATATCCTCTACCTGGTCGTTGGCGTGGTGGGGGTCGCAGTAACCGCGATCTTCTACTTCTACATCGAGGGAGTCGAGGGTAAGGTATACCATGGCCTAATGAACTACCTCGCTTGGGGGCACTACATACTCATGAACGTAGGGGTCGCAAGCTCGATGATACTGATGATGTACGGGGGCTACCTGGCAGGGTGGGCTGGTGCGGCCGTCTCCTCTGGCGGATTGGGCTACACGGACTACCAAATACACGTCAACTACCTGAGTCACTTCGAGGACCCAATAGGCGCTCTCGTTCTCATAGCGGCTCTCGGCGCAATACTCGGAGGAGTTGGCTACGTGTTGAGCGTCCGAAGGAAGGCATAGACTATGACATACAATCCAGCTCCCATACTGGTCGCAGTGCTGATAGTGGGAAGTGTGGCGCTTGGCGGAGGAATCGCCTTCGTCGCGACACAGAATTCGCAGAGTACGGTAACCTCCACGGTCACAAGCACCCAGCAGGTAGCCGGCACCAACTCCTCCGTCCCCTATGTATTGTCGCTGGTCATAACCACGAACAACATGTTCAACGCGAGCGTCGGGGACCAACCAGCGTACTATGTTGAGGGGCCGAACGGTCTACAATCGTCTGCCAATATCACGCTGCCTGCTAACCGAATGATCGAGGTCGTCATAATGAACTACGATCAGGGGAATGCAACTCCGATCAGCTCCCAGTACGACAACGTAACCGGGACCGTGAACGGGACGATGTCGGTCATCAGCAACAACGTGGTCAACTCCTCCGAGGGACCATCAGGAATCGTGATAGTCGGGACGCAGACCGTTTCGAGCCTGGTTCCCGCCCTCATCTCGCACACCTTCACCGCCCCCCAACTCAACCTGAATATCCCCGTCGCAGCGGAGACAACGGTCATAGCCTACTTCATGACCGGTGGACCAGGAACTTACCCGTGGTTCTGCACGACGCCGTGCGGGTCAGGTAACAGCGGGCTTGCGGGAGCGATGGAGACTCCTGGATGGATGAGCGGTTCGATAGTG
>JAPCJP010000046.1 GCA_027886885.1 Nitrososphaerota archaeon | reverse complement strand
CGTTCATCAGATTTATATAATGTGATGGGCTCGGTGAGCACTGTTGTTTCTCGCTACTGGAGATTCACACAGACGGTCAGCTATCGCAAAGATGACGGCGGTTGTAATAATCGTAATCCTCGTCGTGGCCGGGGTTGTAGGTATCACCTACGCCGCGTCCCAGCCAAAAACAGTGAGCGTTGGAGTTTCGATCTCCAGTAACCTGGGCAACGCGAACTCCCCACTCCAATTTACGGCGATACCGAGTTCCGGCGCAAGCGTCAAGAGCGTCAACTGGAACTTCGGCGACGGTTCAACGGGCACAAGCTCGGGAGCGGAGACCTCGCACACCTATGCTAACGCGGGTAACTATCTGGTGGAGGCGAACGCGTCGCTCTCTTACTCCAGCGGTCTCTTCAGCTACACAAAGACGGTCTCTGATGACAGCGCTCTAGTTGCGGTCCAAGTGGCCGCGAGCCTGTCGACATCGGCAGCAGCAGACGGCTCGCTTCCGTCGATCGGCTTCAACACTTCGTCCAGCGCTGATGCCAATGCTCCTCTGTTCAACGCTGGCGTTACCATATCCCCGACGGGCGGCTACCACGAGACTCCTACAAACACCAATTACTCGATCGCCTCCTACACATGGAACTTCGGAAACGGCCAATCGCCGACAGTAGTCCAGGCCTCGAACACCTCCGCTCCATCATCCAACCCCACAGTATCCTACTCCGGTCCCGGAATCTATCCCATTACCCTGACCATCACCACCTCTGAGGGTTCTGGCGCCACCCAGACTACATCGACCGTGACCACAGTGGCGGTCACCGCCAGCTCCAGAGTCTTGGCCCTGGAATCGAGCCAGGCAGGCGCCGTGATTAACCCGGGAGTCATAACTCTGGCCGAGGTCACTCCGGGCGGTCCTGCATCCTACGACCCGGCAATTGACTACGACGCATTCGGAAGCGAAGTCTTGACCGGCGTCTTCCAGACCCTTGTCCAATACAACGGCTCTTCGAGTACATCATTCCTGCCCCAGGCGGCCGCCTTCCTCCCCAACGCCACCAACGGAGGAATCAGCGCCAATTCCTCTGTCTACACATTCACACTTAGGAGCGGCGACAAGTTCTCGAACGGCGATCCACTGAACGCATATGCTGCGTGGTACACCTACATGAGGGCCTACGCGTACGCAAGCGGCCCGGTAGCCTCTTGGGTCTTGGTCCAGTTCCTCGTTCCGGGAGTACAGAACGGGACGGCGACATTCTATGGAAACAACACCTACACCAACGCTATTCACACGGTCACCTACAGCAATGCTTCGAACACCATCACTTTCCACTTCAACAGACCGATGCCAAACACCCAGGTCTTCCAGATACTCTCAAGCGTACTGGGCATGGGTCTTATGGACCCTACCGTGATCGAGTCGCTCGGTGCTGGATGGACGCCTAGCAACTTTGCGACCTATGCGTCGACCTCTGAGCCAGGTCACTACAACTCTAACCTTGCGTTCAATACGGCCGATGTGATCGGCTCTGGGCCGTTCATCATAAAGTCGCTGACCCCTGGTCAGTCGATCGAGCTTACGCCCAACACGAACTATCAGCCTACTCCAGGAATCCCGGCCGTGACCGATGATGTGGTCATAGACTGGCTCTCCAACCCGAACACGGCGTTGTTGATGCTCCAGGATGGGCAGGCTGACTCGGCGAACGGGGTTCCTCCGTCCGACTACCCGATAATGCAGCAGCTCCAGTCCCAGGGGAGCATCCATATCTACAACTTCCCGACGGCGGACTCGTCCGCCTACATTCTCTCCATTGACCAGAACAAGACCCTGGAACAGAATCAGTGGGGACCCGGATACAACGAGCCTGCCAACTACTTCGCAGACCTTGCGACTAGATACGTGTGGATTGACTCGTACAACTACTCAGGGTTCCTTTCAGACATCCTGGGCAACGCGAAGTACAACACAACCTTCGGTATTCCTACCCAGGGATGGATGGAGACCACTGAGGCGGGGAGCGTCGCTCCGAGCGCGGTTGGAGGCCTCCCAGCACTGAACCTGCAGTGGGCAGAGGGCAACTGGTCCATCTCGGCCTGGAAGGACATGAAGATCACCATCGACATCGGCATCACCGTCTTCGGACCCCAGGGCCAAGTCCAAATAGCCTCTGCAGAGCAGTGGGCCGCAACCCTTAGCACTATCAGCGGTGGCAACATCACCGCTAAGATTGTGCAGGAGCCTCTCACGCTAGGGCCTCTGGCGTTCCAGGTAGTGCCACTCTCGTGGTTCTATTCGGGCCCAGACTATCCGGCGGCCCAGGACAACATAGATTCGTTCTACCCGTCCAGCGGTGTCTTCGCACCCTTTGATGGCTACACTCCTGTCTCGAACTTCGCCACTCTGCCGCCCAACAACGGCTCGGGCAACCTCGTCTCAATCCACGGGAAGACCTACACCCAGTTCCAGGTCTACAACTGGATCGACGGAAACGTCTCGGCGGGTGACGTAGCCCCAACGGCGTCGGCAAAGATGGCCGACTACCAGACAGCGGAGTACCTCATGATCAAGATGGCGCTCTACGTCAACCAAGACCAGTTCAGTGGCTTCTGGTACTGGCGCACGTGGCTGGGAGGCATCCAGAATGAGGAAGGAGCCATGAACCCAGGCAGCGGTGTCACCTACGTCTACTGGCTGACAAAGGCTTAAGCACAAGGGGACGAGGAAGAAAGACTTCATGGCGATGCGCGGGGGCAGGCTCTGCTTCACTGGGCGGTAATGGCCCTTGAAGCTGCGCTACTACATCCTCCGCCGCCTACTCTTTGTGATCCCCACCCTCGTGGGGTTGACCCTGATAGTCTTCATCCTCATCCATGTGGAGGGGACCGACAACCTCATCGGTTCCTACATCAACCCGAGGGCGGGCAACATTGCGGGGCAGGAAGCCTCCGCGATACAACTCCTGCACCTCAACGAACCGCTGCCGTACCAGTACTTCTACTGGGTGAACGCGCTGATCCACGGCAATTGGGGATACACGCACACCGGGATATTCAACGGTCCGGTCACGACAGCGATACTGCTCTTCTACCCCAACTCCCTGGTACTCGCCATCCTCTCCTTCGTCCTGCTGACCGCGATAAGCATCCCACTGGGTGTGTGGTCCGCAGTGAGAAGGAACAGCTTGGGGGACCACCTGACCAGAGTGGCATCGTTCATAGGCTACTCGATGCCCATCTACTGGCTCGGGCTCATCCTGATCATCATCTTCGCGAGCAACAACGTCAACCCGGCCCTGAACATATTTCCCATCAGCGGCACGGTCAGCATCGAGCTGGTAAGCAACGCGTCTTGGTACGTTCAGGGGGTCTCCTTCCCTACCCACCTGCTCCTACTGGACGCCCTGATACACGGCCGATTCGACATCTTTGAGAACGCAGCGGCACACCTGGTACTTCCGGTCGTCACGCTCACCTATGGCACACTGGCGGGGGTCCTGCGTGTGACCAGGTCGAGCATGCAGGACACCCTCTCTCAGGACTACGTGAGAACCGCGCGGGCCAAGGGCCTGTCGGAGAACGTCGTCGTCAAGGTGCATGCGAGGAGGAACGCGCTGATTCCGGTCACCACGCTTCTCGGGTTCACCGTAGCCGCCCTTCTCGGCGGGGTCGTGCTCATCGAGACGGTCTTCGACTACCTGGGGATCGGATACTGGACGACACAAGCCTTCCTTTCGAACGACCTAGGCGGCGTGATGGGCGCCACGGTCATCTTCGGGCTCACCTTCGTCTTTGCCAACTTGGTCGTGGACGTCGTATACGGCTTCCTTGACCCGAGGATCAGGTATTGAAGGGGTATTGAGATTTGGAAGCTGACACGATCAACCTCGCACACGATGAGGCCGCCGGCGCCCCGCCGAGGACCGGGTCGAGGTGGAAAGAGTGGAGACTCACCCTCAAGATAATCCTCGAGAACAAGTCGTCCGCGGCCGGCTTGGCCATCGTATGCGCTTACCTTCTGATAGCCGTCATCGACTGGGTCTATCCCGCGCTCATCGGAGTCCACGACGCCGACGCCCTGATACCTAACTTCAGCAATACCGTGCCGCAAGCTCCCAGCTTCGCTCACATCTTCGGCACCACCTACCCGGGAGTGGACCTCTACCAGGCCATCATGGCTGCCATCCGCATCGACCTCTACTATTCTTTCCAGGTCGTGCTGGGAGGGGCGATAATTGGCACCGTGGTGGGGGTCTGCGCCGCCTACTACGGGGGCTACATCGACGAGGCGCTCATGCGTTTCACGGACATCTTCCTCTCAATCCCGTACCTCCCCTTCGCCATAGCCATAGCGTTCTTCCTGGGCAGGGAGATCAGCAACATCAGCGTGGCACTCACGCTGGTCTGGTGGCCCCTCTATGCGAGGTACGCGCGGGGGCAGACCCTCTCGGTGAAGGAGAACGCCTACGTCGAGGGGGCGAAGGCAAGCGGTGTCGGTACGCCCGGAATCCTGCGCTACCACATCATCCCCAACGTGCTCACTCCCATCTTTGTGCAGATATCGCTCGACCTCGGGACGGTGGTCCAGGTCTTTGCGGGGCTGGTCTTCATCGGTTTCGCGACGGGAAACCTGTTGCTTCCTGAGCTCGGGACGCTCATCTCGAACGGGTTCGGGTTCGCGGTCACCGCTCCCTGGACCATCCTATTCCCGGGCCTCGCCATACTCATCTTCGCCATCGGCATGAATCTCCTGGGGGACGGTCTCAGGGACGCACTGGACCCGAAGAGGCGCACCTAGATGGCCCAGCTCGAAAAGACAGCCGATCCTCTCCTGGAGGTCAAGGACCTTCGGCTGAGCTTCGTCACCCGGTCGGGCGTGGTTCAGGCCATCGATTCGGTCTCCTTCACGATAGGCCAGGGGGAGACGTTCGGGCTGGTGGGGGAGACGGGGTGCGGCAAGTCCCAGACCGCGATGGCCGTGATGCGATTGACCCCGGAGGCTGGCATAATCCAGAGAGGCCAGATACTATTCGAAGGTATGGACCTGGTCGAGGGTGCAGAGAAGGAGGTCCACACGGAGACCAAGGGTAAGACGGTCCAGTTGCGAAGGGACGAGAAGGCGATAAAGAAGATGAACAATCGGATGAGCAACGTGAGGGGCAGGCTCATCTCCATGATCTTCCAGGAGCCGATGACGTCCCTGAACCCCGTCTACTCCATCGGCTTCCAGATCTCCGAGGTGCTGAAGACCCACAGGAGGCACTACCTCCTAGCCCGGGTCGAGGCCCGGAACCTCGCCAAGAAGGAGGACCTGAAATCCGTGGCCGTGCTCGTATCGAGGCCGGGCTACAGCGACGCGCAACTCTCGGCCATGTTGCAGCAACTGGGCCTCCAGGCCCTCCAGGACGAGATACGCTTCATCGTCAGCAGGACGGACATCGGTCTGACACAAAAGTCCAGGCTGATATCCCAGCTGGCGGACACCAAGACCAGTCCGATCAGGTTGCGTTACCTCATGAACGAGGACAAGGCCTCCAGCTCCTTCGTCTACCGCCTCCTGTTCAGGGTCCCCGGTTTCAGGAGCTGGGTGGAGAAACCGATGTCCGATGAGGCCAAGGCAATATCCCTGGAGCTATTGACCCAGGTACGCATGCCCAACGCCTCCACCGTGCTCAACCAGCATCCACACGAGCTCTCTGGGGGCATGAGGCAGAGGGTGATGATAGCCATGGGGGTGGCGGGGAAGCCGAAGCTTGTGATAGCCGACGAACCCACGTCCGCCCTGGATGTGACCATCCAGGCTCAGATCCTCCAGCTCTTCAGGGAGCTGAGGGACGAGATGGGGATGTCCGTTCTGTTCATCTCCCACGATATGGGCGTCATCGCGGAGATTTGTGACCGCGTGGGGGTGATGTACGCGGGCAACATTGTGGAGGTCGCGACCGTAGAGGAGCTGTTCGCAAACCCGAAGCATCCCTACACCCAGGGTCTATTGGCGGCGATCCCGCAGTACGACGACTCAAAGAAGCCGCTGCAGTCGATCCCTGGCACCGTCCCGAACCTGATCAACCCGCCCTCCGGGTGCAGGTTCCGCACGAGGTGCAAGTACGCCTTTGCGAAATGCTCTGAGACACCTCCACTCGTGACCATCAGCGATAACCACCAAGCCCTGTGCTGGCTCTATGCCGAGGGGGAGAAGAAATGACGAGACAGCCTGAGATAGACGAACAGGGCCGAAAGCCGCTCTTGATGGCCGTCGACCTCAAGAAGCACTTTCCGGTCAAGACCGGCAGTCTGCTTGGCGGCACACTCTACGTCCGGGCCGTCGACGGCGTGAACCTCACGGTCAGGCAGGGCGAGATAGTGGGCCTCGTGGGCGAGAGCGGGTGCGGCAAGACCACACTTGGAAGGCTGCTCCTGAGACTTATTGAGCCGACGAGCGGGGACATACTGTTCGATCAGCCGCCGGAGGCCGTGCAGGAGTTCTTCAGCGCAAAGGATGATGCGGCGCGCGACCCCACAAAGGTCGCTCAGTTCAAGGCCCTTGAGAGGAAGGTCTCGGTGACCAAGTACAGGGGGAGCAAGATGAAGAAGTTCCGGAGCCAGATCCACATCGTGTTCCAGGACCCGAACTCGTCCCTCAACCCGAGGATGTTGATCCGGGACATCGTGGCGGAGCCGCTCAGGGCTCATCACATCGGGTCGAGGGAGGAGCGGAACCGCAGGGTGGACCATCTGTTGGAGGCCTGCGGCCTGGGCAGCCAGTACGCGACCAGGTACCCGCACGAGCTCTCCGGAGGCCAGCGGCAGCGCGTCGCCATAGCAAGGGCTCTCGCCATGTCCCCGAAGCTGATCGTGCTCGACGAGCCGACTTCAGCCCTCGACGTCTCGGTCCAGGCCCAGATACTCAACCTGCTGAAGCAGCTGAAGGCGGATTTCGACCTCAGCCTCGTCTTCATCTCGCACCACCTGATCGTGGTCAGGTCCATGGCCGACCGCATCTCCGTGATGTATGCAGGGGAGATAGTCGAGGAGGGTGAGACAGAGGAGGTGTTCGGGCGCCCGCTCCACCCATACACCAACGCGCTCTTCTCGGCGGTGCCCATCCCGGACCCCAAGGCGAAAAAGGGCAAACTGGTGGTCCTGGGCGAGGTGCCGGACCTAACGAACCCGCCTCAGGGGTGTCGGTTCCATCCGCGCTGTCCTTCCGCCTTCGAGATATGCGGCTGGGTCTCCAGGGAGGCCGTGGAGCCTCTTCTCTCGGTGCTCTCGTCCGGGAGGTACCAAGAATTGACCGCTCTCCCGGAGGTCGCGGGCTACGAGATCGTCGATGAGCTGAACTTCAGGGTCTCGCTCAAAGACGCCATCACCGAAGCCGACCTTCAGAAGATCAGGGACGCGGTAGCCACTGAGAGGACCGACACGATTGGCGGACGTCCGCTCAAATCGGTCCGCGAGATCACGCTACAGATCTCCGAAGGCAGGGCTGTGCTGGCGGTCTCCCTCCAACAGTACGAAGTACCCCATCTAAGGGCGATTGGGGGCGGCAGGCACACCGTCTCCTGCCACCTTTACAAGTCCGAGTGAGGACTGCCTTCTACTCCGCGAGCTCGATGAGGTCGCTCATGCCGACAACCCTTACCTTCGGGTACCTGTCCTTCACCCAAGTCATTATGCGGTCGATGAAAATGCCGCCGGGGTTGCCGCCAGCATAGCTCGACTCGGGGATGGGGTCGGGGTAGAAGTTGATCATGTGTAGCATGACGACGGAGAACAAACCCGCGTCGAACCTCGTCTTGATGTATGATTTCGCAGCTTCAAAGTATTTGTCGAAGTTAGCGGGCTCGTACAGGTTCTTGAAGAAGCTCCTCCTGTAAAAGTCCACGTAGACGGTGAATGGTATCTCGCATATGTCCGGGGTCCTCTTCGCCACTCGGACCAGGGGGTCCACCCCGTTGATTCCAGGATAGTTTGCGATCGCCTTGAAGCCGTTCACCCGCAGTATCTCGTAGAAGGTGGTCAATTCCTTTGGTACGAAGAGCCCGACGTGGTTCGCCCCGCAGGCGATGAAGACCTTGTACGTCTCTCCGAAGAACTGCTTTGCGAACGCCTGCGATTCCGCAAGCACGTCGTGGGTCTGCGGCAGCGTAAGCGGCCTGAAGTAATGGTCCTTACCCCCATAGGAACCCACCTCCCCGATCCCGCCAAAGTCTTCGTGATACATGCCATGGCAGGCGATGTCCACCAGTCCCTCGTCGAACGCTCGCTTTAGGGGAGGCTGGACGACCTCCCAGTCCCTAAGCCAGCCGCCACATATGGCCAGGGTGGCCTTCGTCTTGTGCTTCTCGAGCGCCTGTGCCAGGTTCTCGGCCTGGCGCACGTCGGGCCATTCGGGGACGTCGTCTATCCTGAACGAGAGGGTAGGTTCTATCTGCATGCCACCCAGAGGTCAGCAGGAAACCGGCTTTAATCGTTGGCTCCGGCCTTCGCCAGAGCTCCGGCTAGCCGTAGGGGGCGCTGACGTTGTAAGCCCTGTTCACCAGCTGATGCTGCTCAAACCTCTCCAGCCGCAATGAGGATATGTCAATCGAAGTCCTTCCCGTCTCGACGAGCTCCTTCAGGAGGATGCCGAATACCGGTCCGTGCTTGAACCCATGACCGCTCCATCCTACACAGTTCACGAAACCCTTGACCTCCGACGATTCGCCGACGATGGGGTAAGTGTCCTGCGTGTTCTCGTAGAGACCAGAGTAACCCTTCATAACCTTCGCTCCCTTCAGCACAGGGACCCTCTTGCTGATTTTCTCCGTGACGCTCTCGATGAACTCCTTGTCGGCTCCGGTGTTGTAGTGGTCAGGGTCGCAAGGGGCTCCGAAATAGTGCCCTCCCACATGGGCGATACCTCCCTTCATGGGCCTGACGTATACCTGCATATCGTGGTCCGAGATGGTAGGTTTGGTGAGTTCCCAAGGCTTCGCAGGCAGCAGGTCCACGAGCTGTTGGCGCTGTGACTCGACCGGGATGTCCAGGCCCACCATCTTGCCGACCTCCTTGGCCCACGGACCGGAAGCATTGATCACGAGGTCGGTCCGGATTTCTCCCCGGTCCGTGACCACGGAGCGAACCCGTCCCTCGGAGGTCTTGATGCCCGTCACCCTGGTCCTGTCGTAGTATTTCGCCCCGCTCTTCTGGGCATATCTTGTGTACAGGTCGACCGGGACCTGTGGGTCGTAGACGTAGCCGGCGTCCAGGTTCTCGATCCCAGCGTTCACCCCTTCGACGCTCATGAAAGGATACTTGGCGCTGATCTCGCCGGGAGACAGGAAGTTCACATTGACGCTGAACCGCTTCATCCTTTCGACGATGGTCTTCAGCCCGCCGCTCTTCTCTTCCGAGACGACGGCGAGGTAACCGTTCTTGACGAACTCCACCGGCTCCCCCACCTCCTTCTCAAAGTTCTCGAATATCTTCTGGCTGCGGAGGGCTGATTCGGCCAAGAGGTCAGTGGAATAGTTGTGCCTGACGACCGACGCCGACCTTCCGCTGGAGCCGGAACCCTGGGTGTTCTTTTCGATGAGCGCGACGCTGAGCTTCGTATCCCTCGCGATGTAGAACGCTGCACTGACGCCGAATATGCCGGCGCCAATTATGACCACATCGGCATGGTCTATCATTCGGTTCGGTTCATCTCCACGCCGTATTTATCCTGAAATCTGTCGCGCCCGATCACAGGGAGAGGCGTTCACAGGGGCGCCTATCTCTTGGCCCGTTTGGAGAGCCCCTGATAGTACTGCTCCGCCGAGGGGTTCTGCATGAAGTGCTCGCGGAGGCGCTCGAACTCCTCTCTCGGCTGTTTCTTCCAGAGCCCCGCCCGACTAATTGTGGGGAAGCCCAGCCGGTGCATGTCCACCATCATCTCGCTCATCTTGAAACCGACCACCATGGGGTCGATAATGGGGACGGGGACCTCCTTCGCCTGCTCGCTGAAGTACTGGGTCATGACCGCCCCCAGGATGGTGCATCCGGGCAGTATGACCTCGGCGCCGTCTTCCAAGCACTGCTTCATCGCGGCGATGGTCTTGTCCCTCACGATGGACGGTTTGGTCACCTCGGGATAGAGCTTGTTCGCGATTATGTCGATGTATCGGACCGAGGCCATCCTGTCGATCAGTCCGTATCGTTCTATGAGCGCGGTCTCGATCTGGGGGACCGGAGGCGGCAATGTGAGCAGGGAGAACTTCTTCCCCATCATGCTGACGGCCAGCACAGAGCTCTCCATGGCGCCGCAGACCGGAATGTCGACCACGTGCCTCGACTCGTACAGACCCGGGTCATAGACGCAGGAGATGAAGACCCCGTCGTATCCCTCGTCCTCCGCCTTGATTATCCTCTCCACCGTAGCGTTTGTCGCCTTCAGTGTATTGTACCCCCAGGTCACATAATCCAGGGGATACACCGACTTTATGTTCTCGACCTTGAAATCGACGTCGGGCCTGGCTATCTTCGCGTATAGGTCCTCGGCTCCGGGCTCGGTCGCGCTGAAGGGGTTCAGGACTAGGAGCTTCATGGGGCAAGTTTTCTCCTCTAGGATATAAGTGCCTTGTCGTGTCCTGGCCGCGTTTCAACCGGCTGCGAAGTTGTAGACAAGGCTCGCCGCCGCCTTCTCGGAATCGACGAAGCCTTTCACGGGCGCCGAGCCGGGCTCGACGACAAGGTACTCGTTTGCAGCGTGAAAACGGCCGCCGTGGCCTATCCCTCCCATGCACACGTCCAGCTTCAGGGGGTCTCTGGCGAAGAGATAGGCCGGCCAGTAGGGCCCAAGGCCCACCATCCCGAAGGTAGGGAGCTTGACGTACTTCACACCGAACTCCCTGTACGTCTTGAAGAGCGCCTCTGCGATGGGAGTGTCGTACCTGCAGCGGGTCCACTTGACGTCCCCGATCACCTTGATCTTGACGTCTCGGTAGCCGTGTGAATCGAGGTGCCTGCGGAGCTTATTCACAAGGTCCTCCCCATCCTGGTGGGGGACATACCTGATGTCGTGCTTCGACGTCACCTTTGACGGCAAGACTGCACCCGCTGTCCCGGGCTCGGTCAGTCCTCCCCATATCCCGTCCAGGTTCAGTGTGCTCGAGTACAGGCTCTTGACCAGAAAATCTCTCTTTGTCGCGGCGCCTTTCATGAGCTTGGGAGCCTTTAAGGCGCTCTTGATAGAACCCGGGTCGACGTATCTCTCGACTTCCTTGAGCTCTTCCAGCTCCCCTTCTGGTCCCTCGATGCCGTCGTTCCATCCTTTCACGAGCACGTCGTTGCCGTCCTCCGAGACCAGCGTGGACAGCATCTTGATGTGGCGCCAGGCAGGGCTATCCAGGACCCTCTTGAAGAGGCCGTGGACGTTCATCTGCGGTCCCCTGCCCCAGCTCTCCCCCGAGGTCTCCAGCTCCACGTAGACGCAACCCTCCGACCCGGACAGGGGCCACGCCGTCCCGTCCTCGCGCTGCCACCCGAAGCCCGAGACCGCGTCCGCATCCCTGAGCTCGGCCTTGCGGTCGTTGACGAACTTGTGGAGCCCTATGCTCATGCGCTCCTCGTCCCCCTCGGCGATGAGCTTCAGGTTCACGGGGAGGTTCCCCGTCGTGTTCTTTATGGACTGGAGGGCGTTGAGCATAGCCATCCCCGGGCCCTTGCTGTTGACCGCCCCTCGGCCGATGAGGACCTTTTCGTAGGGTGCCATCTTCACAACTGCGCCCTCCCAAGGAGGGGAGACCCACTGCGCTTCGTCCTGGACCGGCATGACGTCATACATGAAATAAAGCAGAAGGGTCTTGTCCTGGCCTGCGTCATATTCCCCGTACACGACCGGGTTTCCTTTGCCCCACTTGGTCTCCCCGACGTCCACCACTTCCGCCCTCTCGCACCCGAGCTTCTCGAAGTACCGTCGGGTAAGTTCCGCGCACTCGTCGATGCCCTCTCCCGTGTTGGAGACGCTCGGCTGTTGGATCCACTCCTTGACTCGTCGGAGATGGGCGTCGCGGTTGGCCTCTATGTCCCCATAAACTAGCTTGAGTTCCTCGTTCTTCAGTTTTCTCTTGTCCATTCGGCCAGGGCGAGATGGGGCGGCCGTCTATTTGAATCTCAGTATTCTATCAGGTGCTCGACGAGCCTGTCTCGCTAGCGCGTGCCTTGGAAGAACCTTCGAGGGTTACGCACCATGATATCCTCGATTACCTCCTCACGGACCCCCATCTCTCTTAGCCGTGGAAGGACCCTCCGGGTGATGAACAGGAATCCATCTGGATTCTGCACGCTCATGCTCTCGCGCAACCCCTTGTTGGCGATGGTGGCCGTGACGTCCCAGTCGTGACCTAGCATTATCCTGTCCGCGTGCCCGGCGTCTATGAGCTTCTTCAGGACCAGCGTCCTCTCCTCCCAGCCAGGAGTTCCCGGGATGTCCCCTCCGGGATATCGGTCCAGCCCGACCCACGCCCCCATCTTGGCCAAGCCCGCCAGGTAGTCCAAATCGGTGCTATCGTTGCTGTGACCGATGTAGACTCGGCCTAGGTCGACCCCCTCATCTTCGAATATCGCGATCTGCTGGTTGCCTAACCGCTCAGGCGCCCAGGTATGGGTGGAGATGGGGACCCCGGTGGCCTTGTGAGCGCGAGCCGCGGCCCGGAGTACCAGCTCTCCTTCCTTGGTGACCCCGCCCATATCGTTCGCCACCTTGATGATCCCTGCTTTGATGCCGGTCTTCTCGATACCCACGCTGATGTCCGAGATGAAGAGCGAGGCTATGAGGTCGGGGCTGGCGTCCCAGAGGGACCGGGGAATGTCGAGCCAGCAGCCAGTGGCGCAGATGATCTGGACACCAGAACCTCGAGAGACTTCGCGGAGGAGCTCCGGGTCCCGTCCCGAGTCGAAGGGGGTCACATCGATTATGGTCCGGACCCCCTCAGAGT
>JAPCJP010000105.1 GCA_027886885.1 Nitrososphaerota archaeon | reverse complement strand
CTGCCCGGAATCATCGTTCGGTCCTTCACGATCTCGGAGGGCTCGCTGTCGCTCTGTGTCGCGAAGCCGGTCGAAGAGATTCAGGTCTCTGACGCCATCGGCATCGATAGGAACCTGAGGAACGTGACAGCCGGGAATGAAGGCAAGGTCACATATTATGACGTCTCGAAGGTGGTGAAGATAGCAGAGAACGCCAGGAGCATCATTCGCTCGTTCAAGAGAAACGATGTCCGGATCAGAAGCCTCGTGGCAGCCAAATACGGCCGGAGGAGACAGGATCGGATCAGACAGATCCTTAACCGCGTCTCTAAGCATATCGTGGAAGAAGCCAACCGAAACAAGTGTGTAATCGTCTTAGAAGAGATCAAAGGCATCAGGAAGCTGTATCGGAGAGGGAACCTCCAGGGTCGAGCGTCCAGGGGAAGAATGAACTCCTGGCCCTTCGGCGAGCTGAAGAGGCAGATCGAGTACAAGGCTGCGTGGGAGGGCGTACCGGTGGTCACACTGTCTGTGGGGGAGACGAAAGGCACCACGATGGACTGTCCGCGATGCGGGGAGAGACTCCAAGCGGCCGTCCGCGGTGATTTGCGACATCATCGGAAATTGTGGTGCCAGAAGTGCGAGAGGTGGGACGACCGCGACCTTATCGCGGTGATGAACATCTCTCACAGGGGCTGGGTGAGGTTCGCCCAGTCAAAAGGCGAGGCAGGTGAAGCAGTGAAGAGGAACCCTGAAGGCACGAGACAGCAGGTAATCCTCAGAGTCGATGCCTCGAAGCCAGGTCTGAGTCACCCGACGAAGACTTGACAGAACCAAATCCTCTGTTCCTTTCTCAAACGCCCCAGTGCAGATATTAACTTCCGGCCACCCGAGCACGCCATGAGAGGGGACGTCGTAGAGTTAGCCAAGTTACTCATCAACGAGGACACCACAGCACCTCCCGGAAACGAGAAAAAATGCGCTCGCGTGTTGCGTGATTACTTCCAGGACCTGCATCTCGACGACTGCACCGTGCAGTTGGACGAGTTTGCTCCGGGCCGGGCAAACCTCCTGGTCAAGGTCGGTCCCGGCAGACCTGGCCTGGTCCTCTCTGGACACATAGACGTCGTGCCTGCGGGCGACCTGACAAAGTGGGCCACGGGCCCGTTCGACGCGCACGTCAGGCGAGGGAAGCTCTATGGCCGCGGAGCCGTCGACATGAAGGGGGCAGTCGCAGCGATGGCCTGTGCCGTGGGGTCCGCCAAGGGTTCGAAGCTCAAGAGGCGATTGGTGTTCGCCGCCACTGCGGGAGAGGAGGTCGATACCGTAGGCCTCGAAAGCCTCCTCAACCAGAAGAAGTTGACGAGGGAAGATGCCATGTACTGTGTCATCGGTGAGCCGAGCGAGCTGAAGCCCGTAAGGGGTCATCGAGGAGGACCGAGCCTCATGGTGAAATTCGCGGGCAGGAGCGCGCACGCCAGCAAACCCGAGCTTGGAGCGAACGCCGTAGAGATGTGCGCGCGGTTCATGATGGAGGTCGAGTCCTGGGAGAAGAAGCTCGGGCGTCAGCGCGACAAGGACCTGGGGGTCACGATTCTCACGAACACCGTCGTAAGGGGAGGTACGAAGAGCAACGTCATCCCGGACTCGTGCGAGCTGGAGATCGACTGCAGGACGATAATGAGGCACGACCGCGCCTACATCCTGGACGGCCTCCAAAAAATCACGGAGCGCGTCACAGACCACCAGAAAGAGATCAAGGTGAGTATAGAGAGCAACGTAGATTGTCCTCCCTTCCTCACCCCCAGGGGACACCCGCTGGTCCGGCTCTGCGAAGAGGTCTCTGGGAACGAATCGACCATCGCCGGCTACGGCACCGAAGCGCCTTGGTATGTCGCTGCTGGGATCCCCACCGTAGTCCTAGGGCCGGGAAGCGTGTTCATGGCCCACAAGCCTGACGAGTACATCGAAGTGCGAGACGCCGGCAGGGCATCCTCGGTCTACTCCGAGCTCATCCGCAGAGTCTGCTCGTGATTGCTCTTCCGTCAGCTTCTATCTTCCCGCGGTCGCTAAGGCACCAGTCGGAGTTTGTCCCGGGGGAAGAGAGTGACCTCCCTAATGTTCTCCTCTCCCGTCGTGACCATCATCAATCTCTCCAGGCCGAGCCCGAACCCCCCGTGAGGAGGCATGCCATAGTCGAAGGCGGCGAGATGATATTCGAAGGCTTGGGGTTTCAGCTTCTGCTCCTTCAGCCGCTTCACCAGCATGGCCTTAGAGCTCACCCGGGTCCCGCCCGATGCCAACTCCAGTGACCCGTGCATCAGGTCGAAGGACTCGCTGACCTTCGGCCTTCCGGTCTTGGGCTTTATGTAGAACGGCTTCGCAGATGTCGGCCAGTCAGTCACGAAATAGAAACTGGGGTGTCTCTTCCCGATCGCGTCCCCGTCTGGCCCCGTGATGTCCTCGCCCCAGGACATGTTCCTTCCGGCTTCTTTGAGGTCGGCGATGACTTGGTCATAGGTCAGTCTTTCGAATTTCTTCGGGACTAGGGGAGGCTCGCGCTTTAGCTTCTCGAAATCCTTCCCGCATTTTTCCACGACCTCCGAGAGAGCCGTTCGCACCAGGTCCTCGAGCGTGTCCATGACGTCGTTGTAGTCGACGAAGGCCTCCTCGATGTCTATGGAGGTGATCTCGCTCAGGTGCTTCTGGGTCCTAGATTCCTCCGCCCTGAATGCGGGCCCTATCTCCCAGACCTTCTCGAAGGGGAGGACCAACTCCTCCTTGTAGAGCTGCGGGCTCTGTGTGAGGAACGAGGGCCTGTTGTAGTATAGCACGGAGAAGAGCGAAGCGCCGCCCTCCGTGGCGGTCGAGATGAGCTTCGGGGTCCTGACCTCGAGGAACCCCTTCTCCTGGAGGAATCCCCTGACGCTCTGGACGAGCACACGCTGGACCCTGAAGAGCGCCTGAGCGCGCTCCCTCCTCAGGTCGACGGCTCTGATGTCGAGCCTCTTCTCGATGGAGGGAAGCTCCCCTCCGTAGATGCCGAAGGCCGGCTTGGCGGTCGCGGTACCTAGAATCTTCACCGCCGTAGGAGCTATCTCGGCCCCGTTCGGAGCCTTTGCAATCTTCTTCACGACTCCGCGCACTCCGATGCTCGTGTGCTCTCCGATGGTCGCGACCTTCTCAACCACCTCCTCGCTGGTCTTCCCCTTTACGGCCGTCACCTGCATTGC
>JAPCJP010000045.1:1829-13054 GCA_027886885.1 Nitrososphaerota archaeon | reverse complement strand
GCGGGAACGTCCAACACGATAACAATCAGCCCGGCTACTACCACTACGATTGACTTATGTTCAACCCCTGTCCCGGTGGGCTCTGCGTCGCCGTGCAACGCCACGGTGTCGGGGGCCTACGGCCCGATCAGCGGCGAGACCGTATCCTTCACCGCCACAGGTCCAGGCACTTTCAGCACGCCGAGTTGCGTTCTTAGCGGGAATTCGTGCTCGGTGACGTACACCCCATCGAGCTCATCGGGTTCCCCACAGACTATTACTGTCGCCTACCCGGGGGATTCGAACAACCTTCCCAGTTCGGGAACAACACAGCTTTCTGTCAACTCACTCCCGACCACGACGTCTGTCTCATGCGTGAGTCCCGTCTCCTTGGGTGAACCGTCGACGTGTGCGATCAATGTCTCCGGCTCGGGTACTCCGACCGGGACGGTCGGGAACTTCTCGTCCACGGGCTCTGGTACGTTCAGCGCATCGAGCTGCGTGCTGAAAGGCGGCTCCTGCGAGGTCAGCTACACTCCAAGCAGCATCTCGACTTCTCCAGACCTGATTTCTGCTACCTATGAGGGCGACTCAACAAATGGTGTGAGCACGACCGCGGCCGCCAACCGTGGTTCGATAGTGGTGGTCCAAGCTACCTCGTCCACTTACCTGTCGTGCGGAGGGCTCTCCAACGTCTTCACGTGCACCGCCACCGTGTCGGGCACCTTCGGCTCTATTAGTGGCGAGAGCGTCTCTTTCACCGCGACGGGCGCGGGCACTTTCAACGCAACGAGCTGTGCCCTTAGCGGTGACTCGTGCTCAGTCACCTATAGCACCTCCGGCTCGTCAAGTACAGAGCAAACGATCACGGCATCTTATGCCGGAGATGTAAACAATACCGCTAGTTCCAGCATGGCTGTCGTCACACCTACCCAGATCACTTCCACCACATCATCCACGACAACTACCAACTCGACCACTACCACGACTACCACCACCCCGACGACCTCCAGCACCACTTCTTCCACGACCAGCTCTCCAATATCTTCCACCACGACAACGACGACTCAATCGACCACCGCGCCGTCATCCGGCTCGAACGACACCCTATACGCGGTAGGAGCCCTAGTTACCATAGCCGCGGTGGCGGCCGTGGTCCTCTTCCTGGTCTTGCGGAGCCGTCCACAAGCAAAATCGCCGTAGCCAGATCTTCATCGCGGGGCAGTCTGTACACCGTTCATAAGGCACCGGTAATCATCCGGATGAGGTCCCGATTTGAAGGGCAAGAGAGCAGGCAACGGCGCTGCGGCGTTGAGGAAGCTTCTCGCGAGGGGCGAGACCGTACCCATACCGGGTGTTTTCAGTCCGTCGGTCGCTCTGCTTGCGGAGAAGGCCGGCTTCAGAGCGCTCTATCTCTCCGGGGCCGCTTTCTCCGGGTTACTCGGACTTCCTGACGTGGGCATGGTGACTTCCACGGAGGTCGCTCAAGCTGCAGCTCAGATCACCTCGAGGGTCGACCTACCTCTGATCGTCGACATCGACACGGGGTTCGGCGAGGTCGTCAACGTGGCACGCACAGTGTCGGAGATGGAACGCGTCAATGTCGCGGCGGTTCAGATCGAGGACCAGGTGATGCCCAAGAGGTGCGGGCACCTGGAAGGCAAGGAACTCGTGGAACCCGAAGGGATGGTCAAGAAGGTCGTCGCCGCCAGGGATGCATCGAGGAACATCGTCATAGTCGCCAGGACCGATGCTGCGTCGGTGAAGGGGATTGACTCCGCCGTAGAACGGGCGAGACTCTACGTGAAGGCTGGGGCCGATGTCATCTTCCCGGAAGCGCTCCGGACCAGGAGCGAGTTCAAGGAATTCGCGAGGAAGCTCGACGCTCCCCTGCTCGCCAACATGACCGAGTTCGGGAAGACAGAATACATCGCGGTTTCTGAGTTCTCGAAGATGGGATACGAGCTTGTCATCTTCCCGGTCACCACATTCAGGGTCATGATGGGGTCGGTGAGGGCCGCTCTCGAAGAACTGAGCAGGAACGGCACCCAGAAGGGGCTGCTCAAGGAAATGATGACGAGGGAGGAGTTCTATGACCTGATCGATTACGATTCGTACGCAAGGCTCGACTCCTCGGTGGATAGGAAGTCGAAGCGGTTCCTAGATACGAATTAATACGGCCTGAGGTCCGGCAGAGGAAACTTGGAAGGGATTCGTCCATGTCCGAGATAACCCGGGTTCCAGCTGGCCTGTACGGGGTCGCCGTCTCCGAGACGGGTATCTCGAGGAGCGCGTCCGACGGTTCGCTGGTCTTCAGGGGTTACGGAATCAAGGACCTGTTCGAGAAAGCTTCGTTTGAGGAGTGCGCGTTCCTCATTCTTGAAGGTCACCTTCCGACGAAGGGGGAACTCGACGATTTCACATCCAACCTGCGGGCTCATTGGCCTTTACCGACGAACGTCTACCAGATCATCAAGGCGATGCCTCGGGACTCGCACCCGATGGATGTAGTCAGGACCGCGATGTCGGGGTTGGGAGCGAACGAACACTCGCTTTCGCCGAAGGAACAACAATACTCGCTCGTCGCAAAGATGCCGGCACTGGTGGCGAACTGTTACAGGATTGTAAGGGGGATGGAGGTAATGGAACCTGAGGAAGACATGAACTTCGCCTGGAACCTCCTCTACATGCTCACGGGCAAGCGTCCCGATGCATTCGACGCTTGGGCCTTCGAAAGGGAGCTGATACTCTACCTAGAACACGACCTCAACGCGTCGACCTTCACCGTACGAGTGGTGGCCTCTACGCTTGCGGACGTCTATGCAGCGTGCACGGCGGGGGCTGCAGCCCTGAAGGGCCCCCTGCACGGCGGAGCGAACGAGGCCGCGATGCAGATGCTACTCGAGATAGGGTCTCCTGAGAAGGCTGCTGCCTACTTGCAAGAGAGCCTCTCGAAGGGAAGGAAGGTCATGGGGTTCGGCCACCGGGTGTACAAGAAAGTGGACCCAAGGGCGCAGCTCAGCAAGGGGATGTTGAAGACCCTGCTAGAGCACAGGCACGCCGACGACAAGCTCTACCGGCTGGCCGATGCCCTGGAGCAGGCCATGTGGCAGGCGAAGAGGATTCCCGCAAACCTCGACTTTTATGCCGCCCCCATATTTTACACGCTCTCGCTCCCCATTGAGACTTACACGCCAATCTTCGCCGCGAGCAGGGTCACCGGCTGGGTGGCTCATTACAACGAGCAGTTGGCCGAGAACAAACTCTTCAGGCCTGACTCGATATACACCGGTCCGAACGATCTGAGTTACGTCCCCATCGAGAAGCGCTGACCCGTCACTCGACGACGCAGAGTGGGAAGAGCCCGTCGACACGCTTCTGTCTATCGAGGTTCCAGACGAAATCAAGGACCTTCTTGCTCCTAGGTCCGCTCAGGAATCTGTCGGTCAAGCCCCTGAACTTGGACTCCACCTCCTCGCGGGTCATGGGGTTGGCCGGATGCCCTTTGGGGATGTCCATCTGTTCGACGACGGTGCGGCCGCTTCCCAATTTCACCCTCACCCTGTTCGCAATGTGTCGCGGATACTCCTTTGTGAGGGCCTTATCCTCCCGGACGGATATCTTCTGCAGAAAATCGAGCACATTTGCGTCTCCAAGGTTCCTCTTTGAGTATGTTGAATTGTCCACACGGCCCTTCAGGAGGGCCATCCCGACCATGTATGGCAAGCTGTGGTCGGCCGTCTCCTTGGTCGAGGGAGTCCACTTCTCTTTGTCCTTGCCAAGGATTGTATAACCGGCCTCGTGTGTCTCGACCTCCACCGATAGGATGTTCTTCGTACCTCCTGCCTTCTTCCTGGCCGCAAGGGCAGCCCAGATGGCGCTCTGAGCATGGTACTCGGCCGGGAAGTACTTCACGTAGGTGTCGACGAGCTTGAAGGTCCCGCCCCTCCCACCAAAACCGTCGACATGAAGCTCAAATGGACCCGAGACCTGTTTGAAGAAACCCATCTCCCCCTCGAAGATGGGGGCCGGCCCCGTCATACCGTTCGACGCGAGCGTCGCGGAGAAGACGGCGTTCCGCGCGGCGTTGGCGAACGAGCAACCCTTCCACGCCGACAGTTCGCCCGCCCTGACCTGCCTCATGGCGATGTGGGAATTGAGCGAAATGTTCACGGCGTGGGTCAATCGCTCCCGTGAAAGGCCTATGAGCCGACCGGCTGCGAGCGCCGCGGAGACGAGTCCGTAGTTGACGTGGTCCCAGCCTCGATGTCTTATGTCGGCGGCGTCGCACAACCTGCACTGAATCTCATAGGCGATGGCGATGCTGGCAAGGAGGTCCTTCCCGCTCTTGCCCTCTCTCTCAGCGGTGGCGAGGCAAGCTGAGATGTTATCGCTCGGATGGGCTGGCTCCTTGGAGAGATAGGTGTCGTTGTAATCGAAGTACCTTACCATGACGCCGTTTGCGAAGGTCGCCATGTCGGCCGAGGTCTTGACGTCCGTCCCAAGTATCGTGGACGCCCTTCCGGGGTGGTCGTCGACCACCGTCTTCCGAGCCGCCTTGACGGGAGGCTCCTGAAAAGCCCCTAGGGCGCATCCCAGACTATCGACCACCCTCTTCTTGGCCTCCAGTATCACCTCCTCGCTGAGGTCCTCATACTTGACCGATAGAGTGTAATCGCTTAACCGTTCTGCGAGCGTAGCCATCTCTTGGCTCTAGGTCGCCCGACGCGAGGAATTATCTCTATTGCTCGCCGTCCGAGAGCAAGTCCGCGGCCTCGCCGAAACTGAGTCTTCCCTCCACCACTTCGGAGGCGAGCCTTGTCGCCTCCTTCTGTACCCTTTCATCCAACCCGTCGAGTACCCGTCTCTTTGCCAGCTCTACGACCATCCCTCTCGCGCTCCTCAACCTAACCTGCTTCCCCTGCGGCGAAAGCGCCTTTTTTCGTTCCTTTTCGACGGCCTCGAACAGAGTGCTCACCCCCTCCCCCTTTAGAGCCGAGACCTTGAGCACTGGCGGGCTCCTCCCCTTCATGTCTCTCACCATCCCGAGGAGGTTGATTACCATCGCATCGGCGCCGGGAAGGTCCCCCTTGTTCACCGTGTAGATGTCGCCTATCTCCATGAGGCCTGCCTTGGAGACCTGGACCTCATCCCCCAACCCTGGAATGGTGACCACCATCACGGTGTGGGCTATCTTCATGATCTCTATGTCAGCTTGACCGATTCCCACTGTCTCGATGATTATGACGCCAAACCCCGCAGCATCGAGTATCTGGATGGCCTCCGAAACTGCTCCAGAAAGACCGCCTGCCCAGCCTCTCGAAGCCATGCTCCTGATGAAGACGCCATTATCCATTGTATGCTTCATCATCCTGACCCGGTCCCCGAGCAGAGCTCCTCCCGTTATCGGACTCGTGGGGTCAACCGCCACCACCCCGACCTTGACCCGCATACGCCGATATTCCTCGATCAATCTATCCACTATGGTGCTCTTCCCTGTGCCGGGCGGTCCCGTCACCCCAAGTACGAACGACCTCCGCCCCTTCTTCCCGATCGCTCGGAGAAGGCTTTCGGCATCCCGGTCTCCGTTCTCGACCTCGGTTATCGCCTTAGCCACAGACACCCTGTCCCCTCTCAGCACGCCCGCGGGAAGAGATTCGGTAGGCAACAGCGGCCAGCGTTGCCAGCGACGCGCTTGAGATAAACCAATCTCTCTGATTATAACGCATCGCCTGTGGACCTCCTCCGACGGAAACGTGTCGCTGATCCGATGGCAAACCAAGAAGGTCAAGGTAGACTCGGAAGCTCCAGCAAAGCGGCTAGCCGCCGAGGGCGCAACCGAAGGCACGGTGCTGGTGAGTCACCCAGATGGCCGCTCGGGGCTGAGTCTCTCGGTCGTCCTTAGACCGACCGACAACGGGAATTGGGGTCTCTTTCCCCTCATCATCTCCTTCTGTACCTCGGAAGGTATACGTAAAGACACGGGAATAATCACTTGGCTTAGATGGCCGGACAAGGTACTTGTCGAGAGAAAGGTCGTGGCGAAGACCTCCGTCGCCCGGGGCTCAGGCGCCGGTTCGGAATGGGCCGTCCTTACCTCTCGGATACGCACCAAGGCTGAAGCCGGGCTTGGAAGCGACGAGTGTTCCCTCTTCGACTCACTCGGGGTCGACCTCGACCCAGAGTTTCTTGCGGACAAGATACTCGAGTCTATCTCTTGGATGTACTCGGGATGGACGCGACAAATGGACGATCATATCCTCGCGAGATGCAGGTCCATGCTGGACACAATCGGTAGAAGGATAGAGATATCTCAGGAAGGGAGCCTGAGGGTGGGCACGGTCAAAGACATAGATGACATAGGGAACCTCGTGGTCGATTTTGGAGGGTCCATGGAATCGATAACGGCCGATGACGCGGCTAGGCTCAGAGAGTTGTAGGATATCGTTTATCAGTAGGGCGGTAGCCGTCTTGGCCAAATGCTTGACTCGGGAGGCGACCCCTACTGGTCGAAGAAGGCCAAGGCTTTCGCCGCCGCCAGGAAGGGGACGAAGGGCATGTACGGGGACTCTACGATCAGGGCGATTCACAAAGGTGTGGAGCAATGGCAGAAGGGCGTCCTCGGACCTTGGGTCAAACGGTCGGACCCCCTAAAGGAAGACTTTGAGACCGCATCGGGGATCAAGCTCAAGCCCGTCTACACCCCCGAGGACATCCAATCGTCCGACTTCTCCGATTCCTCGTTCCCTGGCGTCTACCCCTACACCAGGGGAGTGTACCCCTCGATGTATCGTGGAAGGCTCTGGACCATGCGGATGTTCTCCGGGTTCGGGACGCCCGAGGACACCAACAAGCGGCTCAAGATGCTCCTCAAGCACGGAGAGACGGGACTGAGCATCGCCTTCGACATGCCGACCCTCTACGGCTACGACGCGGACCACGAGAAAGCGCACGGAGAGGTAGGTCGCTGCGGCGTCAATGTCTCGTCTCTGCGGGACATGGAGGTCATCTTCGGAGGCATACCTCTGGACAAGGTCAGCACCTCGATGACGATCAATGCCCCCGCGGCGGTGCTCACCTGCATGTACGCAGGCGTCGCGAAGCGGAATGGGATATCGCCGAAGGTCTTGAAGGGGACCGTCCAGGCAGACATGCTGAAGGAATACATCGCGCAGAAGGAATGGGCGTACCCGCCGGAGGCCCACCTGCGCATAGTCAGGGACATGATGGTCTACTGCACGAAGAACATGCCCGAGTGGAACTATGTGAGCATCAGCGGGTATCACATCAGGGAGGCGGGGTCAAGCGCCGCACAGGAGCTGGCCTTCACGCTGGCCGACGGGTTCGGATACGTCGAGCTGGGGATGCAGGCGGGCCTCAAGGTAGACGATTTCGCCCCCAGGCTGAGCTTCTTCTTCAACTCGACCATGGATTTCTTCGAAGAGATAGCCAAGTTCAGGGCGGCGCGGAGGATATGGGCCAAGGTATTGAGCGAAAAGTACGGTGCCAAGAAGGCCAGGAGCCTGCTCTTGAGGTTCCATACCCAGACATCGGGCGCGTCCCTCACGTGGCAACAACCCTACAATAATATCGTGCGGACCACGCTCGAGGCCCTGGCCGCCGTCCTGGGGGGCACACAATCTCTCCACACCAACTCTTACGACGAGGCCTGGGCTCTTCCGACCGAAAAGGCAGTGGAGGTCGCGCTGAGGACGCAGCAGATAATCGCAGAGGAGACGGGCTCCACCAACGTGATCGACCCCCTGGGGGGATCATACTATGTCGAGTGGCTTACCTCTGAGCTCGAGGAGGAGGCGTACAGATACTTTGAGAAGATAGACGCCGTCGGCGGGTTGCTCAACGCCATCAAGTCGGGGTACCTCCAGAGGGAGATAGCCGAGAACTCCTACCGCCTCTCGAGGCGGGTCGAAGAAGGCAAGGACGGCATCGTCGGCGTGAACAAGTACTACGTCAAAGAGGACGCTCCCATCAACACGCTCAAGATAAACTTCGGCGCGCAGAAGAAGCAGGTCGACAGGCTCCGCAAGGTCAGGAGCGAGCGGGACAATGCAAAGGTCAACGCCATCCTTGGGAAGTTGCGCAGGGCCTACGAAAACCCGGAGGCGAATTCCATCTATCCGATGATGGAAGCGGTGATGGCCTACGCCACTCTCGGCGAGATAGTCCAGACTGGAAGAGACGTTTACGGGGGCTGGGAAGAGCCCATCATCGTCTGACCAACTGAGTGCGACTGACAGGGAACCCTTTTTCTAATGGACGAGAGGTGATTGGAACCATGAATAAAGACCCCTCGTCCGGGGCCAAGAGGAAGATCAGGATTCTCGTGGCAAAGCCCGGTCTCGACGGTCATGACAGAGGGGTCCTCGTGCTAGCAAGGGCTTTCAGGGACGCAGGGATGGAAGTTATCTACAGCGGGCTCCTGCCGACCCCTGAGCAGGTGGCACAGATGGCGGTCGACGAAGATGTGGACGTCGTCGCCCTTTCGCTCCTGAATGGGGCACACATGACCGCGTTCCCCAGGGTGAAGAAACTCCTCGATCAGAAGGGGGGTAAGGGAATCGTGGTGGTGGGGGGCGGCATCATACCAAACGAGGACAAGCCGAAGTTGCTGAAGTTGGGGATAACCGGGCTCTACGGACCCGGTACCTCTCTCGAAGAGATAATCGACCACGTCAAGAAGAAGGTCGCCGAGAGAAGGCGGTCGACCTGATTTTGCCCGACGGGTTCGTCAACGCCTCCAAGGCCTACCTTGAGCTCACCGATGAGCAGGAGCTAATTATCAGCCAGGTGGATGGCGTTTGCAGGGAGGTGCGACCCATCGAGGACGGGTGCTATCTCGACCACAGGTACAACGGAGCGGTGGCAGACCTGTTCGGTCAGGCGCGTCTTTTGGGGCTGCCCATCTCGACCCTGTACGGCGATGGTCAAGGGATCGACATGGTGACCTACGCAATGGCGATCGAGCGGATAGGAAGAGAGGGGACGGGCGTCAGGACCTTCTTCTCGGGGCACGTCTCGCTCGGTATGCTCACAGTCCAGAGGTGGGGCACCGAGGAGCAGAAGGAGAGGTACCTTCCATCCGGCACGCGGGGAAAGAAGGTCTTCGCGTTCGGGCTGACAGAGCCGGGCGCAGGGAGCGACCCTGCGTCCCTACAGACGGAGTTCCAGGAGGCCGAAGACGGATTCGTGCTCAATGGCCAGAAGACCTGGATTTCAAACGGGTCGGTGGCCGACTCGGTCCTCATATTCGCGTATCCCAAGGGGAGGCGGGAAGGCATGTGCGCATTCGTCGTGGACAGGGACTCAGACGGTTTCTCTGCAAAACCGATCAAGAACAAGCTCGGGCTCTTCTCATCGGACACAGGCACGATATATCTGGACGAATGCCAGGTTCCGAAGGAAAACCTTCTCGGACCAAGGGGCAAGGGCCTGTCGGTCGCTTACTCAGCCCTTATGAGCGGGAGGCTGAGCGTCGCCGCCGGGTGCGTCGGGGTGATCCAAGACTGCCTCGATGAGACAGTCCGCTACTCTCAGCTGAGGGTCCAACACGGAAAGCCCATCGGCATGCATCAGCTGGTCCAGCGCCACATCGGGCGGATGGAGGTCAACCTTCAGGCTGCGGCGATGCTCACGCTCAGGGCTGCGGTGCTCCATCAAAGGCACCAGGATCAGCCGGACAGCGTGGCCACGAGGGAGGCGGCGGACGCCGCTATCGCCGAGGCCAAGTATTTCGCTTCGAACGCATCCTTCGAGGCTGCTGACAGCGCGGTGCAGGTCTTCGGGGCCAACGGCTACTCGCTGGAGAACAGACCAGGACGACACCTGGTCGACACTAGGGTGTCGCGCATCTACGAGGGCACGAACGAGATCCTGGAGCAGAAGATCGCAAACTCTCTCTTGGGGAAGGGTTTCGAAGCGTATTCTTGATCCGGACCGAGCAGCTTATACTCGCTTCAAGCCGCTAGCGAGTCGATGAAGATAACCAAGGTCGAGCCGATAGTCCTCAGGGTTCCCGAGATCACTGAGCCTGTGGACGGGAACGAGGACGACCTGCTGGTCCGAATAGAGACCGACGAGGGGTTCGAGGGCATAGGGGAAATTGATGGCCCGCCGCTCGCCCTGAGTCCCTTCATCAGGACCGTGCAGCCGGGGACCTGGTGGCGGGGGTTCGAAGACATCCTCGTAGGCGAGAACCCTCTTGAGATTGAACGCATCTGGGAGAAGATGCATCGATATTCCTACCTGTATGGCATGGGCGGCCTGATAAGGACGGTCATCAGCGGGCTGGACACCGCCCTTTGGGACTTGGCGGGGAAGTACTACAAGCAGCCCGTCTACCGACTCCTCGGCGCCGCGGGGAGGCGGGCAAGCGGGGTGGTCACTCCCTACGCGAGCATCTTCCCCTTCGGACCAACCGAGGATGATGTCATCGCAAATTGCAAGAGATGGGTGACAAGCCGAGGATACATCGCCGCGAAGTTCCACAACCATCCTATCGGGACAGACGACAAGAAAGCTTTGAAGTTCGTGAAGAGGGCTAGGGACGAGCTGGGCGAGGACGTCGCCCTCATGCTCGACGCAGCGTTCCACTTCGAGACGCCGGAGGCGATCAGCTTCGCGAGGAGCATAGAGCCGCTCAACATCTACTTCCTCGAGTCGCCCCTCCATCCGGACAACCTGAACGGATACGCCAAGCTCTCACAGTCCACGACCGTGCAGATAGCTTCGGGCGAGGAGCTCACCATGAGACCCCAATTCGAAGCACTGATAGACAGGGGTAAGGTAGACATCATTCAGCCCGATGTGATCTGGGTCGGCGGGCCGACCGAGTGGAAGAGAATCGCGCGCATGGCCCACAGCAAGGGAGTCCTCTGTATTCCGCACTGCTACCGGTCGAACATCAATCTGGCAGCGAACCTTCACTCATCCGCTTCCGTCCCCAACTCCCCCTATGTCGAATCTCCCATCTCCACCTCTCCATTGTGCAAGGACCTCACCAACGAAAAGTTCGAGCCGGGCAGGGACGGGAGGATTCAGCTCTCCGACAGGCCCGGACTTGGCGTAACGCTGAACAAGAAAATCATAGACAAGTATTGGGTCGATGTCTCCGATTTTCGATACAGGGACAATCCCAAGCGCCGTAGTAGAGCCACGAGTACCTAGCGGCCGAGTGACTTCATCGCACCCGCGATATCTTTCAGCCCGGATCCGGTAAGGGGGACCAC
>JAPCJP010000045.1:0-1729 GCA_027886885.1 Nitrososphaerota archaeon | reverse complement strand
GCCTTGAATGCGCGAACGACCGGGTCACAGGCTTCCGACTGAATGCCGTGCAACCTCGGGATGCTTGTCAAGACACCGAGGCTCTTGAGCTCCGAGAACCCTTTCCAAGCTCCGAGGAGAAGGCTGCCTCCTCCGACCGGGAATACCATGTGGTCCGGGAGGCCATCCCGGGACTCCGCAATCTCGAAGGCGATGGTCTTGGTCCCCTCGATGAAAAAGGGGCTGAGCGCATGGGAGGCGTAGTGGGCTTCTCCTGCCCTCCATGCTTCCTCCGCGCGTCTCGACACTTCGGCCCGCGGACCCTCGACCTTGACTACTCTGGCTCCGTACATCTCAGCCTGGGTGAGCTTCTCCCTACTGGCAGTCGCGGGAGTGTATAGCCGACAATCCATCTGCGCAGCGGCGGCGTAGGCAGCCAGTGACGACCCGGCGTTTCCAGAGGAATCATCCATGACGCTCCGCACGCCCATCTCCTTTGCGTGAGAGATATTGATGGTCGTACCTCTGTCCTTGAAGGACCCCGTGGGGTTCAGAAACTCCAGCTTGAGATGAAGCCTTCGAATCCCGAGGGACAGGCCGTAGCCTTCCGCGGAAACCAGGGGCGTGCCGCCCTCGCCGAGCGATACGATGGAGCTCTCCCCGGCTATGGGCAGAAAATCGCGATATCTCCACAGGGATTTGACATAGGCGTTCCTCAGCAGGGCCTCCTCCCAAGCTCGAGCGTCTCCAGGTTCATGGACCACCTCCAAGAGACCTCCGCATCTGCTGCACAGGATCACATCGTCCCTCAGAGCGTATCTGGCGCCGCATTCGAGACACTCGATCCAGGTCCCCGTCTTCTCGGGCGTCATCTGACGTCGACTCGCAGGGGCTCAGGTCGAACGATCGTCGGACCGTGGTCGCCGGGCCTCATGTATTGATATTGAAACCCCGCTTTGGTGGCGCTGCCTCCAACATTGCAACGGACGTCTATGCACGTGACGGCGATGAGGTGGTTGAATTTCTCGGCCTCGACGACCCGTCTCAGGGCCGCTTTGCACGCCGCTTCTGGCTCGAGACCAGATTCGACGAGGTCGCACACCGCCTTCGACAACGACTGTCTTATGGACACCTCCCCCACGCCCGTCGCGGTGGCCGCTGCCACCCGGTTAGCATAGGTCCCAGCGCCGACTATGGCTGTGTCAGCCACGCGGCCGGGAAAACGCATCGCCCAGCCGCTAGTCGAAGCGCCCGCGGCGATGTTTCTGTCGGTATCACGGGCGAGGACTCCCACGGTTCCGCCAAGGTGCTGGCCATAGACCGCCATGAGGCTGCTCGCCAACACTCCTATGTCTGTATCGTACCCGAGCAACTGGTCGAACGTCTTCTTCATCGAGGCAGGGTCTCCTTGTAGCGAAAGCATCGCCGCCTTCAATTTCTTCCAGGTCTCGATGGCCTCTGGGGTAAGCGGGTCGAACTCGGGGAAGCCGCACTGCCGAGCGAACTTCTTGGCGCCTTCTCCCGCGAGAAGGACGTGAGGCGTGAGTTCCATGACCCTTCTTGCGACCGAAATCGGGTTCCTCGTCATCTGGAGAGCGGCCACGGCTCCAGCACGCGTGTTCGTACCGTCCATGATGCTAGCATCAAGCTCGAGGACTCCGTCAGCGTTCGGGAGACCACCGGTCCCGACGCTGGTCGCGGCCGGGTCATCCTCCACTATCTTTATCGTCTCTTCGATGGCGTCGAGGGC
>JAPCJP010000044.1:673-13187 GCA_027886885.1 Nitrososphaerota archaeon | reverse complement strand
GTCATGGCGGGGGAGTGGGTGGTGTTCAAGGCGACCCTTTCGCCGTCGCTGGCCACGTCGGTGGGACCTTTCACCAGGACGACCATGTTGTTCTCCTTCGCCGCCGTCTTGATGGCAGCTGCCCTAGCTTGAACCTCGTCGTCCAACTTGATGCCGAAGAGCCTCTCGAACTCCCCCGTGTGAGGGGTGACCACCATCCTGACGGTGCCCGAGAGCTTGAGGATCGAGGGCCTCAGCGCATCGGCGTCGACCACGAGCGCCTTTGTCTTGGTGGCCAGTCGCGAAAGCGCGTTGGCCAGCTCATCGGGGTTCTGCGCCCCGAGGCCAGGCCCGACGCCGATGGCCCCGACCTCCGGGATCCAGCTCACCAGGCGGTTCGCGTTGCCGCGAGTGAGCTTGCTGTCTGGCAGGGGAATGACTATCAGGTCAGGCGACAAGGACCGGACCGCACCTGCGATGACCGCGGGGACAGCCAGATAGACCAGGTCGAGACCGGTGCGCATCGCCGCCATCGCACAAAGGAATGGGGCGCCGTGATAGATCCTCCCCCCTCCTACGATTGCGGCGGACCCGTTCATCCCCTTGTGAGAGTCCTTGCGGCGCGCGGGGATCCTCGCCGCGACGAAATCCTTGTCGATGGTAAAGGTATCCAATCTCTCCCCGCCTAGAATGTGTAGTGTTTCTGGACTGGAGGAAGGTTCACGAGAGACTCGATGGGACAATTGAGGTTGAGACGCTCCTTCAGCTTGGGGAGGGAGTGCTCCATGGAGGCGATGGTGAATATGCCCACGGTCCTAGCCTTGGCCTTCTCAGCGAGGTGGACCAGGGCGTCGATCGTGACGCCCGAGCGGATGAAATCGTCGACGACGAGCACGTGCTCTCCCTTCTTTATGGCGCTCTTGGAGAGATAAAGGTACTTTACGGAGTCGGGAGAGTAGACCATCCTCTGTTCGTAAAAGTCATCCGTTCCCAGCTCCCTCTCTGATTTTGCTATGGCGACGTTCACGTTGAACTCGTCCGCCACTTCCACTGCCAGGGGGACGCCATCTACCTCCATGGTGAGTATCTTCTGGACCTGGGATGGCCCGAACTCGCTATAGACGACCTTGGCTATCTGCTTGAGGAGCCCGATATCCACGACGGCCCTGGTGAGGTCGTAGGCGCCATCAGGGGTGACCTTGATCTGGTCCGCGACCACCTTCTTCAGGAGCTTCTCGCGAAACACCGCGACGAACTTCTCCGACCGTGCTGCGCTAGGCAGCACGTGCCCCCTCACGTAGCGGCTCAGGATAGGGGCGGAGAGGCCCAGGATAGCCGAGAGCTCTCGATAGCTGTAGCTCTTCTTCAGGGTCGAGAGGAGCTCCACGGAGGAAAGCCTTGTCTTCACGTCAGCGACGCGACTCAAGTGATACCCCGTAGGCATTTAGCATATCGGTGTAGAAAAAGGTTCTCTCGGGTCCGGCGGTTTGATGCTATTGTGCACAATATGCGGCGCGCTAGGATTCCAGGACCCTTCAGTGCCCGAGCAAGACCCTCAGCTGGGTGGGGAGGAAACTCTTGTCCGGATAGAAGATGAAGAACCATGCGAAGACTCCACCGAGCATGATGTAGACGACCTCACGGGGGAACCACTTCCGGGTCATGGCGTATGCCATCCCGATGGCCAGCGCGGGGGTGCCCGAGAGGATGTAGTAAGGGTAGGTGACCCTTCCGTAGGCGTAGAGCAGGATGTAGGGGACGAAGGTGAATGCGAGCCACATCACCGCGAACTTCCCGAGCTCATAGGCGTCCGCCTCTGCCGCCTCGGTGCCCCGTATGGGGATGCCTTCGAGCGTGAGCTGGACGCTCCCTACTATGGCGGCTAGGGCAGGGGCGGCCGCAGCCGCTATCCTGGCCTTCCACTTCTTGTAGGCGAGATAGACCACATAGGGGACCCAGATATAGACGAACCAGGTCTCGAAGAGGTCGGGCACCCCGAAGTACCCGGCGCTGACGTAGGAGAAGGAACCGGTGCCGCTGCTCACAGTCACCCGAACGACATCGTAACTGATCGGAAAGTAGTAGATGAACCAGTACAGCGGCGTAATGTACGGCGGCTGACTGTTGGCGAACACGGACCAGCCTCCTCCCTTTAGCGACGCGCCGTAGCTAAGGATGTAGGAGATGTCCTGGACGAAGGTGCTGGACTGGGGCGTGCCGTAGAGGCTGTCGTAAAGCTGCAGACCTCCGATGAAGAGGAGGAACGCTATCACGCTCATCCCGACCGAGGTGACGACGCGGTGCTTGAAGGTCCCAGAGCCGAACGCGAGGTTGTAGAAGATCAGAAACGCGGCCAGGAAGACCCCGATCTCCTTCGCGAGGATGCAAAGGCCCAGCAAGAGCCCAGATACGACGTAGCGGTTGAGTATGCCAAACTTGATGTCCGCTAAGTAGGCGAGGAACGCAACCAAGCCCAGGAATATCATCTGGATGTCTATCACGGCGATGCTCGATTGGACGAAGAAGAAGGTCTCGAAGGCGAGCAGGAACGCCGCGTACAAGGAGAGCGTTGTGTCCTTGGTGAACTTCAGGCAGATGTAGAAGACGATGGGGATACTGAGCGTCCCGAGGAGACCCTCGAAGAACCTCCATCCAAAATCGTTGTTGCCGAAGAGCGCGATGCCCGCTGCGATGAAACCCTTGCCGAGGAACGGGTGTTCGAGGTTGCAGTTGTCGAGGTAGGGGCCGCACTTCTCACCCGAGAGGAGCGCCTGAGCGGCAGGGACGTAATAGATCTCGTCCATGACACAGCCCTGGACTCCATTGCTGCCGTAGCAGGAAGGGGTGGCAGGGTCGTTTATCGTGTAGAGGTGGGCGACCATCAGCCCGAGGGTGATCGCCAGCAGCACCAGGATGACCTTTCTCTGCTTCGGGTACCTGAGGAAGACCCAGAGGACCCCCAGCGAAGTGGCGAGGACAGAGGCACCCGTGAGAAGGTAAACGAAGGGTGCGAGGTCAGCGACGGGCACCAAAGCCGGCTGAGCGGCGTGCTCGGTGACCAGGACGATGAGTAGCAGCATGTCCAAGATGGAGATACCAGCCAGGACGAGGCTCCAGGACCTGAGCTCCGGGTAGGTCTTCTCAGCCGCCTGAGCCTCAGGCAGACTGCCGCTGTTCATCGCACGAGCGGCCCGCGCGGCCGATATTAGGGTGCCGAATCACGGTCGACGCTCCCCGTCTAGGAATGCGTCAAGGTCGCTGGAAAAGCTCTAAAAGGACTAAATTTCGTCTTTCACCAGAAAATTGTCGACATTCGTCTTCCGCAAATTTGGCGAAGAGCTGAACGCCTTCCTAGGCAAACCCGTAATGGTAATCACGGCCGAGGGTAAGGAGTACGCAGGGGTCATCCTGGGGATAGACGAGGGATTGAACCTTGTCCTGGACAAGGTAACCGGAGCCGGAGAAAACGTGTTCAAGCTCGTCCTCAACGGGAGCAACGTCCGCGAGGTCAGGCTTACCGCCAAACCCTTCGACTACAAGGCGCTCGGAGAGAGGCTCAACAAGGTCTTCCCTGGCCTCGTCCAGGTGAGAGAAGAGATTGGGACCATCATCGTCATGGACAAGATCAAGGTCACCGAGAAGGGCGTCGAAGGGACCGGGCTGGCTGTGGACAAGGCCAAGACCATCTACGACGAGTACATCCGTGACACGAAAAAGTAGTCGCGCCGATTCACTGCTACCCAGTTTATAAACGCGGGGCCATTGAGAGGCACCGTCGCAGTGTACCACATGACCCGTATCGCCCCAAGCTTGACCATTCTGAGCCAACCTCTCTTCACAAGGGCGGTCAAGCACCGCACGCGTGCGCGACGGGCGGCGCCGACCTGGGATGGTAGGGCGTCAGGCTCAGGGACTTCGGTGGACCCGGCCTTCAAGAGGGTGCTCATGTATCTCCTGGTCGGCACCAAGGGCGGACACAACCGGCTGCAGATGATCAAGCTCTTGAAGGACGAGCCCATGAACGCGAACAAGATAGGAGAACGGCTCGAACTCGACTACAAGACAATCCAACATCACCTTAGAATCCTCCAGGAGAACAACATCCTGGTGACCAGCGGTGCGGGCTCCTACGGAGCCATGTACTTCCTTACGCCCTACGTGGAGAAGCACATGCCGGTGCTTGAGGAGATATGGGGCAAATTCGGGAAAAGGTAGAAATAAGATGAGGAGTTGCGGCCTTTGGTAATGTTCGATATTTTTTGGATGAACGTTGCTGCGCTGTTTGCGTTCGTCAACGTCGCCCTCGTAGGTTTGCTGATCTACGCATATGTCGACAGCTGGAGGAAGGTGCGGTCCAACTTCACAGCGAGCCTGACGGTCTTCGCGGTCTTCTTCCTTGTCCAGAACATCGTCATCATCGTGTTCTGGTACGTCCTTTACACCACAGTCGCCAGTGACATCGTCACAGCAGCCGCTCCGTATCTGACGGCGGTGAACGCAGCCGAGGCCTTCGGGCTAGGCCTGCTCACACGGTCCACCTGGCGTTAGACCTCTGCGGCCCATCTCGGGCCTAATTTGGGAGTAAACTCGGCCAACCGATATATCGAGTTAGAGGTTTGGACGTATTATGGCTCAGTACATCGCAGACCTTACCGGGGTGTGCGGATGCTCCTGGGGAGTCATCGGCTCGTCCACAGAGGAAGTCGTGCAGAAGACGAAAAAGCACGCTATGGACGTGCACCACATGCAAGAGGTGCCCGCCGAGATTGCCCAGAAGCTCCAGAAGGCCACACGCCCAGCAATGTAGGTGGAGTCTGGGGGAACGGTCCCCCAGCTCGAATTTTTTTACCCGCGCCAAAATCGGGGAATCTTGGGCCCGCGCTAATGTGGGCCCGATTTGGGTCTAAAGTCGGAATCGCCCTATATACAAAATAAAAAGCACGGCCGCTTCCATGAAGGATACAAGAAGGACAGCAGTTTCGACGACAATATTCGCAGCGACAGCCATAGTGCTGATCGTCATCGCGGCAGTAGGATTCGGCCTCTACGCAACCACCTCTGCCAAGACTAGTACATCCACAAGCACCACCACAACGACCGCCATCTCGACCACAACTCTCGCGCCCTCGGGGACGCGGAGCGCGATCAGCGGAGGCTTCATCAACTCCCAGACAGTAGTCTTCGGCTACAACGAGAACTACACCTGCACGCCATCCATCGCATCGCTCGGGCTCAACGCGAGCGAGAGCAACACGAGCTGTGAGGTCGGAGCCGGCAACGCAAGCGCCGTCTCGGGCGCCCTCCCGGTCTTCGTCCTGGTCCCAGCCTATGCCGGACTCTCGATCTTCGGTGTCCCGGCGCTAGGTGCGACCTCGCAAGGATACCCCGTCTTCGACAACCAGACCATCGTCACCGATTGCGGAGCAGGAGGCAGCAATTCCTCGTGCCCGTTCCACCCCACGTACATCTACTCTCCTGACTTTACGGCAGTCGAGCAACACCTGAACATCACCAACGGGGTGTTCGGCCTGCCCGAGGGAGTCCTACCCACTCCAGCGCACGACCACGTCGTGGGCTACATCGGCAACCAATACATCCCGTGGTACATGGTGACGGTCCTTGTGTTCGACCCCAACATCATGCCCAACGCGATTACCGGCCAGTGCACCCAGGTGGTCCAGTCCAACCTCGCCAACCCTACAGGCAACTGTCTCAACAGCATCAGCGCCATTGAAGCGGCCCTAAACACAAACTCCAGTGCAACGGCCAGCGCCAACACGCTCCAGTCCAACCCCATCTACCAGACCTTCGGGGGAGTAACCGCACAGGTGCTCATACCCGGAGTGACGATGGTGGCAGAGAGCTCTCCAGCCAACTCCAACCTCTTCCTATACTTCAACGTCGTCAACGGAAACCCACTCTCCTAGCGAGAGTGACTGAATCATTGAGCGGGCGCCGTAATGGCCCCGCCCATCCCCATGTTTTCCCAGAAGTGGACGAAAGTGTCCTAGAACGGTCTAGCCCAACTTCAGGATTGGGCGGTAGAAAAACGGAAACAGTATTATGCAGGGAAAGAGTGTTGGGAATTGGAGATAGCGTTGTCGGCCATATTCAAGAAAATCCTTGGGGGCGAAAGAGAGGCAAGTCCCGACGCTCCAACAACCGCGCAGGCATCCCCGCAGCACCGCGACGTCCTCCCGCCGGGCCAGGTCTGGGGCAAGCGCTACGTTATCTATTCAGCGAACGGCAACCAGAAGATCAACGCCAGCGATTGGAAACTGAAGGTCACGGGGCTTGTTAACAAGCCTCTCGAGTTCACCTACGACGAGTTCAACCAACTCCCTATGAAGAGCTACGTCAAATCGTTTCACTGTGTCACCCGTTGGAGTATAGAGAACCCGACTTGGGATGGTGTCTCGATCAAGCTGCTCGCGGAGATGGCACAGGTCCGACCAGAGGCGACCTGGGTGATGTTCCACTGCTATGACGGCTACACCGCACCAGTCCCCCTTGAGGATGCGGTCGAGGAGGACTCCATCGTCGCCCTCAGGATGAACGGCAAGCCGCTCCTGCCGGAGCAGGGGTTCCCCGCGAGGCCCTTCATGCCTCAGCTGTACGGTTGGAAGAGCGCCAAGTGGCTGGGAGAGATCGAGTTCATCCCGGAATACCGGGACGGATACTGGGAGATGTACGGATACCACGAGCGCGCAAACATCTGGGCCGAAGAGCGATTCAAGGGTGACGGCGACCACAAACCGGTCGCGAGGCGCGCGTTCGGAACTGTTTAGCCCTCGATCCTCTCAGCACGGCGACGCTCAAGAGCACCCAAGTTCAGGCCCATCCTAACATGGGTACCCCAGGGTTCCCACGCGACATTCGAACACGGATTGCTGATCAGAGGCGAGGCCGCCTAGGAGAAGGCCATGGCGATTTCCGACCATATGTAGGTGGTCGCATAACCGTTGTTGAGAGTAGTAGGGAAGTAGGTGGGACAGACGGTGCTCCCGGTCATCGAACCGTACTCGTCACCCAGGGAATAGGTGAGAGCGTAGTTGCCCTCGAGAGTGAAACCCGGACCGGCCCCGAGTGCCAGTGTTGAGCCATACTGCTCAGTCGCCGCCAACACGAACGAGCCGGAGGGAGGCGAGAAGGAAGCGACGGTCGAGCCGAAGGAGGGGGGCACAGAGCCCCAGACATAACCGCCCGTGGAGAACGAGTCCAGGGTCGACACACCGCTGAGCACGTGTGCGACCATCCCGTAGGCAATCGATCCCCCCGAGACCGTGATAGTCACCGCGCCCGTGGCTTTCGCCGTGCCATAGTACGCGGAGAGCGCGGCGATGGCAACTCCGTTGTCGCACGCGCAGGTGCTGGTCACGAAGGTGAAGGAATCGCCCAGGGTGTCGCTCACCGTCACCGCTTGATTCGTCTCCACCTCGACCACCAGCAGTTGTCCGGCTGTGACCTGCGAGGTGAATGTGCAGGATGAGCTCGTCCCGGAGGTAGGCTGTTCGAAACATGTCTGCGTCACCGAGCCGCTCGAGGTCGCGGCTTGGCTGAATGAGAAGGATATCTCGCCCCAGCTCGCCGAAGTGCCCAGCTGGAAGGGAGATGTGGTGGCGCCAGGTGATGGCGCATACTCGTCAGAGAGGGATGTGGTCTGGGTGACCAATGTGTATCCAGAGCCGGCAGAGGCGGTCCCTCCTCCCGAGACGAAGACCGCGGCTAGGACCACCGAGCCCGGGGAGGGCGTGTAGCTCGGGACCGAAGGAGATGCCGAGGTGCCATAGGCTTCCTCGAAGCTTCCCGGTGTGGCCCCCCCGCTGAGTTCGTTGACGATGATGCTAGGGTAGTTGCCTTGTCCGTGCAGAGTGACAGTGTCCGTACCGCTGGATTGCGCGGTCGCAGCATAGAAGAAGACGTCGTAGGTGGTGGTTGAAAGGGTCTGGGTTGCGAGGAATGAGTAGCTATCGCCCATGCTATCGGAAACGTATGGTCCGACATCGACTATCTCCAACACTATCAGGTCGCCTTTGGTCACAGTCTTTGAAAGGGTGCAGGTCAGAGTCGGCTCTTGAACGCCCGAAGGCGCGTAGGCGTCGCAGGTCTGGACCACGGCAGTGCCCGTGGCAAGTTTGTAGTTGACCGAATAGGTGTTGTCCCCCGTGGTAGATGTGAAGGCGAGAGGGGCCTGGCCAATCCAGCTGCTCACGGCATTCGGGAAGGAAACGGCAGTTGCGGAGTCAGACCAACCGGCGCAGGAGACAGCTCCACCTCCTGAGACCGTAGCAACACCGCAGATCCCTGAGCCCGAAGCGCCGAGGGATGTCCCGGTCACCTCCGGAACATAGCGGGCATCCCACGTGGATGGAGATGACGGCACAAACTGATACCAGTTCAGAAGCTGGTAATAGTACGCGTCGCCGGCGAACGCGCCGCAGGTCCACAGAGGAGTAGAAGGCTGTCCGGAGAACCTGCCGATGCATGTGGTCACTTGCGTGCTAACCGGCATGTACCGGGTATAGGTGGTGCTCGGCCCTGTGATAGTCATAGTACAGGAAGCAGTTGCAGCTATGTCGTGGAGCTGGCCGTCGCCCAGGATCGTAGACGGCGTGGCGCCGCAACCAGTCAGCGTGAAGGTCTGCGGGGAGACGCCTGACTGCCCGGCGAGCAGAGATATCGGTTGCAGGATCGCAAACGGAGGCCCATAGAGAAGCGACACGGAGAACTCAGCCCAGTTCTCGGACGAGGAAAGCTGGAATGGCGATGTGGTCGGGGACCCAGGAGCAGAGGCTTGGAGCTCCTCTCCGAGGAAACCTGGGAATTGAGACATCATGGCATACCCGGGCCCCGAGTCTGCTGCGAGACCGGCCGATGGGGAGGCGACGAGGAAGGAGTAGACCAGCGATGCCGCCGTCGGAGTGTAGGAGGTCACCGAAGGAGTGGTGGAAGCCCCTGACCCCGTGGAACTCGAGATCACATTGCCTACGGTCGATAGCTCATGGACGACGATGGTGATTGGACTCGACCCCTGGGTGGTCTCGGCCGTGAAGGTGTCGAAACCTCCCCGCGGGTCAAAGCCATAGCTCAAACTCAGGCTGGCTCCCGAGCCACCGGGAACGCTCAAGTCACTGAGGAGGTTGAAGGTGCCCCCCTGACTGTCGTAGGCGAGGCCTGCGGCACCGCTGGGGTCGAACACTTCCACGATGATCATATCGTTCGGGTTGACCCCCATCGGGAGCTGGCACGACAGGCTGATCACCGGCGTCGTCGAGCTATTGGTGCACGATTGCACCAACAATGAACTGGTCGAGACCACGTTCAGAGTAAAGGTCTGAGTCTCGGTAGCGCCTCCTCCCTTGCCGGTTATAGTCACTGAGTACGAACCCGGAGGCACGTCGTTGGGTACACTTATGGGCAGCGTCAAGGAGCAAGTAGGAGCGGGTGTGCAGATCCCCGAAGCGACCGTGGAATCAGCTGGGGTCCCGCTCGAGGTGAAAGTGACGGCGTTGGCTCCTCCTTGGACCAGGTTGACTGAAAGGGCGACGTAGCCCGATCCGCCCTGCCCAGTGGTCACTGATAAGGGTCCCACCGTGAAGGAGAACTCGAAGGGCGGGGGAGTCGTAATCGTAACTAGGACGACGCCGGAAGTTGAGGGACCGTAGGCATTATCACCCGCGAAGACCGCGTCGTAATCGATGCTGCCCGAGAAGTATTCGAAGTAGTTCAGCGTGGCAATGCCAGCAGCATTGGTGTTCGCGGACCCGATGCTCGTCGTCGAACCCAGCGGGTAGAATGCGACGCTCTCGCCCGAGACGGGCAGATTTGCCCCGAAGTCCAGGGTAGCGGTAAACGTCACCGGCGAGCCCGTCTGTACGTTATTCGGAGCGACCGACAATGTGAGGGTCGTCGGGTTGGTAACAAAGAGCATGTAGGTCACCGAGTGGACCAAGGAGACTGCCGCGGTAACGGTCCCTGTCACAGTCACGACGTACTCCCCCACCGGGGTCGAGTCTGCTGTGGTAAGGGAGAGAGGGAGCGCACAGGCAGAGTTGCAGTTGTTCTGTGAGAGGGTCGCTGTGGGCCCGGTTGGCGAGACCGCTATCGTGAACTGCACGTCCTGGAACGTGCCACCGAGAGACGAAACGGTAACCGTCGGCGAAGGAGAGGGCTGGCCTCCAGGGTTGACGGTCCCGCTGTTGGGTCCCACTGAAATCGCGAAGTCGAAGATCCCGACGGTCACCGCATTTGAGGCTGCGGGGGAAATGACACCCGTTCCAGCGTACTGCGCGTTGTAGGTGAAAGAGCCCCCGTGGGGCGGAAAGTAGGTCAGCGTGGCAGCGCCGGTGGAGGAGGTGATGCCAGTACCGATTATGTTCGAATCGGTCTTGTCATAGAAGGTAATGGAGGCCCCCGAAATCGCACCGCCCAACTGAGACTTGAGAATGGCAGTGAAGGTAACCGAATTGCCGACAACAATCTGACCTGTCGACGCGGCCAGAGTCAGCCCCGTGTTAGTCGGGATGTCTGCCGTGATTGTCCCCGGACCCATCAATGAGGCAACGGTCGTGGCAGAAGACGCTGAAAGGAAAGTAATCGAGGCCGTGTTGCTGCTCCACTGGGAGAAGGAGTAGCCCACTTTTGGAGTTGCCTTGACGTTTAGTGAGCCGTCGTTCTCCCACACGTTCGATCCGGCGGGGGTCGTTGCCCCACTCCCGACTGGTGACACATTGAATGTTATTTGGAACTGTTCATCATAAATCACCGAATAGGGATTGCCACCGGAAAGCGGGAGGAAGCTGGTTTGGCCGGTACCCAACCAGCGAGTGGAAACGGGGTTGTTCGAGGAGGCAACGGGAAAGACAATCGCCGTGTCGTAGTCGCTCCAAGCTGAGCAGGACTGAGTGCCAGTGTTCAAGGGAGCAAAGGAACACAATGCCTTGCCCGCTCCGGCATATTGAGTGCCGGTCACGGTGATCTTGATCCCATTGGCAAAGTTCCCTGGCGAGGAGAAGACTGACAGAGTGTTCGATACCTGGAAGTAATACACTATCGTAACCGGGTTACAGAGTACGGTTGGCGGGTTGGGTGGACTGTTCGAGGGGCCTGCGTTGCAGGTAAAAGTCTGAGTCTGCGATGAACCTCCGAAGAACGCGTAACGCTCGTTCGATGGTAGGTTCGAATTGGAGTACGAGACTATGAGGGGACAGTTCTCAGCGGCATCAACGGTCACGGCTTGATCGTTACCCGAAATGGCAGCAGGAGACGAGTTGCAACCGGATATTGCAAACTGCGGCTGAAGGCTTGGAGGAACGGACGACTGGAGGGTAAGCTGGAAAGTGACTCCCGCAAACTCTGCATACGTGATAGACTCGGTAGTCGTCGCCGTTACTTGGAGGGTCTGCAAGGACGTGGTTACCAATCCGCTGATCTCGGGCTGGTAGGAACATCCGGACCCACCGGGATTGCACTGATACACGGGGGAGAGCTGGAACTTATGGGCTCCCGATGCCACATTTGGGATTACATAGTATACAGAGCTGGTCGAATACGCCACGCCGTCGAATGTAAACGACCACTGTGTGCCAGCGGGCAGGCCGCTAGTCGTGAACAGGACGAAGGTCCCAAAGTTCCCTGTTATCGTGAAGGATGCGCCTGAAGTTGCGCTGGCGGAGACGAAGGCAGTGGTTTGGGGATTGGAGGGATCACCCAGGGTCACAAGCGGAGAGGAGCTAGTCCAATCCAAAAAGCAATAGTTAGCTATCCTGAGGCCGCATGTCAGCCCGCTCGGGTTCGCGCTCAGTGCAATATCGGTGCCGACGAATACCATGAGTTGGCCAGATGGGGTGACACTTCCCCACGCTGCGAGCTTCGGTGTCAATGTTACCGCGACAGGAGGCGAGAAGACCTGGAGGAAGGTCAATGGGACGGGCGCGACGGTCGAGGCCGACGCGATAGTCACGAAGGTCTGTACGTATCCGGCTGGTGGCTCGACTGAGGGCGCGCACTTTATGCAAAGTGCCGGAGCCGACGCTGCGCCGAAGTTTCCAACTGATACAGCCCGGAAGTCCTGCTCGTCCGTGGAACCCGTCTCGCTCCCTCCCACGTAGACCGCCCCCGTCGATCCGACTTGCACGGCGTTGGCATAGATTGAGAACCCGGCGTTGCTCCCGATTACCTCTGAAAGCTTGAGCCCTCCCTGCTGGGTAATCCATGTGATGGACATCCCTTGCTGAAGGGGAAATTGACCTCCTCCCTCGGTGTTCTTTGTATCTCCAACTGCATAGACACCTCCTCCTGGATATGCGGCCAGTGCTGTTATCTGTGAATCCTCCGCGGTGAACTCCCCGACAACGACCGGCGGATTCCAGGTAAGGGTGCGATCCCACACTTCATTCCCGGGCTTCGCGGCCTGTGGGTTGAATTGGGCCACATACGGGATAAAAGATGATTGGAATGCGGCGGCGCAGATGCCTTGCCAGATCTCGTCTAGGGTCTCATGAACCCCCTCCCCGGCTGCGACCGCAATCGCGTC
>JAPCJP010000044.1:0-663 GCA_027886885.1 Nitrososphaerota archaeon | reverse complement strand
GCGTCAACGACAGCTTCGGCGGTCGCTAGTTCCACGAAGAAGGAAGCTATGCTCAGTAGCTCCAACAGACTAAGACCGGTTGAACAGATGTTGTTATCCACATTTGCAGGCTGATATCCACCGCTGACATACACGAAGCCGTTGGAAACGGCGATCGACGTGGGGGACATCGAGATGCCATTCTCGACGAGTGGGGCCATGTCGGTGTACCAGCTCATCGTGATTCCCGCCGCAGTCGCAGAATAGTCTGCAAGGTATTGAATCTGAGAGCTTAATCCATTGCCGGCGTTAGGAAGGTAGAAACCGTGGGCTCCGTCCACGTAGACAGCGTAGGCGCCCCCTCCGCCAGCGACCACTGACAGTCCTGCGAAGAAACTTATGTTACAATATACGTCGACTTGGGTCTTTGGGACAACGACGAAGCAGGAAGGCTGTCCTGCGTAAGAGAGGAGATCGCCATTCGCATTGAACTCTACGAGAAATGACGCGCTTGCGAGGCCACTGCCTGGTGAACCGACGCTCACACTATAGTCATTTGTCGTGACGAATATTGAAGCGCCATCCGGACTAACGGCCACGCCTGTGGCACCTTCATATCTCCCTCCGCTGAAGTCCTGCCACTGGGATGCCCAACCCGGTTGTTGTGTGGTTGGGTTGAACTCT
>JAPCJP010000104.1 GCA_027886885.1 Nitrososphaerota archaeon | reverse complement strand
AACCGTTCCCCACCCTTTTCAGGAGTCCTGCCTCGGTCAGATTCCTCAGATACCTAGAGACCGACCTCTCACCCACGTCGAGCCCCGCATCACTGCACTTCTTCGCAAGCTCCTCCCTGCTCGTGTAGCCGCCGGCAATGACGAGGGACAACACGAACTCCTCAGCTTTGCCCAGGCTCTGCTTGGATTGTCCTTCTTGGCTGCCTTCCAACTCCTCCGCGTTGCCCGGTTCAATCTTGTTCAGGTCCTCGAAATTCACAACCTTCACCTGGAGCTTCTCGGGGTCCCGCAACATCCAGTCCTCGCCCAGTATCTCACGGATCTGCTGCGCATGGTTCTCTGAGGTAGCCACGAACCTGATCTGGGCGTACCCCCTCTTGTTCTTGCCGTAGTTCTTCAGGAGCTGTTCTTTGCTCTTCTGCGGCGACATCTCCACCTCGACCGCTATCGCAGTCGAGTAGTCCCAGTTGTATGGATCGGGCACCCTCGACTTGTTCCCCCTCTTGTCCTCGACCTCGATGATTTTCGGCTGGAGGACTGCGATGTCCGGCGTCTCATGGTGCTTCTCGCCCCAGTCGACGACGCAGAAGTATCCCATTGTCCAGAACTCCTCCTTGAGCAGCTTCTCTATCACCCTGACGTGCTTCGGGTCCCCGACCTTCGAGGGGCCCGGCTTGGTCTGGAACCAGTCGAGCGCGTCCGGCGTCAGATGATAGATCACCGTCTTCGACCTCTCCACGTCGTCCATCACGGCGGGGTCGGGCGGGACCATTATCGCGTTCCCGTACACGTCCTTCCCCTTCATCACGTACGGCTGGTACTCGAACGTCTGGGTCAGGTAGCCGTGGTTCACCAGCTCGTTGGCGGCCATGTGGACGGTGGAGGTGAGCCAGGAGTACTTCGTGAACAAGTCTGACCTCAGGCGAGAGAACTCGAGCGAGTACTCGTCGGACGTGAGCTTGAGGTACCCGGTCGTCAGTATCTTCCAGTGGACGGGCAGGAACCTGACCTTCGACTTGTCCTTGCCGCTCCGTCCCGACCCCATGATCAGCTCGTGGGCGCTCTTGTAGACGAGGTCCATCGCCTCCTGAGCGCCTCCGTACTTCTCCTCCATCTCGCCCTTCATGTAATCGATCACGTCCAGACCTTCGCACAGGGGCTCGCTGAGCTTGGGGAAGGGAGCTAGGATCAGCGGTTTGACGGCGACGTCCTCCCCGTGCGGCCTCTTCCTCACCACGCACGTGTAATCGGGCAGCGAGATCAGCGCGTCCCTGACACTCTCCTTCGAACGAGGGGAGATGAGCTCGGCCATCTTCGAGGCGTCGTCGGGTCCCACCCGGAAGCAGAATATCGGCCCCACGTTGCCCGATATCGCGCTGTAGAGCTGCTCCCGTATCTGCCGGATGTTCTGGTTCACGATCCAGAGGTAGAGGCCGTACTTCCTCGACTCCGAGAGGATGGTGTCGAGCAGCTTCAGATCGCTGATGTTCTGGAACTCATCCATTGCGAGGATTATCGGGGTCCTGGCTGATGACGGCTCCCCGGCTCTCTCAAGCCTCGCGGCCCTCTTCTCCACGGCGAAGTAGAACCTCATTACGATTGACGCGGCGATTAGCCTCCGAAAGTCGTACGGGAGCGACTTGGTCAGCCTGAAGATCGTGAGCCTACCAGGCGTGGTCATCTCGTCGAAGTCCAGCTTGCTAGCCCTGGAGCAGAACGTCCTCGATGTGATTGACTGGGGAGGGAGGACGAAGTTCGATATCCTGTTCACTACCGGCGCGAACGCGTCCTTCTGCAGCTTGGAGATGGCATCTATCGTGCTTCTGATGATCTCGTCTTTGAGCTCGCCCGACAACAGCATCGACTCTATCGAGTTCTTCGGAAGCGAGATGAAATCGACCAGTATGCGGTAGAGGTCCTTGAATGTCGGGTTGTCGCTCAGGGTGTAAAGGTAGTACAGCGCCCCCTTGAAGATCCACATGAGCCTAGGCGCTGTAGTCGCGTCTGTGTTGAAGACGTCCGATAGGAGGGCGGACAGCTCCTCCACCTGCGTCTGGAGAATCTGGACCTTGTTCGCGCCCTCTGCTCCAGCGGGTAGCGAAAGCGGGTTGAGCCCGAACGAGACATAGGATGGGTCGAGTATAGTGACTCTGTCCCTCATGGACTTGGGGATGACTCGGACAAGGTCCACGGCGGCGTCGCCGTGCGGGTCGATCAGGACAAGGGCAAGGTCTCCCCTGTCGGAGAACAGCCTGCGCAGCCAGTACAGCAGCGCGTTGGTCTTCCCGGCTCCCGTTGACCCGATGAAGAGCGAGTGGGAGATTACGTCCTCTTCGCCGATTACTGTGTTCACAGACCCAAAGTGTCACCCCGCTTTTAATGGAGGGCAGCTCCAGAAGCAAACCTCGGAGTGCGCCTAATGCATGACTATCTCGGGAAGCTCCCGAAGAAAGGCTGGATTGGGGTCAGCCTTCACGAGTTCCAGCTCCCCGTAGACCTGACTGAACAGGTCCGCATATCTTCCCATGTCGTTGAGCGTCTTTGCCGAGAGCAGTATCTCGGTCTTCCCGCTGTGGTAGACAATCTCGAACGTCCTGACCGTCGGTGATGCGAGATGGTTGAAAGGCAGCACGTTACTGTCATCGAGGATCTCCTTGGTTCTCGGGACTTCCCCGACCTTTACGAGCTGCGCTGGAACCGTAGGTGGGCCACCGGAATAAGCCGGCTGTTGACCCCCCAGCTGGCCCTTCCCAAATGCCTTCTTCGACGCTCCCCACTGCAAGGAATGAAGGAGAGACTCCGCCTCTTCACCCGAAGGAAGGTGGATGTACGACGTCAGCTCCTCGGGAGTGACGATGAAAGAGGGTGGCTCCAATCTCGACCCGGTGTAGCGCATAAGATAGTCCGATATGTCTTCGACCATCCTCCTGTCGATGAGTTCGAGGAGCATCCTGGGGTCGCGATACTGGAAGATAGCGAGGCTGTCGTGCTCATCTGAGCAGTGGTCGAAAGGGAGGGTGCCGATGGATTTCGAGTCGCTGTCGGCGACCCACATCCCCTGTATTGCCATCGTGACGGTTGGCTTGGATGCGATATCATCGACCTTCTTCATCCTGGCGTCGGCCTGCCTGTAGAAGTCGCGATGGAGTTCCCGCCTGTCACGCTCCTGACCGCTGACCAGGTCGATGCTCGGCTGCTCTATTGCGATCTTGGCCTTGTGTATCGAGTTCTTGAGCCTGACCAGCTCCGAACCGTAGCTTGACTTCACGAAGAGGAACTGGATCCATGCAAAATCGGGGTTTGCCGTCTCGATCGC
>JAPCJP010000103.1 GCA_027886885.1 Nitrososphaerota archaeon | reverse complement strand
CCAAGGACATCGCAAAGGGGGTCAAGGCGAAGATAATCGCCGAGTGCGCCAACGGTCCCACGACGCCCGAGGCTGACAAGGTCCTCGACGCCAACAAGGTGCTACTGATTCCGGACATCCTCGCGAACTCCGGCGGGGTAATCGTGAGCTACCTGGAGTGGGTGCAGAACCTCCAGAGGTACTACTGGACCGAGGAAGAGGTCAATTCCAAGCTCGAGGCCAAGATAACGTCGGCCTTCAGGGGAACCCACGCGGAAACGACGAAGCACCAGGTCTCGATGAGGACGGGCGCGATGATCGTGGCCGTTGGAAGGGTCGCGGACGCCGTCAAGACCCTAGGTCTTTGGCCCTGATCAGCGAATCCAGCTCGGAGACGAGCTCAGGGCTGCCAAGATAGATCGGGGTAGTGTCGGCGAGCGAGGTCGGCTCGATTAGCAGCGCATCCCCGTGACCGTCCGAGGCGTAGCCCCCGCTCTGGGTCATGATGTATGCCATGGGCGCAGCCTCATAGAGGATCCGGAGCTTGCCTTTCGGCTTCTTCTTCAGTGAGGGATAGCCGAAGATGCCTCCGTAACCGAGGACCTGGTTGAAATCACCGACGAAGGTGCCACCATACCTCAGCTTTAGCCCCCTGGCCTCCATGGAAGAGACGAAGTGCTCCACTGGCTCGACCCAGTCGTTGCGCGGGCCGCCCAGACCGAAGACCTCGCCCTTCAAGGGGATCATGATCTTATCCTCAAGGAGAGTGAACTCCGTCGAGCCATCGGCGCCCCGGACGGCCACGAACCTCGCGACGCCTGCCCCGGTCGAGAAGGTGAGGGTGAGCATCGGCCCGTAGGTCAAGTAAGCCGCACCCCTCAGGAGGAGCCCGGAACACGGCAGAGCCCCGGAGTAGAAGCCGAAGATGCTACCGAGCGGGTTGTTGGTGGAGATGTTGGAAGAGCCGTCGAGAGGGTCCATGGCCACGTGGACCTTGCCGCTGCCCTTCTTGGATTCGGACATCTCCTCCGACGCTACCTCGGCCACCGAGCCCGTAGCGAGAAGGGAGGCGGCGAATTCGTCGTTGGCGAAGATGTCTATCTCCGTCTGCCTCTCGCCCGAGGGATTGACGTTCGTCGTCAGCGCGGCGCTGAAGGGCAGCTGGTCGCTCACCTTCACGCTAGAATTTGCGACCGCGAGCAGCACGGAGGAGAGGTCCCCGGGGACGCCCGCCCGTGTCAGATAGGTACCTAGGCTTGTTGACACTTCGCTTCGTTTTTAAATGCCAGCGGAGGGCCATAAATCCGTTACGTGTCCCGTTTGACGAGTTCTAAGAGATTCACCCCCAACCTCATGGACCCATTCTTGAGGAACGGTAAGAGCATGATCCTGGCCTATGACCAGGGATTGGAACACGGCCCATCTGCCGACTTCGACAACCGCAACATCGACCCGGCGTTCATCGTCGATATCGCGTCCAGGGGCGGGTTCAACGGAATCGCGCTACAAAAGGGAGTGGCAGAGAGGTACTACGACGGCAAGGTCCCGCTAATAGTCAAGGTGAACGGCAAGTCGGCTCTGGTCAAGGGGGAACCAATCTCGAAGCAGACCTGTTCGGTCGAGTACGCCCTCTCCCTCGGGGCCAAGGCGGTCGGATACACCATCTACCTGGGGAGCGCCCACGAAGCGGAGATGTTCGCAGAGTTCGGCAGGATCCAGGAGGAGGCACACGAGAGGGGCCTCGCTGCGATAACCTGGGTCTACCCGCGTGGCGGTGCCATCGCCAACGACACGGCCAAGGACGTAGTGGCTTATGCGGCCAGGGCCGCTCTTGAGCTCGGAGCGGACGCCGCGAAGATAAAGTACACCGGTGACACCCAGAGCTTCTCCTGGGCGACCAAGGCCGCTGGAAAGACCAAGGTCTTCATGTCCGGGGGGCCGAAGGCGGCCACCGACGACGCATTCCTCAGTCAGGTCAGGGGCGCCATCGACGCAGGTGCGACGGGCATCGCCGTCGGCAGGAACGTCTGGCAGCACTCGGAACCGCTCAAGATGGCGGACCTCCTGAAACAGGTCGTCTTCGAGAATCTGCAGGTAGCTGCCGCGCCAAAGCCGTCCAGCTAGAGCCGTCTACATAGGTTAAATAACGCGAAGCCCAAATCCTGCGCTGCATGTCGATTCCTATGATACAGAAGAGCCTGGAAAGGCTCGAGGGACTGATTGCCGAATCTCAGTCTCAGATGAAGAGGATGGAGGAATACGCTCGGACGGCGAGGGGAGAGAGCAACTCGAAGTTCGAGGCCATGATGGAGGACCAGAACGCCAAATTCGCCAACATCAAGACGGAGCTCAGCTCCATGAGGACCGACCTCAACACGATGAAGACGGGCGTCTCGTCGAGGCTCGACATGCTCGACAAGAAGTTCACGACTCTTGAGGCAAACTTCAAGCGACTGGACGAAGGCCTGAGACAGGGCTAGTCCTAAACCTGGGCCGTGCCGCCGCCTGCGACGCGGAGCCCCTTGCCGTTCAGGTCTATCACTGCCAGCCGCATCCCACTCCACACCGGGACCTGATGCGGGACCGATGCGGTGAAACCTGAGGCCGACGCTGCGACCTTCGCCATCAACAACTCTCCGGGCATCTGCACGTGCAGGCTCTTCCCGTCGATGGGCTGCTTGTAATAGGAACTCTGGTGAAAGTCGAAGGCGACCTTGTCTGTCAGTTTGAACGAGCCGTCGTCCAACCACGAGACCTTGTCGAGCTCCTTTGCGTCGACGCCCTTCAGCGAGAGCCCGACCCGCACTCCCCTGCCGGCGCTTTCATGGTCCTCGTCGTTCACCTGTATCCCCTTCACCTCGACGAGCTTCTCGGGTGAGCTTGGGATTGCCCGGAGCTTGTCGTGGACCGATACCTTCCCTGAGAGTATGAAACCGAGGACGACCGTGCCGACCCCCTTCACGGAGAACGCCCTGTCCACGAATACCAGAGCACCCTCCGGCGTTCCTGGCGGCGTCCCGACGCTCGAGAGGTCGAGCACCGACGAGTCGCGAGTCCTCTTGTCGACGGGGTAGTTTGCGAGGGTAAGACCCTTGAACGCAGCCTTGGTGGCATCGGCGGAGGGGCCTCCGGCGAACTCCTCGATAGTCCCCTGAAGGTTGAACGAGTTTAGGAGTACAGCGAGCTCCCCGTCGGGGGCGGTAAGCTTCCCGCTGGGGGGCAGGAGGTAGTAGGCGTGGTCGGCGATGGAGGCTATCCTCGAATAGCCCTGTATCGCGTCCGGGTACTGCGGGTCGTCGAGGAAGGAGTACCTCTTGCCCGACTCGTTGCGGTGATAGACTATCATGCCCTCGACCT
>JAPCJP010000102.1 GCA_027886885.1 Nitrososphaerota archaeon | reverse complement strand
GGCTACGCTCGCCACCTCGGACGCGGCGCCCATTCGGCCGAGCGGCAGAGCTTCGAGGTCATCCTCGTCCGCCTTCCCTCCCACGTGGATGTGCCCCGGGCAGATGGTGTTGAAGGTTATGTTCTTGCGGACGAAGGTGTCGTCCTGGGAGAGGGACTTCATGAGGCTGATCTCTGCCGACTTCGCCACGTTGAACCAGGGCCTGCCTCCGGCCTCCTTTCCATAGATTGATGAAATCGTCACGACGCGGCCCCACTTGTTCTTCACCATTCTTGGGAGGACCGCCCTGGTCAGCAGCATCGCGATTCTTGCGTTCTTGTTGTAGACCTGGTCCCAGACCTCGATCGGCGTCTCTAGCACCGATTTACCCCACCTGCCGCCGCCGCCGGCGTTGTTGATGAGGATGTCACACTTGGGGAGCGCGGAGAATGCCTTGCCTCGCTCCCCTTCCAGGGCGTCATACAAGATTCCTTCATGGCCGCTCGCGTCGAGCTTCTCCTTGGACCTTCCGAACACAAACGTCTTGCATCCCTCCTCCTTCAGGAGGTCCGCGATGGCCAGACCAATTCCGTGTGTGCCGCCGCTGATGAGTGCGGACTTGCCTTTGAGTCCCAGGTCCATTCTACTCTTCGCTCCGGCCGTACGGCCCTATGTCGAGCCCTCCCAGCCTCAGCATTTTCCTGTAGAACGGGATCAGCGAGGCCGGACAAGACTCACGCGTGAACCAACCGGATTCCGAACTCGTCTCGTCGAGGACCACCGATCTCGAGAGCACCTTTGTCTTGAACACCACGCTCACGCAATGGACCTCCTTGTCGAAGTACTGACTGACCCCCACGACCTCCAAGCATGACTTGTCGGCCGTGATTCCCGCTTCCCGATCGAGTATCCGTACCGCCCCGTCTTCGAGGGTCTCGTTCATGCGCAGCCGCCCCCCCACCGTGGCCCAAAGCCCCCGCCCAGTGCTGTTCTTCGAACTCCTTCTGACCAGAAGGAAGCTTCTGCCCCGAAGCACGATGATGTCTATTGAGACTTGGGGGAAGAGTCGTTCGTGCTCTGCGAAAACGCTCTCGGGAACCAACCCTCCGACAGGCCCGAAAGGTTGCGAACCCACGAGCTTCATTGTCAAATGGATCACGAAGGAATCGTCGCGTTCAACCCTTGCTCCAGCGTGGTCCTTGGCTCCCAGTTCAGGATCTTCCTCGCTCGGGTGTTGTCAGCTTGCATCCTCGTGGGGCCCGCCACCTTGCTGTCGTCGAAGTCTATCTTGGCACCCATCTTGTCGGCGATGTACTTGGCGACGTAACCCAGTTCGGTTTGCTTCCCGCTCCCGATGTTTAGCTCTCCCACGTAGTCGGAGACGGCGCCCTTGATGAGGGCGTCTACTACGTCGTCGATGTAGATGAAATCCTTCGTCACTTCCCTTCCTTTGAGCGTGATGCGCCCTGACTTGGCCTTGGCTATCATGTCAGGGATGAAGTAGCCGGACGGCTGTCCAGGCCCGAAGGAGTTGAAGAGCCTGAATGTCAGGTACGGCAAGTGGTGGTTGTCGTAGAACAGGCTGCAGAGCCGTTCGCCGAGCACCTTCGTCGTGGTGTAGTTGTCCAGCAGCGCCAAAGGATGGACCTCCGCCGTCGGCATATACTTCGGGCTGATTCCATAGACGTGCGCCGAGGAGAGGAAGATGACCTTCTTGGCCTCCGCTTTGAGGGCGAACCTCAGGACGTTGTATGTTCCCAGCACGTTCGTCAGGAACGCTTTCGCGGGTTCCTGCTCGCACACCCCCGGCGAGGCTATCGCCGCCAGGTGATAAACCGCGTCAAACTTCGTGTCCGGCGCGATGTTCAGGGCCTGCGTTATGTCGAGAGCGAGAGGGAAGTAGCGGGGACTATCGGAGCGCCTGCTTTGGAAGGCCTCCGGCCTGTCCAAGGCGTACACCGACGCGCCCTGAGCCAACAGCCTCTCCGTGAGGTGAGCCCCTATGAAACCGCACGCTCCGCTGACCAGGACGTTCTTGTCGGCGAGTGAGTCTTTCATCGCTGAGGTCTCCAGATGTTCTGAGAGTATCCCTCGATGTACAGGCTTCCGAAGTACGACCTCTTCTGCTTGACCAGGGATAGCTCTCCCTTCTTCTCCAACCCTTCGAGCGTCTCGGGGAAGCCCGACATGTATTTCCGCCTCTCGTGGAACAACACCGCCAGATAGTCGACCAGCTTGCTCTGATCATACCACTCCACGATCGGCTCTATGTTGATGCAGAGGCTTATCGGCTGCTCGAGCAGGTAGTTGAGGAACGGCAAGTACCGCGTTCCGGTCTGCTCCAGCGCCCCGACGGTCAGCACGACCGCGCCTTCGTCGAGCCTGAATGACTCATCTGGCTCGAAGAAGTTGAACATCCGGCCCTCTACGTTGTAGCCCCCATGGGCCATCCTGTCGATGATCTTGACCGACGACTGTGCCCAGTCCGTCCCCCAGACTTTTTTCTTGTTTCGGAACAGCTGGGACAAGAACGCTACGTTGAACCCCGACCCGCATCCGAACTCGTAGATGGTGCCGGCATCCCCCATGTACTGCCGAGCCAGATATTCCAGGAAGATCTTGTACCACTCGTACTCAAAGTCCGGGTTCTGCGGCATGACGAACTTCTGGTAGAGCCTAACCGGCTGCCTCGACCTCACATATTTCGGCCGCAGCGTCTCGAAACCCCCGGAAGGGTCGAACTCCGCTAAGTTTTCCGCCCAGCCTCGCTCCCAGCGAGAGTTGGAGCCGGCGTCCCCCGCCACCGTGAGCTCCGGGGAGTTAGTCTTCTTCAGGACGTCAATCATGACCCCTTCTGTCTCGGCCTGGCCAAGGTCCGACACCCTGAAGCCGTCCTTCGTTGTTATCGCCTTGACCTGCCCCCCCGTAAATGACTCGGGTTCAGCGCCAAACAGTCCGCAAAAGTCCGAGAGAGTCAGCGGTCGCCCCGCCTCGCCCCGCACTCTTATCTGAGCAGCGGACCTCAACCTAGTTGCACCGGGCGAATCTTGTCTTTACCAACCCTTTGCCGTCCACATAGGGGATGGGATTGCGCATCAGTTTTATCCCTTGTGATTGCTGGATAGGGAAGATTGGGCAGGTCCGAGTGAATCCCGTCTCAGGGGCATCATTTACCACGCCGCTCGGGCCCCACTAGGTAGCGCTGTCACCGCAAAATCAATAATCGTCCTTCAGGGTTCAGACCGCAACCTCTCGACCGCTCTGGAACTGACATAGATCACCTCGGGGTCAACCCTCCCCACGAGGAAGTTCCGGGTGGTGTGCAAGTGGTAACAGAAGGCATCCCGGACACACCACATCCTGAGGCCGTCATTTGCTATC
>JAPCJP010000101.1 GCA_027886885.1 Nitrososphaerota archaeon | reverse complement strand
CGAGCTGTCGGCGGCTAGTCTCCTTATGTCGCCAGGCTTTGGCGGCCCGAATCGCGTCTCAGATTTGGAATCGCAGAGGGCTATCACCGTCCGCGCCAGCTCAAGGATGCTGACTTCCTTCCCCCCGCCGCCGATATTCATCACCCTCCCGACCGATTTTTCGCTCAGGAACGCAAGCAAGTTTGCGGAGACAACGTCGCTCACGTTCAGAAAGTCCCGGGTCTGCTTGCCGTCGCCGAAGACCGTCAACGGTTCGTTGTGGAGGGCCCTATGGACGAAGATCGGTATGACGCCCATTTCCTCGCTCACCGCCTGGCGGGGACCATAGACGTTGAAGTACCTGAGGGCGGTCACCTGCACCCCGAACTCCCTATGGTACATCGAGCAGTAGTGTTCGGAGGACAGCTTGCTCACGCCATACGGAGAGATGGGCTCGGCCGGGTCCCCTTCCCTGATCGGCACTGTCTGGGGGTTCCCATAGACGCTGCCCGAGGAGGCGTGAACGACCTTGAATCGTCCCTGACGGGCTAGTTCCAGGACCCTGACCAGACCTCCGGCGTTTACGACCATGTCGCCTATCGGGTCCTGGAAGGAGGGGAGGAGAGCGCGCGCTGCCTCGGTGAACGCCCCGTCGATTCGACCGAGCGAGCTCAGGTCATACGTGCTGACATCCCCCGATAGTACCTCAAGCCCCTCAGCATGGAGCGGTAGGTTGGCGGTCTTCCCATTGGAGAGATCGTCAAGGACTACGACCCGTGCGCTCATCGAGAGCAGGCGGTCCACAAGGTGCGAGCCAATGAACCCAGCACCTCCGGTCACCAAGAAACGCCGTCCTCTGAATCGGTCCGACATCTCGGGGGTCAGCCCGCTATCTCCCCGTATACTGCTTGCAGTTGGCCCACCATCAGGTCGAGTGTGTACTTCTCTTCCACCGTCCTTCTTGCGTTTTCCCCCAACTCGGTCAGAAAGGAATCATCCGCCATGAGCTCCTCTAGCATCGATGCCAGTTGGGCCTCGTCCCCCCGCCTCATCAATAGCCCGACCCCGCCGCCGAGGATGTCCGGGATGCCCCCCGGAACGTCCGTAGAGATCACAGCTCTGCCACAGCTCAAGCCCTCCATGATGGTGCAGGAGACCGGACCCCCGACGTTTGATGGAAGCACCACGATGTCGGAACCCTCGTACATGCTCAAGAGTTTGGTATCGTCCCTTACGGGACCCACGAAATCGACGGAACTCTCCAGGTGCCGTTCCCGGACCCAATCCTTGTACTTCTTCGCCATCGGACCGGAACCGACAAGCCGAAGGCGGGAGGAGGGATACTTGTCGTGAGCGAGAGCGAAAGCACTGAGCAGGCAGCTGACTCCCTTGATCTCGGAGAGCGCGCCGACGAACAGGACCTGCTTCGACAGTCTGGTCCTGGCCACCGCGACGAACTTGGTCTGGTCCACGCCCGTGGGGACGATTCGGATCTTCCCCTTTATCCCGCTGCCGTAGAGCTCAATCATGTATCTCTCCACGCCTTCGGACTGCGCTATGACGATGTCGCAGTTCTTCAGCACGAACCTCTCGAAGATGAGCTCTAGTTTCAGCTGATTCGGGGTCCTCCACCACAGGTCCCTCGGCCACAGGAACTCGGTCCCGTGGGTTGTGATCACCACGGGAACCCTGAACAGGTACTTCGAGGGGAGAGCGGCCAGCCCGGAGACGTACCCGTGGACGTGTATCACAGAGAACCTGAACTTGCGCTGGAGCCGAAAGATGTTAATCATCTGCTCTACAATTAGGGCCGCTTTGTTCGGGAGGGAGGTCTCCCGAAAGGAGTATGAAGACCGCCTTACCTTGATCCCCTCTATGGTCTCGCTCCGGGGGATCCCTGGCATTCCCCTTGTGGCCAGATAGACGTCGTCCCCCGAGGACGCGAGTCTGCGAGCGTGGTCGTAGACGCACCGTGTGGAGCCGTCGATCTTGGGATAGAAAGAAGATGATACAACTAACACTTTCATCGTTCTTCCCCTCTGTGGAAATGCCCGTAGACCAGGAACAATACTGCTATCACAGGAACGACCAGACTCGTCGGGACCTGAGCCTGGTTCGAATATATCGACTGGAGGGCTGAGACCCCAGCCAGGAGCGCTAGGCTCCAGACCACGGAGAAGAAGAGGCCGTCCTCCACGGTCTTGGTGAACCTAATTGCGGTGGAGATGCAGTAGCCGGGAACCAGCACGTAATAGAGGACGACGACGACATTCGGCACGTCAGAAGCTTCCGGGAGGGTAGTTGACATCACCAGCACAGACCCCAGGATGACCGCGGCCTCCACCAGCTGGCGGAGCGGCGTCTTGAACAAAGAGGCCCTCACTTTCACCCAGACGACCTCCAGTATCCACGGGTGTACTTCTCTATCAGGGCAAGCGTCAGTATCAGAGCCAACAACGCGAAGCCTACGAAGATCCCGGGGAGGATAGCTATCACCGTCTTGTCTGGCGTCATCTCCCCGACCCTGACTCCCCCGTCGCCCAGGAGGATCGCGGCAAAGAGCAGAGCAATCACCCTGGTCGTTCGTCCCATCCGCTTCAGGTACGCGAACGGTACCAGTCCCGAGAAGTAGAGCATCTTGCCAGCAGACATCAGATACGTCGGCGTGACACTGCCTCCGAAGACCGTACCCACGCCATAGATGAAGCCCTTGAATGCCTGTGAGCTCGCGTATGCACCCCCGAAGTTGTAGTTCCCCACGAAGAGCAGCAGCCCCTGATACGCGAACTGCCCAATCGAGAACGGGTCTGCCAGGAGCACGAGGATGATCGCGGATATCAGCGCAAAATCCCTGGTGTTGACCTTCGGCGACCCCTCTGCGCCCACGACGCCCAACACTATTCCGAGGAATCCGGCGGCGAGGCGGGGCGTACTCCCCCCGCCGAAGCCCAGAAGCCCCACGGCAGTTATGTCGTGGGCGCCCGTGATGACAGCGTGGAGGGAGAGAGGGACCGCGAGCATCGTGCTCGTTGTGACGTATACAACTTCGCTGAAGACGAAGACGAATACCCCCGAGCCTATCACCATCGCCAGGTGCGAGAGCTCCGTCTCTTTAATCGCCTCCGATGCCAGCGACCCCAAGAAGGTCCAACCGAGGAAGATAAGGAGGAACGAGAGTACGCCCTCGATGACCAGGATCTCCTTGAACCCGGTCGTGCTGAGGTGGACACCGAAGGAGTTCGTCCGGAGCTCGCTCTGAAGGGTGTGGCTAATCTCCTGCACCTCCGTGCTGTTCAGTTCGGCCGCGTTGTTGACCGTAATCACCTTGGTTCCGTAGAGGGCCGTCACCTGGCCGACGAACGTTTGGTCTGCCAACGATTGGCTTGTCGTCCGGTCTATGA
>JAPCJP010000100.1 GCA_027886885.1 Nitrososphaerota archaeon | reverse complement strand
ATTTTCCGGGACTCTTCATGTCTTGTCACTATTCTAAGAGCACTTCATCGGTCACCTTCAGACAGTATTAATACTATCCAGAGAATAGCAATATAGTAACTTTCCAGCTGGATAGTGTCAAAAGGAAAGCTTTTGAGCAAGTAGCCGGAGACCGGCGTGTTTCCAATTGTCCTCCACCGCCACCCTCACGGCCAAGGATGTGGTCGAACAGTACGACGGAGCGAACCTGATCTGCGCTTTCACTCCGCTGCTCGAGGTCTTAGGAAAACCCCATACCATGAAGATCGTCTACGTCCTCACGACGGCGTCCCCATGGAGGTTCACGCAGATTCAGAAGATCTTGCACATTCAGCCTAAGACTCTTGCGGCCAGGCTGCAGGAATTGGTCGAGTTTGGGCTCGTGAGCCGCAAATCCTACAACGAGATCCCTCCGAGGGTCGATTACGAGCTGACTCAGAAGGGAAGAGACGTAACAAAAATCTTCGATATAATGGGACATCTTCCAGAGACGGGTCAGTCCACCCTACTGCAGAAGAAAATCCAACGCGCATAACATAGTCACTTTCACGGCCAAGTTGAAACAGAGCTGTCGTCGCTCCCTTTCTAACCAGGAAGCAACTATCCCACTATTCTCTGGACAGCATTAATACTACCTTATTTCCAGTGTTGCACGGTTGGGTGATGTGACGAATGGAAATCGGAATAGACAGCTTCGCGGCGGCATTCGGTGAATCAAAACAAGCAGAGAGCCCTTCGGACCGGCTTAGAAACCTGGTAGCGGAAATCGAGCGGGCTGACCAGGTCGGGCTTGACTCGTTTGGTGTCGGAGAGCACCATCGTCGGGAGTTCCTAGATTCAGCGCAGGCGGTCATCCTGGGAGCGGCCGCGATGCTCACGAAGAAGATTCGTCTGACCAGCGCCGTCACGGTACTGGGCTCGGCCGACCCCGTCCGCGTCTTCGAGAACTTTGCCACGGTCGACCTTCTGTCGCAGGGGAGGGCCGAGATGGTCGTGGGGCGGGGCTCTTCCATCGAATCCTTCCCGCTCTTCGGCTATTCCTTGGAGGATTACGACAAGCTGTTCGCAGAGAAGCTCGAGCTCCTCCTGGAGATCCGCAAGAATGAAAACGTCTACTGGACTGGCAAGTATCGTCCTTCATTGGACGGACAGGGAATCTATCCGAGACCAGTCCAAAACCCGATCCCCATCTGGCTGGGTGTCGGCGGGACGCCGCAGTCGTTCGTTCGTGCCGGAGTTCTCGGGCTTCCCCTGATGGTCGCGATCATCGGCGGCGAAACTCGCCGTTTCAGGCCGCTCGTCGACCTCTATCGCGAAGCATGGAAGCGTGCCGGCCACCCTCTCGACCAGATGAAGGTGGGCCTCCATTCGCCTGGCTATGTCGCCGAGACGAGCCGAGGGGCCGCAGACGACTATTATCCGGGTTGGGCAAACGCAGTCGAAACTGTCGGAAAGGAGCGAGGATGGTCCCCGATGAGCCGTGCTGATTTCGACGCGCAGCTAGACCCTGAGGGCGCGTTCATCATCGGAGACCCGGACGAAGTGGCCGAGAAGATTATACACCATAGCAAAGCGCTCGGCGGCGTGTCGCGCGTCACCTTCCAGATGAACGCCGCTTCTCTACCGCACGAAAAGATGATGCGGGCCATCGACCTGCTGGGCAAGCGAGTCGCGCCCGCAGTCCGAGACGGGCTCAAGGTTGATGCGCGGTGAACATTGAATGTTAGAGTCTCAAACCATCAAAGAGGCCGTTGACAGCGCCCTAGAAGTGCGGGTGGTCGGCTTGAGTGGAAGCCTACGCTCACCCAGCGCGACGAGAATGGCCGTCCAGTATGCCCTGAAGGGCGCCGAAGAGGAGGGAGCAAAAATCGAGGTCCTGGATTTGGCAGCCTACAATCTCCCCTACTGGGGCCTCGAGAGGGAAGAGACCAATGTCAAGGCGGTGGGGCTTTTCCGTAATGATCTGAGGGCATCCGACGGCATCATCCTCGGAACGCCTGAGATGCACGGGAGCATCAGCGGAGTCCTGAAGAATGCGTTGGACCTGGCTGGAACCGAAGAGTTCGAGGGAAAGATGGTCGGGCTCGTCGGCGTCGCAGGGGGTCGCATGGGTGCCATCGAGGCTTTGAGCCACCTACGCGCAATCGGCCGCTCCTTGCACGCTTGGGTCGTCCCTGCCCAGGTTTCAATCGGCGATTCCGTCCAAGCCTTCAACCTCAACGGGGAGCCCACGGATCCGGAGTTGGGCGACCGTCTGAAGTCCGTCGGGAGAGAGGTGGCCCACTTCGCCCGTCTGCACAAGTGCGAGAACCATGCACAGTTCCTAAGGGAGTGGGAGACACGCCCGTCGATTTCCAAATGAGGGCCAGTGAACTTCGATCGGTATGCCTTCGTCGGATAGGTTTGAATTACCCAGAGTGATTAGACCGCGAGGGTGAGGCGCGCGCCAAAGATTGCACTAAGGGCGAGCTGTGCAACTATGCGCGAACCTGCGGGCCGAGGTCCGGTCCGGCGTTCTCTGGGTCGTTCAGAAGCCTCGCGCCCCTGGCGCCGCCAGACAAGCGCGGCTCGCTATTATCCTCGATTTTCGTTGTCTCGTATCTCGCGTTCGGTGTCGCCGTTCTCGTTGCCGGCGTCGCAATCACATCGTACGGTCTCTTTGAGACTACCTACGACTACGGTCTAGTTGTGATTGCATTGGCTCCGCTGACTACAGTCGAGGCTTATCGCTCGCATGGTAGGACCAGAACAGCCGTCTAACCGAGTCCAGAACCAAATCAAGTAGTTCTTATCCCTCCGTTGAAGGGTTGAGCCAGTTGTTCACAATCAAGGAACTCCATCAATACTCTTCGACTGTGAGACGAGCGTTTCTTGAGAAGCTTTCCGGTCTGCCCTGGGAGATTGTCACCAAGAACCGCGAGGCCAGCTTCTACAGCATGAAGGACATAATGCTCCACATCATCGACAACGAAGACATGATCTTGAGGCGCGAGGTCCTAAAGTCACCCGATTACAAGAAGCCGCGCGAGTGGACGGAATACACGAACATGCGGATGATCACCGAGTACTCCAACGAGGTCGAGAAGAGGACAAACGTCTACTTAGACAATGCAGACGAGCGTGAACTGGCAAGACGCGTGAACTTCACTGTTCGTTCCGGGTCGTTCGATCTCTCCGCAGAGGAGTGCCTGTTGCAGTCGTTCACCGAACAGCTGTACCACATGGGCGAACTCATCGCGTTGCTCTGGCAAGAAGACATCGAACCACCCAGGATGCAATGGTTCTTCAACAATCCGAGAGAGCGCTAACATCCGGGCATTCCTAGACGTACTCAGCGAGCTTCGACCAGGTATACTTTCGTTCGATGGGTTTGAATCAGAGGTCCTTCATGAATAGCTCGATT
>JAPCJP010000043.1 GCA_027886885.1 Nitrososphaerota archaeon | reverse complement strand
GTCAAGGAGAGGCTGAGCCACGACACGCCTCCCCAGCGGAATTTCATGGCGTTCGGGCCGGAGGCGCTGCCCTTGTCGACCAAGGTCTTCACGATGGCCTCGAACACGTACACCCCGGGATGGCTCAAGGACGTCTACCCAGGCCCCTACACCATGTCCCAGGAGTGCGTCAGGATGATCGGCTCGCTGCTCCACGCGCCCGACTCACAGGCAGGCTTCCTCACGCCGGGCGGGACCGAGTCGAACCTCTACGCGGTTCGTCTCGCGAGGAACATGGCCAAGAAGGCCAGGCCAGAGCTCGTCATGCCGGAGACCGCCCACTACAGCTTCAACCTGGGCGCCGAGCTCTTCGGGCTGAAGGTGAGAGCGGCGAAGGTCGACCAGAACAACGTGGTCGACATCGCACAGGTTGAGAAGCTGATCAGCAAGAACACCGCGATGCTGGTCTGCTCAGCCCCTGAGCCAGCCATGGGGAACATCGACCGCGTCGAGGAGTTCGCGGAGCTCGCCAGCAAGCACGAGCTGTACCTGCACGTCGATTCCTGCGTCGGAGGTTTCATGCTCCCGTTCCTGAAGGAGCTCGGTTACAAGATACCGAAGTTTGACTTTTCGGTGCCCGAGGTCAGGTCTATGTCCGCCGACCCCCACAAGCTGGGGATGCAACAGAAGCCGACGAGCTCGTTCATAATCCGCGACAGGGCCTACCTGGATGCCATACCCGTGGAGAGCACCTTCGTCCCCTACTTGAGCGGGACCAGCAGGGTGGGGGCCTCCGCGGTCTCGCTCTGGGCTCTGCTGAACCATCTTGGCAGGGACGGTTACAAGAAGCACATGAAGCACGCAATGGACATGACCAAGTTGGTCACCTCCGAGGTCCCAAAAATCGACGGGCTGGAGATGCGCGCAGAGCCCATCGTCCCTATCATGGGAATCGTCTCAAAGAAGCACGACGTGAGGAAGATAGTCGAGAGGATGGTGAAGAAGGGCTGGGCGACCACGACCGGAGTCACCCCCGTCACGGGCGTCCCCTACATCTGGCTCTACATCCATCCGCTCAAGACCAGAGCCACTATGGTAGCGTACCTGGAAGACCTCAAGAAGTCGACTCGGGAAGTCGGGAGTTGACCGTCAGACTTGCCTGACACTGGAGACCGAGTCGTCGACGCGACGACCAAGCACACCTATGGGACCTGGAGGTTCCAAAAGGGGTGGAAGCCCCTCCACGTGGTGGACGCTGAAGGGTGCTACTTCTCTGACGTCTCAGGGAAGAAGTACCTGGATTTCTCCTCGCAGCTGGTCGCCACGAACCTTGGCCACAAGAACAAGGCGGTGATAGAGGCGATATGCGAGCAGGCGAGGAAGCTCCCCTACATCAGCCCCGCCTTCACCTGCGACGTGCGCGCGGACCTCAGCGAGATGCTCGTCGGGATTTTCCCCAAGGGGCTCGAGAAGTTCTTCTACGGGACCTCTGGGACGGAGGCGAACGAGGCAGCCATAAAGATAGCTCGCCTCTATACGGGCAAGTACAAGATAATCTCCAGGTACCGGTCGTACCACGGCGCGACCGCGGCCTCGATCTCTGCGACCGGAGACTATCGCAGGTGGACGGTCGAGCCGGCAGGGAAGGTAGACGGCGTCATTTTCGCCCCCGACGCAGACCCCTACAGGTCTCCGATGTTGGACCACAAGGAGGGAGCGACGGCTGCGGCCGATTACATCGACTACATGCTCACCCACGAGGGCAACGTGGCTGCAATAATGGTCGAGCCCGTGGTCGGGACGAACGGTGTGCTAGTGCCCCCGCCGGATTACCTGCCCAGGCTCCGAGAGATTGCAGACAAGCACCAGGTGCTGCTGATCACGGACGAGGTAATGTCCGGATGGGGCAGGACGGGAGAGTGGTTCGCTGTGAACCACTGGAAGGTCACGCCGGACATCCTGACGACGGCCAAGGGGATCACCGGCGCGTATGCTCCCCTGGGGGTGACGGCGACGACGAGGGAGATAGCGGATTACTTTGAGGACCACTACTTCGCCCACGGGCACACGTATGAGGCCCACCCCCTGACCCTCGCGCCCGCCATCGCGGCAATCAATGAATACAAGAGGCTGGACTTGATCAACGGGGCAAGGAAGAAAGGCGAGTACCTGGGCAAGAGATTGCGGGAGCTCAAGGAAAGGCACCAGTCCGTGGGCGACGTGAGGGGCCTAGGCCTGTTCTGGGGGGTGGAGCTCGTGAGGAACAGAGATACCAAGGAGATGTTCTACGAACCCAAGGACAAGCTCGCCTGGAAGCCGTCCACCCTGGACAAGATCGCCGGAGAGATGATGGCGAACGGTGTCTACGTGATGAATTGGCTCAGCCACTTCATAATAGCGCCGCCCCTGATAGTCACTGAGGGCGAGATCGACGAAGGTGTGGACGCCCTCGACCGGTCGCTATCGATAGCGGACAAAGAGATAGCCGCCTCCTAATCACGTCTCAGCGATTCATCAGCTCATGAGGGTCGATGACGACGCCTCCCTTGATGACCTTGTGAACGCGACGTATGTTGGAGATTTCCTCGCTCGGGTCGCCGTCGAGGATGACCAGGTCCGCTACATTCCCCCGCTTGACCCTTCCGATGCTACCATCGCCGAGGGCTTCGGCGGCTACGCTCGTCGCGCACTTTAGCGCTTCCATGGGCGTGAGGCCGCACTCGACGAGGAGCTTGAGCTCTTCGTGGAGCCCCGCTCCAGGCGCGATGTAAGGGCCCATGGAATCGGTCCCGGCGGTTAACCGGACCCCGGCTCGGTGAAGCTCGCCGACGAACGCCTTCATCCGCCTGAACCCCTCCGCGGCCTCCCAGAAGTTCTCGTTCGTCCAGCTACCCCACCAGAGGCCGCGGATCAGCTCCCACCCGGCGACTATCTCGACGGGGACGCCTTCCAGCCCGGGTGCCCTCATCGCCTTCTCGATCTCGACGCCGTGGAGCCGTTTGTGGATGGTCAGGGTCGCGCAGACGAAGGTCCTCCGTCTCGCCAACTCCTTAATCAGACCTTGCACCTTCTTCGAGCGAAGGTCGACGATGGGCCACGTCGCGAGCGAGTCCAATGATTGGTCGTTTCGTGTCCTCGGGGCCATCGCCCCCTCCAGGTAGGATAGGTCCAGGATGAACCCTACATGCTCGAGCCCGTCAATCCCAAGCTTCACCGCTTCCAGCGCCCCCGTCTTCCAGAGATGACCGAAGACGCGCAGGCCTCTACCGTGGGCCTGGGTCACGACGTGTCTTAGGGGGCCTTCTTCGAGGGTTGTGTGCACCTTGATGAAATCCACCCCGAGGTCGGCGAGCGTCTTCACCGCCAGCTCCGCCGTGGCGGCATCCTCGGCAACAAGGCTCTGATTCCTCTCTTCCGGGTTTTTCCCTGCTACCATCGAGCCGGCGAAGAAGACGCGCGGGCCGACCACCCTACCCTCGTTCAGCTCGCGGGACAGGAGAAGGATCCGTTCTATCGGTGAACCCACGTCCCTCACCGAGGTTATCCCGTGGGCGAGATACATCGCGAGCACGCGACGGTTCTCTTCTCCAGACTGGAAAGTCGTTACCACCTCTCTCCCCATGGCTTGATTCTTGGTCACCACGTGGGCGTGCATCTCGATGAGCCCTGGGATGACGGTCTTGCCGCGGCCAGAGATCGTCTTGTAGCCCCTGGGAGCGCCCTTCCCTTGGGTCAGCGCCATTATCCGATCCCCGACTATGAGGACGGTCCTGTTCCTCAGAGCTCGCGGTGAGACGCCATCGATTACCCTCGCTCCCACGATGGCGATCTTCTGCAACGACATTTTCGCGACGCCGCTGTTTATTTAATGTTGGCTGGGGTTGCCTAGCAGCAGCCCGGAGCGAATCAAGGTCAGCGAAAACGCGCCGGGTCGAAAGCGGACCAGCCCTTATCGCCGGAGACCGGCTCGGCCTTGCCCTCCATCATGAAGCGGACGATACTCGCTGAAGCTGGGGCGAGGGTGACCCCCAAGCGGCAGTTGCCGGTGGCGATGAACGCGTTGTCGTAGCCCGGAATGGCGCCGAGCAAGGGAAGTTGGTCGGGGGTGCAGGGTCGAAATCCGACGCCGGCCTCCGATGGTTTCAGGTCTCCGAAGTTGGTCAGGTACTGCTTGGCCCTATCGAGGAACCATTCCCGGCGCTTCTCGCTGAACTCCCCCTTGAACCCCACCATCTCGAAGAAGCTCGTGAGCCTGAGAGTGGACTCGTTATGCTGCGTCACCCCCACCCCATCGTCCTCCAAGAGAGCGGAGACGGTCACAACCTCCCTGCCTCCAGTGTCGAAGATCAGGGCCATCCCGCGGGCGGGAAGCAGTGGAACTCTGTAACCCAGAGACTCTGAAAGGCCCGCGCTCCAGGACCCCGCGGCCACAAGGTAACGGTCGGCCGTGAGAGTCTGGTCGCCTGCCCTAATCGAGGCGACATGTCCCCTCGTGGCGATCAGCTCTGCGCGTCGGCCGAGCACGAATTCAGCGCCGAGCTTGCGGAGCTCGCCTCTCAAGGCATCGAATAGCTTGAACGGGTTGACCGAGCTCTCGTCTTCAAGGTAGGCTCCCCCTCCGATATTCCTGAACCCCATCCGCGAGACCTCCTCAGCGTCGACGAACCGGGCCTTCGATATCGCGGCAGCCCGCTTCGCATGCTCCTTGTTGCGGTATAGGCTGACGATGCCCTTCTGGTGGTCCACGTCCATTCCCACCTCATCGAAGAAATCAGAATAGAGAGCCAGACTGGACTCTCCTAGAGCGGTCAGCGGCCCCTCGAACCCGTGAAGCCCCTTTCTTAGTCCAATCCTGAACCACTTCAGGTTCCTGAGCACCTCTGCAAGGGAGATGTACACTGGACCGGAACGTCCGACGTATGATGCGAGGATCGCCTGGAGTCCGATGGTCGGCAGGGCGCCTGCCGAGGGCATGATCAGCCCGGCGTTGAAGACGCTCGTCGGGACGTTCTGGGAGTTTTCGTCCACGACGGTGACGCTGTGGCCGTCCTTCAAGAGATAGTATGCCGCGAACATCCCGGTGACGCCGCCTCCGACCACGACGACCTTCAATGGACCCCGCACCGACCGCAGGTCAGACCGCTAATTCAAGCTGCTCTAGGGTCCCGGCGGCATAGTCCGCCAAAGCTTATCTCGAATAGCAATCGTCAAGGACGGCCCACCATTGCGGATCTCAGACAAGGCTGCCGTGGAGAAGATTCTCAAGGCCATGGCCGACCCCGAAAACATGAAGATAATGGTGCGGATCAGAGAAATCCCCAAGTCGGCCCAAACACTGACCGTGGAGACAGGAATACCTCTCAGCACTGTCTACCGCAAGCTCGATGAACTGAAGGAGACCGGACTGGTCACGCCCCAGCACTTCATCATGAAGGCGGGAAAGAAGATAGAGTTTCTGATCGTGACTTTCTCAGAGCTCAAAACGACTATCGAGGACGGCCTGGTGAGGATCGACCTGGTGCCCACCAACGAGACGGCGAACCTGAAGTGGCTAGGACTTTTCAGGGGCAGCTAGTTCAGCCTTCTCCGCTTCGGTCAGCTCGGCTCCTCGCTTCGGAGAGGACTTTTGGAAGGTTACTTTCATGTCATAGACGAATAGGAGCAGAAGGCCGCTGAAGATCAGCGTGGTCGCATCGGCGTCAAGCGTGGACCAGTAGTCAGGGAGGGTGTAGTTGAAGGCGGTCGCGATGAGCAGGACGACCCTTCGTGCAACCAAGAACGAGATGGCAGCGATGAAGAGGAGCCAGAACCTCGGCAACCGGCCTATGAGCGATGATATCGATAGGGCCTCATAGAGCCCGACCACGAAGATAACGAGCGATACGACAGTCACAACCGTGTCGAGCGTTACCAAGCGAGGGCTCCTGACGCCGGTCTGGGTATATAACGAGGCACCTCACTCCCATTTTCTAAGAACCAGTCGCACCCAGGCAAAGGACCACAGGCACATCGCGGCCGGTTCGATCCAGGGGGACCAATTCAAAATCTCCAAGGCTTTAAGGCGCTTTCAAGGACCGTAGAGGCAATGAAGATCACCAAGGTCGAGGTCATGGTGCTCCGAATGCCCGATTCGGAGATGATGAAGGTTCCCACGAATTTGTTTAGCACGACGGAATACCTCTACTACAGGGACGGCAACGAGGAAGCAGCCCTGATCAGGATCGAGACGGACGAGGGGATAGAGGGCATCGGCGAGTTAAGCACCCTCGGGACCGTCGTAGAATCCGTGATCCACGCTCCCCCACAGGCCACCTGGTGGCGCGGCTGGGACGAGATCCTCGTGGGCCAGGACCCTCTTGAGGTCGGTTATCTCTGGGACAGGATGTACAGGGAATCCGGCCTCTATGGAGGACGGGGGTTCATCACGACCGTGATGAGTGGCATCGATTGCGCCCTCTGGGACATCGCCGGCAAGTACTACAAGCAACCCGTCTACAGGCTACTCGGCGGGGGCGGAGCGGGGACGGCCACGCCCTACATGAGCTTCAGCAGGTTCGGCAAGACCGAGGAGGAGATAATCGAGAGGTGCGAGAAGGTGAAACGCTCAAACTACAGGGCGGTGAAGTTCCACAACCATCCCATAGGCATGGACGACAAGAAGGCGCTGAAGTTCGTGGAGCTAGCGAGGAACCAGCTTGGCGATGGGATCGACATCATGCTAGACGCGGCCGAACACTACCACGACGCGAAGGAGGCCATCAAGTTCGCCCGCGGTATCGAGCCCTTCAACCCCTACTTCTTTGAGGCAGCCCTCAGCGAGGACGACCTGGACGGGTACGCCAAGCTCTCGGACGCGACATCGGTGAAGATAGCCGCGGGTGAGGGGCAGACGACCCGCTACCTGTGCCGCGAGCTGCTCGAGAAGGGGAAGATAGACATCCTCCAGCCCGACACCAACTGGTCCGGGGGGATCACCGAGTTGATGAGGATGGGCCGCATGGCCAACGACATGGGCCGGCTCCTGATACCGCACACCTACAAGTCATACGTCGGGCTCGCCTCGAACCTGCACGTCTCAGCATCCCTTCCCAACTCCCCCTACTGCGAAGCGCCCACGTCGCCGCTGCCCTTGGCGGTCAACCTGACCAACGAGAAGATCGTCCCCGAGGCGGACGGGAAGATCCATCTTTCCGAGAGGCCGGGGCTCGGGGTCACCCTGAACAAGGAGACCGTGGAAAAGTACCGGTTCGTTTGGTGAGGAATCGAGCTTGAATCAAGTCTTAAAACGCAAGGATGAGGAGATGGGACGATGAAGATCACCAAAGTCGAAGCTCTGGTGCTCCGCCTTACCGACGAAGAGGTCAAGAAGATGGGCGAGGTGCCCGCGAACCTCGAGCGGACGGGCGACTATATGTTCTATCGGGATGGGAACGAGGAGGCGGTCATAGTCAGGATCGAGACCGACGAAGGCATAGACGGGATAGGGGAGGTCGACATGGCCGGAAACGTGGTCCAGGGGATAGTCAACTCTCCGCCTCAGGCCACCTGGTTCCGAGCATGGGAGGAGGTGCTCCTCGGCGAGAACCCCCTCGAAGTGGGGTACCTCTGGGAGAAGATGTACAGAGAGTCAGGGATGTACGGCAGGAGGGGCATCATCACCAATATCCTCAGCGGGCTGGACTGCGCGCTCTGGGACATCACTGGAAAGTACTACAAGCAGCCAGTCTACAAGCTGATCGGCGGGGGCGGAGCGGGGACGGCCACGCCCTACATGAGTTTCAACCGCTTCGGGAAGACAGAGCAAGAGATCATCGACAAGTGCGACCGGGTGAAAAAGTCCAACTTCAGGGCGGCGAAGTTCCACAACCACCCCATAGGAATAGACGACAAGAAGGCCCTGAAGTTCGTCGAGCTAGCGAGGAACCAGCTCGGGGACGGGATCGAGATGATGCTCGACGCTGCCAACCACTATCACGACGCCAAGGAGGCCATCAAGTTCGCCCACGACATCGAGCCCTACAACCCGTACTTCCTGGAAGCGCCCCTGAGCGCCGACAACCTGGACGGCTACGCGAGACTCTCGAGCTCCACGACGGTGAAGATAGCAGCAGGCGAGGAGCAGACGACACGCTTCATGTACGAGGAACTGATGAAGCGGGGCAAGGTCGACATCCTCCAGCCCGACACGACGTGGGCAGGGGGGATAACGGAGGTCATGAGGATAGGGCGCATGGCATACGACCACGGGGTGCTCTGCATCCCCCACTGCTACAAGTCGTACGTCGGGCTCGCCTCGAACCTGCAAGTGGTGGCAGCGCTCCCCAACGCCCCGTTCTGCGAGTGCCCGACCTCACCGCAACCTCTCGCCAAGGACCTGACCAACGAGAAGCTCCAGCCAGAATCGGACGGTAAGATCCACCTCTCCGGTAAGCCGGGGCTCGGGGTAACCCTCAACAGGGACATCGTCGAGAAATATCGATATCCGAAGTAGTCCCGCGAGCTTAATACGACGCGTCCGGGCCCGTGCGGGCAGGTACATCGATAATGGCCGAGAGTCAACTCCGAATAGCAGTGGTAGGGTCGGGTTACATGGGCAGGACCTACGGGAACGGTCTGGTCAAGTTCAACAAGCGCGCGAAACTGGTCGCCGTCTGCGGCGGGAAGAGGGGGCCACAGCTTGCCTCGGACCTCAAGGTCGAGTTCGAGCCCTCCTATGACAAGCTCATGGAGCGCAGTGACGTGGACGCGGTCATCCTCGCCACACCGCACTCGGCCCACCTCGAGGAGACGCTCAAGGCAGCCAAGCACGGCAAGCATGTGCTTACAGAGAAGCCCATGGCTACCACGCTCCAGGACTGCGACGCCATGATCGAGGCGTGCAAGAAGGCTAACGTCTACCTCGAAGTGATCCGCACCCTCCGGTTCAGGGGCACCCCGCTCCGGGCGAAGCAGCTGATCGACGAAGGAGCGATCGGGAACGTCGAGATGATTAAGGGGCAATCGCTCTTCACCGCTTACATGGACGACAACACCAAGGACGCCTGGATCCTCGACCCCAAGGAAGGCGGCGCGATGCTCGACATGGGTGTCCACAACATGGACATCCTCAGGTTCCTCGCAGGCTCCGACGTGAAGCGCCTTTTCAGTACCGTGACCACCTTCACCCCAGGCGGTAGGATCCCGAACGTCACGGCCATGACCCAGCTCGTGTTCAAAAACGGCGTCATTGCCCAAATGTGGATGTGTCACGAGATGCCCCCTCCGAGCCTTCCCGATTCCTGGCACCGATACACGGTAGTCGGGGACAAGGGGATACTCGACATCGACGGCTACGGGAAGCTCATGCTGGGCAAGGGCGACAAGTGGGAGACGGTCTGGACCCAGCCGCCGTTCGACCCCAACCATGACCCCGCACACCCTGCGAGGCTGGTCGCGTTCTACACCCAGGTGGAAGCCTTCGCCGAGGACGTTCTTGACCACCGGAATCCCACTGCCCCTGGGTCCGAGGGCCGGATTGCGGTGGAGTTGGTAGAGGCGGCGAACAGGTCTTCCGCCACCGGAAAGGCCATCGAATTCCCCTGAGCGGCCGCGGCTACCTCAGTCCGGTGATGGTCCCGTCGTCGCTGAGGTCAATCTCCTCGGCGAGGGGATGACTCGGCAGCCCCGGCATGGTCACTATGTCGCCCATGTAGACGACGTTGAAACCGGCTCCGGCTGCTGCCCTCACCTTCTTCACAGTTACCGTGAAACCCCGGGGCCTCCCAAGCTTCCCGGCGTCGTCGGAGAAGGACAGGGGAGTCTTTGCCACGCAGATGGGGTTCGAGTCCAGCCCCAGCTTTGATATGCGCTCCAGGTCGTCGAGCGCGCGGGGCTCGTACTTGACCTCCTTGCCGCCGTACACATCGCGGACAACCTTCTCGATCTTCTCGGCGGTCTTGGCGCCCAGCGAATAGACGGGCCTGCTCTTTTCGCCCTTCGCGGCAGCCGCGACGACGAGCTCCGCAAGGCGGGTGGCACCTTCCCCTCCATCGGCGAACGCGGTCGAGACGGCGAAGGGCACGTTCACGGTACGGGAAAACTCGAAGACGAGGGCGACCTCTTCGTCTGTATCGGAGGGGAACCTGTTCAGTGCTACGATTGGAGTGAGGCCGTACAGGCGGACGTTCTCGACGTGCTTGGCCAGGTTCTCAATCCCTCGCGCGACCGCCTCCGCGTTCGGGTCGTCCAGTCTGTTCTTGTCGACGCCGCCATGGTACCGCAGTGCCTTGACCGTGGCCACGATCACCGCGGCGTCCACCGGGACGCCCGTTGTCCTTGTGACGATGTCGACGAACTTCTCCGCTCCGAGGTCGGTCGCGAACCCGGCCTCCACAACGGTGTAGTCCGCGTACCGGAGGCCGAGGAGTATCGATGCGATGCTCGATGTCCCGTGCGCGATGTTCCCGAAAGGTCCGCCGTGTACCAGCGCCGGAGTGCCCTCTGCCGTCTGGACCAGGTTCGGCCTAAGGGCCCGCTTCAGGAGCGCCGCCATGGCGCCCACTGCCTTGAGGTCGGCGGCCGTCACGGGTTCTCCCCGCTTGTTCGTCGCCACGATGATGCGCCCCAAGCGGGCCTTCAGGTCCGCATAGTCCCTGGAGAGCCCCAGCGCCGCCATGACCTCAGAGGCTGCGGTAATCATAAAGGAGCTGTCGTGCTCGACCCCCTGCTTGGTCTCCCCGAGACCCACACGTATGGCCCTCAGGGCCCGCTCGTTCATGTCCAACACCCGCGGCCATGAGATCGCGTCGCTGTCGATCCCGAGGGCGTTCCCATGGAAAATGTGGTTGTCTACCATTGCAGCGAGCAGGTTGTGGGCGGCCCCGATAGCGTCGATGTCGCCCGTGAATCCCAGGTTGATGTCCTGCATCGGCTCAACGGTGCACCTGCCGCCTCCTGCGGCCCCGCCCTTCACTCCAAACGTGGGACCGAGGGAGGGCTGACGCACGCTTATCGCCGCCCTCTTGCCGAGCTTGGCCAAGCCCATCCCCACTCCGATGGCGGTGACCGTCTTCCCCTCGCCGAAGGGGGTCGGGGTCATCCCGGTGATGAGGATTAGCTTTCCCCGGAGAGGCTCGGAGAGTTTCGGGACCAAGGTCAGGTCGAGCTTCGCCTTCCACTCTCCGTAGGTCTCGAGGGAACCGGCCGGAATACCAAGGTCCGCGGCGACGTCCCCGATTGGTCTCATCTGGGCCAAGGTCGCGGGTCCCCCCTAGAAAAAGGCGAGAGACTGGGACATCCGTCGAACGAGATCCTGCCTATGCGGGGGACATCGAGAGCGAGGTGACCCGAGGTAGGTTCTCTGCCATCATCTCCCAGGAGCGCCCCTCGTTGCGGGTGAAGTATATTTGGCCGTCCGTCGTGCCGACGTAGACGCCACCTGGCTCTTCCGCGTCGGTGGCCATCGCCTCCCTCAAGACACCAAAGTAGGCCCGGTTCGGGAGCCCCCTCCCCATGGGGGACCACGTCTTACCCGCATCCCTCGTGACCCACATCCGGAACCTGCCATCCGGTGCGAACCTCCCGTTACCGATGAGCGGGACCACATACGCGATGTCCGGCTTTGTCTTGTTGACTCCGATCGGGAACCCAAAGTCGCTGGACAGGTGCTTTCCAATCTCTATCCACTTTGTGCCGAAATCCTCGCTCCTGTATACGCCCCCGTGGTTCTGGAGGTAGAGGGTGTCAGGGTAGTCTGGGTTGTAGTCGATCTTGTGGACGCACTGGCCATAGCGCGGATACTTGACGGGGTTGAAGTCTGCCCTGATGTTGTTGTTCATGAACCGCCAGTGCTCGCCGGCGTCGTCGCTCCCAAGGACTCCGACCGCTGAGATGGCTACGCGGATCTTCCTCTTGTCCTTCGAATGCATCACTATGGTGTGAAGGCAGAGGCCCCCCTGCCCGGGCTGCCACTTGGCCCTCGTGCTGTGATAGTTCAGAGATTCGAACTCCTCCCAAGAGCGAGACCCATCCCTGCTCACGAAGAGCGCGGCGGGCTCGACGCCGGCGTAGATGTTGCCTTGCCCATCGGGTTGCAGGTTCCAGACCCTCTTTACCGCAAGGCCCGATTCCTTCCTCGAGAACCTGGGGTTCTTAGCCGACCTCTTCCAGCTCTTTCCTTGGTCCGTGCTCTTGTAGATTACTGGGCCCCAGGTCCAGGTGTTTACGGCTGCGTAGAGTTCGGGTTTTCCGCCGCTCGCGTCGGCGACCATGTCGTATGTCTCGTAGCCGTCGAACAACGGACCGCGCATCTTCCAATTTCTTCTGGCCGAATCCCCCTCAAGGATGAAACCGCCCTTGAGCGTCCCCACCAGGAGTTTCATGGGCCTCTTATCCCTCCAGCTACGGACGCCAATATATGCACTTCGTCTCCGGCCGAGAGCCTCGTCGAGAGAGCCTTCGGCTCGCGGTCGAGCATCCTGCCGTTCACGAAGACGTTGACGTAGACCCTTATGCGCCCGGACTCGTCGCAGATGCTGTCCTTGAAACCCTGGTGGTGGACGTCGATCGAATCGAGGAGCCCCTCGACGGTATCAGCTTCGGCCGTCAACTCTGGCTCAATCCCAAGGTGTCGCACGAGCATCTGTGTGAGGTAAACCTTGACGGGCATATGCGCGGAGGACCACTCAGCGTCATAAGAAGGTTCTCCGTCTCACCTGGAAAAGACATACACCCCGAACAAACTCGAGAATGTTGAAATACGGTCCCCGGTAGTTTCTCACTGCATTGGACATCTCCGAGATCGATACGCCCGCTCTCATAATCGACCTTGACGCGCTGGAGGCGAACATCGAGAAGATGGGCCGCTTCTGTCACGAGAACGATTGCAATCTCAGGCCGCACATCAAGGTCCACAAGACGCCGGCCATCGCCCACAAACAGATCCAGGCCGGCGCAATCGGGGTGACCTGCGCCAAGCTCGGGGAGGCCGAGGTGATGGCTTTCTCGGGGATAAGGCAGATACTCATCGCCAACCAGATAGTGGGACCGATCAAGCTCCAGAGGCTCGCGGGGGTCACACGCCACGCGGATGTCAGCGTGGCCTTTGACGACCCCCAGGTCGCGGAGGCAGCATCCAGGGAAGCCCTTCGCCAGGACACCACCATAGGCGCCGCTATCGAGGTGGACATCGGCATGGGGAGGGGCGGCCTCCAGCCGGGCGCTGACGTGGTCGCGCTCGCGAAGAAGATAACCAAGCTAGAGGGTCTCGAGTTCAAGGGAATCATGGGCTACGAGGGCCACCTGCAGCAGATCGACAAAATGGCTGACAGGGTCCCCCAGGTGACGGCGAGCCTCAAACTCCTCACCTCTACGGCGAAGATGCTCAAGGAAAACGGCATAGCGACGGAATTCGTCAGCTGCGGCGGGACCAACACCTACAACATCTCGGCGACCTTCGAGGGTATAACCGAGATCCAGGCCGGGTCCTACGTGTTCATGGACGTGGAGCACGACATCGAGGGTCTCGACTTTCAGCACTCCCTGAGCGTAATGAGCACGGTCACAAGCAGGGGCGGCGAGCATAGGGCGTTGATCGATGCGGGGATAAAGTGCTTCGGGGCTGAGCCGATATTCCCCAGGTCGGTCAGGAAAGGGATAGAGGTGGTCTCGCTCTCCGAGGAGCACGGCTGGCTCAAGACGGATGGGTCGGCTCCGGCCGTCGGGGAGAGGCTCCAGTTCTACCCCTACTACTCGCCCACCGCAGTGAACCTCTACGACAAGTTCTACTGTGTCAGAAAGGGCCGGGTCGAGGTCCAGTGGGACATCCTCGGTCGCGGAAAGTCACAGTGAACTGAAAAATCAACCGGACGGACAGCTCAGGCCTACGCTGGTCTGCTGACGATCTTTCCTGATTTGACCACGTCGGTCACCGCGATCATCTTGTCCGCAATCTGCTTCTTGCCGCGCACGTCCAACAGGGGATACTTGCCTTCCACTACCTTGAAGCAGACTATGTCGGCGAACGCGCCGGGCTTCAGCGTCCCAATCGAACCCTTGGCACCGATGGCAGAAGCAGGGGTCGCCGTGCTGGCCCTGACGACGGCTTCGA
>JAPCJP010000042.1 GCA_027886885.1 Nitrososphaerota archaeon | reverse complement strand
AACGGGTCTTGGACGCTGTAGGCCGCATCGAACCGCCCCGTAATCTTGAGTTCGCCTAACTGGGATCTAAGGAGCCTGAGCTTCACGTGTCTTTCGTCGGCGTTTCGTCTCGCTATATTCAACATGGTCGAGGAGTTGTCTACGCCCGTAACGGCATAGCCCTTCGCCGATAGCTCGATGGCCAACCGACCAGCCCCGCAACCTAGGTCCAGTATCTCGTGAACATCTTCGTGAGCAAAATGCCTGAATACAGAGAGCAGGAAACTGACCTCTCTGTCCGTCCGCTCCGGAGGGATGACTAGGTTCCAAGCCTCGGCCTCATTGACAGACCATATTCTCTGGCTTGGATTCTCCAGTCTCACTTTTCGTTTATCAGTATCCCATATCCGCTTCCGGTCTTCTTCGACTTCTTCGGTTTCTTCGCCCGTTTCTTTGCCACTGGCAATGGGTTTGGCTTCGCGGACACGAATCATTTACACATTTTGGTTGACACCTATCTTCCGATCGCGTGGATGATTTCCAAGCTCGTAGCGCCGATGGATTCATTTGCCGTCAAATGGGGGTGCGCACTCCGAGGGTTGAGCGTGGCTTGAGCGGAAGAACCGACGGCGTCCTGAAAGTGTCCAGGGCCCTTCTGCTCGACCGAAACGTGAGGGTCATCGCGCTGACGAGCCTCATATCTGGTGTGTACATCGGGATGCTGAACACCCTTCTTCAGCCCTTCACTGTGGGAATCGGACTAGGCATCACCACGCTCGGAATCCTCCAGGCTGTCGGCGGCCGATTCAGCGGGCTCACCTCCTCGCTCATACAGCCGCTCGCCGGGCACTACGCTGACATCTTCGGAAGGAAGGTGGTGGTCGTCGCCGGGAGCGTGACGATGATAGTCTCGATGTCGTTCTTCCTTCTGGCCGCCCTGTCCCACAACCCCGTGACTCTTTTGGTGGGGTACCTCCTCTACGGCCTCTCCGCTCTGTCCAGCCCCGCGTCCCAGGCGATGGTGGCGGAATCGGTGAACCTCGAGCCCAGCAAGATGCACGTCGCCTTCAGCACCATATTCCTGCTGGGCACCGCTTCGGGGGCGCTCATGTCCTTCGCCGCGGGGCCCCTGGTGGGCTGGGTCGGCTATTTCGCGATATTCGGCATCGCGGAGGCCCTCGAGTCCGTCGACCTCCTCCTCTACCTGAGAGAGCTCAGGGAGACCAGGACAGGGTTGGGTCCCAGCGCCAGACCGGCGGCAGCCTTCTCGTTCAGGACGGCGCTCGCCCTCCCGAAGGGGTTCTCGGGCTTCTTCGCGACCTTTGCGATGGACTCGTTCGCATTTGGCATAACGACCACGATCATCTATGGGATGCTGGTGACCCAGTTCAGATATTCGCTCGATGTCATCAGCGTCCTCGTAGGCACGGTCTCGATCGCCACGATTCTGGCGCAGTATCCAGCCACAAGACTGCTTCTTCGAGTCGGGCCCATCAAATCGCTGGCAATCTCGGAACTCTTCGGGTGCATAATGATGGCAGGGTGGGCTCTCTCCAATTCGGTACTCCTCTTCGTGCTCTTCTCGGTCTTTTTTGGGATCTCGATAGCCACATGGGTGCCTGCCCAGCAGTCTCTGGTGATGACGCGATCCCCGGCGGGAGAGAGGGGGAGCCTGGGCGGAAAGCTGGCGGTGTATCGGGGCTTGGTGGCCTTTCCCGCGCCCATCATAGGCGGCTTCCTCTACCAGACGTTGGGCTTTCGGGCCCCGATCCTCGCTAGTCTTGCCGCTACAGTGATCACCATAGTGATGATAATCAAACTGCTGCCTGCAACGCCTGATGATGTGTCCGGGGCGGTTGGCCATTGACAAGCGGGGCGCAACGGACCTCCATCCGTGGAGCTTCCGGGGGACGTTCCGCCCTCTCGCTCTCATCGTGCCAATCTCTACAGTAATCAAGAAATACCCGATAACGCGCAAGAAACACTGGTGTGGAGCAGACAAAGCGAGGACTGTCGAAGAGACAGCGATTCTACTTCGTAACTGTCTTCATCGTCGCTTTCACGCTCAGCATCGCATCCGTTACCAAATGGAACCAGCTCTACAGCTCAGACCCGGAGATTTTTTTCGTTCTTCTATCTGTCAGCTTGTTCGCATCCGTAGCATCAAACCTAGTGGCGAACGAGCTAACCGTATCTCACATCAGCAAGGTTGGATTTCAAGGAGAGGCCAACCCATTCCAAAGGGCTTTTTACAGGAAATTCGGCCTTAACTCAGGTTACGCTCAGGTACTGATTGGGATCTCCGTTGCATATGCGGTATTTCTTCTGTTCTTTGAGTACTTTCAACTTGTTTTTCTTTCGTTCGCCTTCACCCTATTCCCTCTGATCTTCTCCTACGACGCCATTCAAGATTACCTAGTCCTAAGAGCAGCAAGAGAATGACTCAGGGCACCTAGTGTCTCCCGCGGAGGCGCAATTGACCCTTACATGTCTAAAGTTCCTTCAATGGACTAATGCCACCAGGTCAATAATCGGTTTTGGTAACTGTTGCTAGCGGCCTGACTACCAACTCGCTGGCGCTGACGGCGGAACACGTAAAAGAGGGCTGAGGGCCACAAATGCCCGATGTCGGTGGGAACAGGACCGTGTTCGAACTGCAAAGGTACTGGCAGAATCGCGATGAGTGGAGGCCAGAGTGCGCCTTGCCCGAAGTGCAACGGAACTGGTATTGTGGGGCGGCCAAGGCATCAGGGCTAGACCTATCGGGCTCGGCGTGGCTGCGGCGAACCTTTCCGCGACGCCTGTAGATCAAGGACTGAACCCAACGCGTGGGTGACCATCTTCTCGCGGAACGGTTGAAATCACCTCTAACTCACTGAGTTGCCAATAGCCCTGTGAATCAGGAGAACAAGCGTTATCTAGACCTCAGGTCCACAACTTGGACATTGTAGGCAATGAGCGTCCCCCTTCGTAAGCCGATATCCAATCCATTCGAGTTGGGATCCGCAATCGCATTCGTCGTGGCGCTACCGTTCGTTCTTGTGGGGTGGAGGATTATCAACGCAGGACCCAATCAGCTTGGCTTCTTCTTTGAATTGGTCCTGCTGTATCTGGTCTTGGTCTTTGTTGTAAGCCCGATTACGGTTTACTACCGCAGGTCTGAAGCCGGTTTCGGCCGTTTCATCGCAGGAACCTTTCTCGCCGTCGCACTCGTGACCTTTCTCATGCTCGTCGCCGTGGTCGGTTCCGCAGTGTAAGAGGAATAAACTGGGATGCAGCGGAGGCGCAATGAACCCCAGTGCGTGGCTCGTCACGCCGGAACCGGTCCGGAAGAGTCACTCCGAAGGGAAAGGCGAATCGGTCTTCGGGACTGACTCCCATCCTCCACTGACGCGTTCACTCAAAGCAGAAAATCGAGGACGAGCAGGCCCACCATCAGGAGGGGCACCATGATGGCGCTGGCCTCGTTGAGGCGTCTGACCGCCCGCGCGCTCCTCTCGCCCTTTATGGTCGCCAGGCTCACCGTCATGAGGAGCGAGTAGACCAGGACGATATAGAGGCTGATCATCAACCTGTCTGCCAGCGTAAGAAATCCGAACTGAGGGATGCCCGCCGTCAGATTGATCTGGAACGCCACCGCTGTGAGCAGCGTCGTCACGTTCAGCCCCAACCTCGAGCCGAACTCGGTTGGCTTGATGAGGAAAGAGATCATGGCGACTATCAGGATGAGAATGATAGGGACGAAGGTCTCCACGACAGAGGAGAGTACCGGCCTCTCGATGGGGATAGAGAGTATGAACCTGGAGTAGGTCTCGGTGTAGTTCTGACCCGGCTCGCCAAAAGTCGTGTTGTAGAAATGATTCACAACGTAGACGTCGGCCGGCGACGTCGGCAACTGCCATCCCTGCAGAGCGACCAGCTGGTCGATGCGGCTCTCTTGATCGGGGAGGTAGACAAGCGAAGTCACATCGTGGTCCTGGTCCTCGATCTCGATGGTGAGGTCGTGGTGGTCGAAGGGATAGTCCTGCAGGTTGACGGGGTCTGTCATGGAAGCCTGGATTCGATATATCAGGTAGTTGTAGCCGCCGCTAAGGTTCTGGTTTGATTGGATGAGCGTCGCTTTGTTAACGAAACCGTTCATGAGTTCGAAATCGCTCGGCAGCGGCGCCGCGGAGGACGAACTACCTGTCCAGTTTCCCTGCCAGGAGAACCAGAGGTAAAAGTCCGCCGAGAACGTGCCTTGTCCGACGTTAAAGTCGCTGATGTTTATCACATAAGCTCCGATGGTGACCTCGGTGGGAGGCTGCGTCTGGGCGTGCGCGGGGGAGACAAGGCCGAGGAACGACACGAGCAGGAGAGCGGCCACAAGAGGAGCTGCAATTTTCAGACTGCGCATCGGGGTCTCCGCGGTCCTCAACCCGAGATATAAGCTGCGACCGCCGAGGAACACTCTCCCTAGGGGAGGCGCAATAGGCGCTATACAAGGCGAGAAGATGGCGTCACCTTAAATCACGGCGGCTCTCAATCCACATAGATGAGCAGACCCGCCGGCAAGGCCCAGACCGTCCTCGGGCCGGTCGAACCCAGTGAGCTGGGCACGACCCTCATGCACGAGCACCTGTTCCTGGATATCGCGTCGCACTACTTCGTCGCGCCCGAAGACCCGGTGAAGAGGAGGATGGCATTAGCCCCGCTGGGCCTAGACAACCTGGGGTGGGTGAGGGGCGATGCCATGAGGAACCTGGACAACCTCCACCTCGACGACATGGAGATGATGGCGAAGGAGGCGCGGAGGTTCAGGAACGCCGGGGGCAACACCATCGTGGACGTGACCACCATCGGGCTGGCAAGGGCACCCACCTCGCTCCGCGAGCTCTCCCTCCGCACAGGGCTCAACATCGTCGCCGGAGCCGGGTATTACATCTCAAGGTTCCATCCTCCTGAGGTCGCCGGCAAGTCGGTCGAGGACATCAGGTCCGATATCGTGCGCGACATCACGGTGGGCATGGACGGCACCCAAGTGCGCGCAGGCATAATCGGAGAGATAGGGACGACCTACCCCTGGGGGACGAACGAGGAGAAGGTCCTGCGGGGAGCCGCGAGGGCCCAGCTGGAGACGGGGGCGGCGCTCATGGTCCACCCGGGGAGGAACCCAGCACACCCGCAGTTGATTCTCGACGTCCTCGAGGAGGAGCACGCCGACATGAAGCGGGTCATAATAGCCCACATTGAACGCACCATCGGGGAACTCTCGCAGATGAAGGCGGTCATGGACCGTGGCGCTACCATCGAGTTCGACGTCTTCGGCTACTTCGGGACCCTCCAAGACCTGCCCTTCCCCGACCCGAACGACCAGATGCGTGTCCACATGGTCAAGCAGCTCGTCGACGCCGGTTACGCTGACCGGATCCTGATCTCCCAGGACATCTGCGAGAAGCAGTCCCTCTACTGCTATGGAGGGTTCGGATACGCCCACATCCTCGAGAACGTGGTGCCGTTGATGCGAAGGAGGGGAATGACCCAGGAAACGATTGACCGGATTCTCGTCGATAATCCGCGACGATTTCTGACTCTGGTCCGCTGACGTCCCGGCGGAGGCGCAATGAACCCTCCATCCCTCGCCGATACCCTTGTTTACCTGAAACGCGCTCGGGAGTATCCATAGTCCTTGTCCTCGAAGCGAACCCTCGCCGCAGTCCTCGTCATCATCATCCTGGTTTCATCCGTCGCTCTCTACCTCGTCGCGTCGAACGGGGGCGCGCGGACGAGCAGCGTGAGCTCAACAACCGGCATCGTCAGCACCACTTCCTCGACCCGCCTCTCGAACTCCTCCATACTGCCCGGGAACGGCTCGATGACGCTTGCTGCGGCATTCCCCTACCTATCATTCAATCGCATGGTCTTTCTGACCTCCCCCGACGATGGGACGGACAGGATGTTCTTGGTGCTTCAGGTGGGTGAGATACTGGAGTTCCCGGACGAACGGAACGTGAGCTCGACGGCCACATTCCTCGACCTCAGGAACCTCGTCAACTCCTCCGGGAACGAGCAGGGATTGCTCGGGTTGGCGTTCGACCCTGACTTCGCGGCAAACGGATACCTCTACGTGTATTACACGGCCGCCGGGGCAGGCAGACACGCGGTAGTGGCAAGGTTCACGGTCGACGCCAGCAACGCGGGCATGGTCGACCCCAGCACCGAGCTGGTCATCCTGCAGATCTCGCAACCGCCGGCGTTCAACAATCACAATGGCGGCATGCTGGCGTTCGGACCCGACGGGGACCTGTACGTAGGAGTCGGAGACGGAGGCTCGGAAGGAGACCCGATGGGGAACGGGCAGAACATGTCCACCCTCCTCGGAAAGGTCCTTCGAATCGACGTGGGGAACGCCTCGGCAGAGGCGCCGTATTCCATTCCCTCCGATAATCCCTTCGTCCGGGTAGCCGGGGACCGAGGCGAGATCTGGGCCTATGGTCTGCGCAACCCCTGGCGGTTCTCGTTCGACCCGGCAGGTCAACTCTGGGTCGGGGACGTCGGACAAGACAGGTTCGAGGAGGTAGACCTGGTCACCAAGGGTGGGAATTATGGGTGGAACATAATGGAAGGATTCTCATGCTACTCGCCGCCGTCCGGTTGTGACGAATCGGGGCTGAAACTCCCTGTCATCGCCTATCCTCACGTGCAGGGAGATTGCGCGATAATAGGCGGCTACGTCTACACGGGAAAGGGGATCCCTTCTTTGGACGGTGCCTACGTGTATGGCGACTACTGCACTGGCAACGTCTGGGCCCTTGAATACAACGGTACACAGGTCACATATCACGCTGAGCTGGTCGTGGGCACGTCTTCGATGTACTCGTTCGGTCTCGATTCATCGGGCAACCTCTATGCCCTTTCCTCCGACGGTCACATCTATCAGCTGCAGGCCGCGTCTTGACACCATCGACCTATGACACGCAAGAACAGTCTACATTCGGCGACCTGCCTGGCTGGTGAGGCTAACTGTAGAGCAAGGTGTGGGTGATCATCCTCCGGATTCGACGGCCGCTAGGTCGCCGAACGTCCTAGGTCTCCAATGCGGTTGTGTTTGGTGGTGGCGGAGGGCTATCCTGGCGCTTCGAATAGTAATCGGCATCGGTCACGCCGGGCGGTTGCTTCGGCTTGTCGCTCTTCCTGATTGCTCCGATTATGGTCACTATCAATCCCGCGAGGAAGAGGACGCCGCCAATGAGCGCGAGGATCCCAGACCCGATAGTCCTGGCGAGGTCTCCAGTGACTATTATCGTGGTGGTTGGCTGGCTTGACGTGAAGATGACATAGTAGTAATCTCCTCCCTTGAGCCCGACGTAGCTCGCGGACCCTCCCCTCGTTGAGTTTGCAGCAAGGGCGTACGTCGCAAGACTCGTCTGATTCACTTCACTCAATGACTGCGCCGGGACGAGCCCTCCGGTCGAGGAAGGCGACCTTACGACCAAAGTGGAAGTGGAGTTCAGGACCACCTCAGAGGAGACGTATTCGCCTGTTTTGGGCTGAGTGAAGGTGGATATCGCGCTGGTGGTGCCTCTGAGGCCAGCTACCCCGCCAGCCACGAAGGCTATCCCGATGACCAGTAAGATCAGACCTATGATTACCGTCCGCTTTCTCATCTTTCCAATCCTCTCCTAGCCTCTCTTACTCTAGGCGCCCGAATGAAGTGCGACGCCGAACTAGAAGATAAGTCGCTGTCAAGAGAACGGTGAAGAGCGCCGCCACAAAGAACTGGTAGGGAAACTCCGGCACTCCCCCTCCCCCACCCGTCGAGCTTGTTGTGGAGGTCTGCGCCGTCGTTGAACTGGAGCTCGTGACACTGCTGGCCGCAGTGGACGAAGTCGGTGCGCTCGTGGCGGTCGACGTGGAGCTCACTGGGGTGGATGTGGTCGAGGTGCTCGAGCTGCTCGAGGTCGTTGACGACAGTGCGGCATCTGGTACCACGGAGACAGTGGAATTGCCACTATTGGCTACGAAGATTTCGCCCTTCCCAGGGTCGTAGGCTACATCATAGGGTTCGCTTCCTACCGTGACGTTCGCTACTATCTTGTCGCTGCTGTCAGATACCGCGGAGATCGTGTTCGACCCGTAGTTTCCTACGATTACATCCCCCTTGGCGGAGTCGTAGGCTACAGACCCGACGCTCCCCCCTGCAGGCAAGACCACGTTCGCGACGACCGCGTTGCTAGCGTCTGATATCACGGCGAAACCGTCGCCAAAATTGTCCACAAACACTTGGCCCTTTGCTGGGTCGTAGGCAAGGCCCGTAGGGCTACCATAGGTGACCACGTTCGCGACGACACCGTTGGTGGAGTCTGATACCACCGAGACATTGCCCGCACCATTATCCGCCACGAACACTTCGCTCTTTGCGGGGTCGTATGCCAGGCCCTCGGGGGAGCTCCCTGTGGGAAGGGTTACGTTCGCGATGACGGTATTGGTGGCGTCGGAAATGACGGAAAGGGTGTCATCGAGACCGTTTGCCACGAACACTTCCCCCTTGGCGGAGTCGTACGCCAACCCGTCGGGGGTACCTCCAACGCCCACGTTGGCGATGACTTTGTTCGTCGAGTCGGATATCACGGAGACAGCGGCGTTACCGCTATCGGCGACGAAGACCTCACCCTTTCCTGAATCGTAGATAGCACCCTCGGGGCTGCTTCCAGCGGGTAGGGTAAGGTTCGCGACGACGGTATTGGTGGCGTCGGATAGGACGGAGCCCCTGGCGCCCAAATCTATTACGAAGACCTCGCCCTTTCCTGAATCGTAGGCGAGGCTCTGGGGTGTACCCGGTACGCTTACGGTCGCCACACCGGTCTGGGCCCTGGCGAAAGGAACAACCAAAGCCGAACCTAAGACTAAGAGGACAAGTAGAATCATGACGGATGTCTTGCGGATGAACCCGCGATATGAAACCGGCAAAGTTCTCGATGATTCTATCGGAAGATGTTCGATTTAAGACTTCGGAAGCGTCTCAGAGCGCCCGCCAGTTTGCGTCATCGACCAGGACGAACCCATGACGCATGAGAGGTCATTCCCGGCGAAGGCGCAATGAACGTTATACAGGGTAAACTCAAATGACCGGGTAAAGCTTATTTGCCAGGATATCATCGATTACCCGGTAATCACATGAGCGAGGGAAAGGTCGCCAAGAAGTTTGCTCTCTACCCGCCGAAAGACCTCGTAAGCCGCCTTGGACTCAAGGAAGGACAGAGGGTAAGATACGAGATAGAGGACGGCAAACTGGTCGTCGAGCCGCTGCCCGACCCGATCGAGGTCGCCCTGCGCTCAAAAAAATGGATGAAGGTCACCGCAAGAGAGATCGAGTCGGAATCAGAAAAAGAGCAGTCTGAGCTGTATGCCTGAGATCTTGTTGGACACTTCCTTCTTGCTTCCCACGCTCGGCGTAGAGGTCGAGGAGATCAGCTCGAAAGACCTTGAAACGCTTGGAGCCATCAGGCAACGAACGGCACTCTGCTGCTCCCACGTAAGCTTCGTCGAGATACTAGGGCTTCTCGGCAAGTCCAAGAAAATAGACGACGCGGCGGTCGGGATGGGCATCAAAAGTCTGTTCGCCTCGGGAACATACAAGTGGGTCGCTCCGTCCTCTAGCGCGATCCACCTCGCGCTCGAACTGCGCAGCAAGGGGCACAAGGACAACATCGACAACATACTCTATGCTACCGCCGCCGACTCGGGGATGCTTTTTCTGTCTCTAGACAAAGAACTGAAAAGCTTTCTGCAAGAAAACGGGTACGACTCGGATATCATCGTAGCAATCAAGGACCTCCCTAGAAGAGTATAGGGACCTGTGCCTCCAATTACCGCTCATCTTGCACTATAGCCCAACGTGTGGGCGATTATCCCAGGCGGATGCGCAATGAACCCTACACATGGGCGTAATCGACCGCAGTTTCACGGCATAAATACCGGGTGAACCTGAGTTTCCTCAGTGGCCGCGTTGAGCAATGACGACGTCAAGGAATCAAAGGAAGAAGCTGAGGCGATAGAGCAAGAGCACGAGAAAGATGCAGAACCCGACGTCGAGTCGGTAGAAGAGGCAGAGGACGAAGAGATGGAGGATGAGACCGAAGAGGAGTCCGAGGAGCACGAGTCAGAGGAGATTGAAGACCGGGAAGAAGAAAAGTCGCCATAGTGAGAACGTTCCGACGGACGCGGGCAATCCGGGGAAGCTCACTGGACCCGCAGAGTCGGTTTACGAGTAGGAGAATAACAGGCCTGGGGAATCAGGCAAAACCCAAAGGGCGGAACCTTCTTTATGATCGCGCCACCCGATTCCAACATGAACGGACCGGGGAGCAAGGCGTCAGAGTACCACGAAGCCACCAAGCACTCCGAGGTCAGCGTGAGGACCTCGGGACACTATCTGGACTGGGATAACAAACCGAGCCCTTTCAAAGTGTATACGGCACTGCCCCTCCAGGACCTTCCAACAGACTTTCTCAAGCCGGCACTCAACGCTCTCATTGCCATCAGCACCGTTCCAAAGGACAAGGATTCAGCCGCCATGGGCGTCGATACCCTGGCGGAGCTCCTCTTCTTCTCCGCAGGGATAACCCGCGAGGTCAAGGTCCAGGGACGGGGGACGTTCTACTTCAGGGCAGCCCCGGCGACGGGAGCGCTATACCCCATCGAGCTGTACGTCGTCTGCAAGAAGCTCGAGGGTCTTGAAGCGGGCGTGTATCACTTCTCTCCCGGTGATTTCTCGCTCTCCCGGCTAAGAGGCGGAGACTGGACGAGGACGCTGTCCTCTTACGCCGGACTACGCCCCGACATCTCCGCAGCGCCCGCATCCATAGTTCTCACCTCGATGGCGTGGAGGAACTCATGGAAGTATCAAGCGCGCTCGTACAGACATTGGTTCTGGGACGGTGGGGTCATCGCGGCAAACCTCCTCGCGACGGCCAGCTCGGCTGGGCTTCGCTCGTCCGTGGTCCTCGGTTTCGAGGACGAAGCCGTCAACAGGCTCCTCGGCTTGAGGGCGAGGAAGGAGGCTGCGATCGCGATATGCCCGCTGGGGATGTCCGCCAGCGCGTCCGGCCAGCCCGCCGGTGGAAGGTCTCCTGACGAACTCCCACCCCCCATCGACCCAGACTTCCTCCCGCTCTCCAGGACCGAGGTAGAATCTCCCGATGTGTGGGAAGCGCACGAGGCCTCCGGCCTGCGTGATTTCAGCGAGGTGATAACATGGACCAAGTCGCGGGAGGAGAGAGCACCCAGCCCCACCGCGCCCCTTTCCGACCGAAGCTATCCGCTGGAGCGGACGTTGCAAAGGCCGGACGAAGGACCCGACCTCGCCCAGGCTATCCTGAGGAGAGGCTCGACCCGGAGGTTCTCTCCCGAGCCGATAACATACGAGCAGCTGTCGAACGTGCTCTATTACTCCACCAGGGGCGTGCCGCTGGGCCTGCCTTCCCGGGAGACCCTACTGGAAACATATCTGATCTCCAACGCGGTGAAGGGCCTGCCCAACGGGAGCTACCGCCTCGACCGCGCCTCCGGCTCCCTGGAGCAGCTGAGGTCGGGTGAGTTCAGAGATGTGGGCGGTTATCTCTGCCTCGGCCAGCCCCTCTTCACCGGCGCGAGCGCCGTGCTCTTCCTGATGACCGAGCTAGGTGAAGACCTGCGCCTCCTCGGAGACCGGGGGTACAGAGCCGCCCAATTCGAGGCCGGCGTGGCGGCGGGGAGGATGTACCTGGCGAGCTATGCGCAGGGCATGGGAGCATCGGGAACGACGTTCTACGATGACCAGGTGACCGAGTTCTTTTCTCCCAGCGCATCCAAGATGACCCCTATGATGGCGCTCGGCATCGGGGTCCCCGGCTACAGGGCGAGGTTCGGAAGGGTGCTCCCGAAGAGGCTGACCAGAGAACAGATGGCGGCCGGTTCAATCAGCCGCTGAGTCTAATTCGGACGGTTCAAGGAAGCTTGAACTCCCATCCCCACTCAGCCCCTCCATCCCTCGCCCCCTCGATATACTTGACGAGGTAAGCCGGTAGCTGGTCCTTCGGTATCTCCTCTCCATCGTCGTTAACGAAGCCGCTGCCCTGCGGGTGAACGCCGTAGCTCCCATCCAGGTCGGGTGGGCTCACTGCGCAGAGTTTGAGATTCGCTGGACCCGAAGGGCCGGAGAATGAGAGAATCTTGCCGGTCGGATCACAGAAGACGTCGACCGAAGTCCCCTTCGGGACGGTCAGCATCAACTCCACGAGCTTGCCGAGGTTGGCGCCGATGATCGCCCAACTGCGTTGGCTGTCCAAGTCGTATGACGACTAGGTAGCAGATATTTACGCCTATTTTGAAGCCACAGGTCCTTCCTCCCCGGCTCAGGCGCGATGAACCCTTCAGAACTCCTTTTAGCACGCAACTACCCTCATTATCATGGGGTTTGGGGTTGATCTTCCTCTGACTGCAGTTAGCGAACGGGAGGCGTTCTTGCTCTGGATGAGCGCTTCCGAGAAGAGCGAGAGAGAGCGTGTCGCTATCCAAAAAGAGGCGATTTCGACCCTGGAGAAAGCAGTCGAGGAGTACGGTCGCGATTTGGCGCACAAGTCACTGCTGACGTGTACCGTCAGAAGGTGGAGGGGGATAGTTGCACGCGAAGAAGGCAACTGGGCAAGCGCAAGGTTCGAGTTCCTGCAGGGGAGGAGCCTCGCGGAGTCGTACGACGCCAGCAACGTGCCGTGGTTTGACGCCGCCATAGCGGAGGCTGAAATCTGGGAAGCTTTCGAGATGCCCGGACTGAAGCTCGATGGGTTGATAGAATTGGTGGAGAAGCTTGACCGCACATCCGACCTCTACGGCATGGCAGGCGACCGCTCAAACGTGGAGTCCACCGACAAATGGGCTGAATGGTTCAGGTTCTTCCTCGTTCCGACGGCCCCGGCTCCTGCGCTCGTCGCCCGGATAGCGGACGAAGTAAAGCGGCTTAACCCCAAAGTAGGGTCCGGAGAAACAGCGATGCAATCCCCTTTCGGAGATTACGTCTTCAATTGGAATTATTTCTGGTTCTCGGCCCTCGCTCGCCAGATAGAAGCTCACCTCAGGGAAATCCTGGGGGCGACCTCAAACCTGGAGGAGTTGGTGCGTGGCGCTTCGTTCTTGGCCCGGCCAACTCGCGACCTCGAGCCGCTCCTCAAGCCGTACACATACCGAAGAGATGAACGTCCAGTGCCCGAGTCTCCAGAGCAGCTGTCGGCGCGAATCCGGTCCGACCTTGATGCGTTTCGTGCAGTCGAGAAGGACGCCAAGGAATACGCCTCCAAAGTCCGGGAACTATGGGACTCGTCCACCCATCAAAAGAGACGGGAGGTGGAGCACGCGATGCATCCCGGAAAGAAACGATGGTAGAACCTGTCAATGGCGCAACGAACCCTATGCGAAAGGGTCCCACGACCGTTCCTTGACCGGCCGTCAGACCATGGTGAATCAGGAGGTAGCTCTTAACCTATCTCGAGCATCTCTTCTAGCTTCCCGAGCTTGGTGTCCGAGTCCCAGACCACGTCTCTGGTAATCAGCTTCGTGTAGCACCTTTCTCCGACGGGGATCTGCATCCCTGTGACCGAGAGTATCGACCCCTCCTTCTCACAAATTTTGCATTCTGCCATACCAGACATGGACGCCGGAGCAGATAAGCGCCAACCGGTGACGGAGCGGTCGCACTCATGCCCAGGCCGCGGGGTGTCCTTGCGGCTAGACAAGAAGGAAAGACTCGGTTCTTCCGGAATGCTTTTACCGTCTGACCCATTTCAGCGGATGGTTTGGGGCTCGGACCAACGGGCGCGGTGCTGTTCTTCGGATTGCTTCTCCTGTGCGGTGGTCCGTTGCTCCCGTCAGCCCTCGGTCAGGCAGGTTTGACCAGCGCGCGTTTCTCCCCGCACCCGGAGCCGCTTGCGGCCAATTCGAACACGACCGGCGTTTCAACCCAAACTATACCATCCTCTCTCGCTGGCGTGAATGGCACTATCTGGGAGGACAGCTCAAGCGGCACCTGCGCCGATTGCACATACCAGGTCTTCCTGTCGCCCGGGACCACACCCAATACTTACTTTCTCGCCATCTGGTACCTGACAGACACATCGTGCCCTCCAGCTGCACAAACTGAGTTGGTCAATCTGGACATCGGCGCCAATGGCACCATGCTCAATGACGCCCCCGGGTTCACGCACATGGAGCTGTGCACTCGTGCCAGCAACCCCATCGTCCAGGATTGTGGTCAGGATCAGATTTGGTACG
>JAPCJP010000099.1 GCA_027886885.1 Nitrososphaerota archaeon | reverse complement strand
TACCGCTTTGGGAGGCTGGAGGGCAAGAAAGCGTGGAGACAGGGTCTCGGCCTTGCAGCGATATCCGCAGCTAAGGTGGAGAGCTCCCTCGGTCCCATGGGAGCGTACAAGATGGTGGCGTACAACAGAGGGCCAGAACGGATCATCAAGGTCACGAAGGATGCGGTCGAAGTGCTCAGCGAGCTCCAGGTCCAGTATCCCGCCCTTGTGACTCTGGCGGAGGCCGCAAGGATGCAGAGGGAGGATGTAGGCGATGGCGTCACGACATTCGTGATGCTCCTGGCCTCGCTACTGAGCGGGGCTGAAAAGCTCATGGAGAAGAAGGTGCACCCAAACGTGATACTCAAGGGTTATCTCAAAGCGGCCACCGAGGCTTCGAGGGTCTTCGACGAAGCCGCGCTCCCAAGGGAAGCGACAGACGATGAAGTCCTCGAGATGGTTGATAACGGTAGAGACATTCTCACACCAAAGATCCGCGCGGACCTGAAGGAGGCCGCCGCGAGGGCGGAGAAACAGGGCGGCATAGACCTCAAGCGCATTAGGGTGCTCACCAAGAGTGGCGGTTCCACAGCCGACTCGAAGTTGATCAAGGGAGTGATGGTCAGGAAGCCGAGGATACATCCCAGCATGGTCGAGGAGGTTCGCAACGCGAAGGTCGCTCTGGTCAACAAGGCGTTCGACACCAAGCCTCTCGAGCTGATGATGCCCGGGAAGGGACCATTCAGCATCAAGCTCGAAGTTACCGACCAGGGCCAGATCCAACGGTTCAAGGCAGGGGAGAAGAAGATGGACGATGACCTGGTCGCCGCAGTAACCGCCGCCGGGGCTAAGGTGGTTGTGTGTCGAGCAAAAATCAGAGAGCCCATAGCGGACCAGATGTCCAGGATGGGAATCCTCGCTTTCGAAATGATCGATCAAGCGGACATGGACGCGGTGGGAGAAGCGACTGGCGCCACTGCCATCGGCGAGGTAAAGAACCTGAAGACGGGAGACCTGGGAAAAGCCACCAACGTGCGTGCGGAAAGAATCGAAGGCGTAGACTATTTCTTCGTCGAGGCTGAGAAGGGGTCCACACTCCTTCTTCGAGGGAGTTCGGTAGCGGATACCCAGGAGCTAGAACTGGTCGTAAAGAACGCTGTGCGTCTCATGGGCAGCATCCGCAAGGATGGCAAAGCGGTTTGGGGGGGCGGCGCGACATACATGCGCATCACGACCCGTCTGAGAGAGTACGCGCTCGAATTTCCCGGGAAGGAACAGATGGCAATCTTAGCGTTCGCAGACGCCCTGGAACAGATCCCTGGGGCACTGATAAGGAACTTTGGTCTGAACTACTCGAAGGTGCTTCCTGAGATTCGGAGTTATCATGCGAGGGGCGTCAGCGCGATGGGGGTTGGACCCAGGGGGGTCACCGACATGGACGGAGAGAATGGAGTGCGGGACTTGGTCCTGCCCAACAAGCTCCTGCTGTCCAGGGCCTACGAGGTATCCAGGCTGCTCCTGCGAATCGACGAATACATCTATGCGAAGGAACTGCCACTATTCCACAAGAAATAGAGGACCGACTCGATACGCGAAACTTGTGTCGCAATCCGCCACGAGGTCTGGCTTACACTTGCTCTTTGTGAGCGGCCGCGTAGGCCTGTGCGATTAGGTCGGCCCGGTCAAGCCAGCCGAAGGTGATGTAGATCTCTGTCCTGAGACCGAGGGGCATCACGGGCATGCGCACGGTGGAGATGTTGATAATCTCAGGTTTGAAGAAGTAGGGATCGCCCCACTCCCAATCGCCGACCTTAAGCTGATAATCGCCTTGGATCGTGACCTGCGCCCCATTCCAAGTGAACTCCGCTCCTGTGAACCTCTCGAAGACCGGATACTTGTTGAGGTCCACCTCGGCTTCTCTGTTGAGCCTTCGCTCCACCGCTATGGGGGTCGCCTTGTAACCGGAGAGGGCGTCAAGGACCTTGCTCAGGCCGGCTCCGTCTGTCATGATTTCGATTCCACTGGGGCGAACGTGGACGCCCATGATGGTCTCCGAAAGGTCCCCGCACACCGACCACCACGCGCCCGATTTCAGGATTTTGGGTGCGATCTCGAGAAGACAGCCTAGCAAATCGGATGGAATCGGGAAAAGCTCCTCGGGCTTCGGGATGTTCTCCTTGTACGTGGCCTCATCAAGATAAACGTGGGTGTTTTTGTTAGAGTCGGACATCGAGTCTATCGTAGGTTAGGGGAACCCCTGCGCTATAAAATAATTGCTTGTCAGAGGGTCATCCAGGCCGACGCTCCAAGCTCCGCTTCCGCTCGATCACCCTTCAGATTCGGGAGCACCCTCGTAGGTAGGCGAGTGGGCACGGGTAAACGCCTCCGAGATTAGCTTCGCCCGGTCTCTCCAACCCAACGTGATGTAGAGCTCACTCTTCAGCGAGGTTGGCATCAGAGGTATGCGGACACCGCCGATGTTGACGTAGGAAGGGTCGAAGAAGAGGGGGTCGCCCCACTCCCAATCTCCCACCTTCATCTGGTAGTCGGCCTGTACGGTGACCCTTGTTCCGTTCATCGTGAAATCCGTGTTGGAGCTCCTCACCAACACTGGATACTTCTTGAAGTCGAGATCGGCTTCCCTCTCAAGTCGTTTTTCCCTGACTTGGATAGGACTCAGGCCGTAACCCGAGAGGGCGTTCGCGATCTTTTCCAAGCCCGCCGAATCGGTCAGAATCTCCACTTCAACAGGTCGAACATATACGCTCAAGAGATTCTCGGCGAGGTCGCCGCCTAACGACCACCACGCCCCCGACTTCTTGATCCTCGGAGCGATCTCGAGGATGCACGAGAGGAGCACGGTCGGGACGTTGTACATGTCTTCGGGCTCCGGCAACTTCCCGCCTAGCCTCCTTGGGCTCTTGCGGACCTCCTCATGGGCTTCCGGGTTCACGCCAGAATCGACCATCGGGATAACCGCGGCGAGCGCCGCTCTATCGGTATAAATGGTTATGCGCATGGCAGGCGCTGAACGAGCGGGCCACCTGATCCGCGAGTGTCCGCGCGGCGTTGCCCAGGAAAAACTATCTATACCCCACAAGGCGGGCTCGTTTCAGCCAGAACATGTCCGCCACAGTGGTCCCGGCGATCACGCAGTCGGGCGAACCGGTCCTCGTCTTGAAGGAAGGTCGCACGCAGTCGAAGGGGCGGGCAGCCATGGAGAACAACATCGCAGCAGCTCGCCTGCTCTGCCAAATCGTGCGCACGTCGTTGGGCCCTCACGGCATGGACAAACTCATCCTCGAGGACGAACATTACGGAAACAGAGTCACCGTGACCAATGACGGTGCGACCATGCTGAAGTTCATGCAGATCCAGCACCCGGCCGCCAGGATACTTGCCGACGTGTCCAAGGCGACGGACGATGGAGTCGGGGACGGCACTACCTCGGCCGTGGTCCTAGCCGGCGCTCTGCTCGAAAGTGCGGACGAACTGCTGCAGAGAGGGATTCATCCGGTTATCCTGGTCTCCGGATTTAGGAAGGCGGCGAGGAAGGCGAACGAGATACTGATGAGCGT
>JAPCJP010000098.1 GCA_027886885.1 Nitrososphaerota archaeon | reverse complement strand
CCCTACGAGTACCTGATGGACTCGAAGATCTCGCACGACTTCTGGACGATACGGTTCGTAAAGTAGTCGTTACGAGCTAACCGAGACCGACGTTTTCCAGGATCGCGATGAACCTGGGGTCTGACTTGATGCCGTCGAACCACCTCTCGACCTTCAAGGAGGCGAGATACGGGGATCGCTCCTGGTAGGCCTTTTCGAGCCACTCTATGGCGTCGTCAGCCTCTCCGAGGGACGCGTGCATCCCAGCCAACGCTACGGGAGGGACGCGAACGCCCTGCACCTCCCTCTTCGCCTCGGAGAGGACCCCACGCGCTTCCTCAGACCTTCCCAGTCGAGAGAACGCATAGCACAGGTCAGCCCGGAACATCATGTTGTTCGGGTCCAGCTCGGCCGCTTTCCTCATCTCCTCTATCCCCTCGTCGCCGCTCCCCTGGTGGCACAGGGCTAGCCCCAGGTTGTTGTGCGCAAGAGCGGCGCGAGGCTCCAGGGCGATGGCCCTCCTCAGCCGCTGTATGGCGTCCTCGTTCCTTCCCGCGAAGTAGAGTATGGTGCCGGCTATCTGGTTGACCGGGACCGAGAGCGGGTCCAGTTCCTCCGCTATCTTGATCTCGTTGAGCGCCTCACCATTCCTCAACAGGTCATTGAGCAGGAGAGCGTACCTGTAGTGCGCCTCGGCGCTGTTGGGGGTGATCTGCGTGGCTCGCCGCAGCTCTACCTCGGCCCCGGACCAATCCCAATCTCTGTCCATCAGGAGCCTCCCCATCAGCATGTGCGCGATATCCAGGTCATCGTCTATCTCGATCGCCCGACGGAGGAGCGGTCTCGCCTTCTCGAAGCCCTCGGAAGGGGGGATGAAGCCGAAGAAACCGAGGAACATGTGGCACTGGGCGTACATGGCGAATGCGGACGCGAACTCCTCGTCGAGCTTGGTGGCCTGTTCGAAGAGTTCCGCGGCCTTCTTCACCTCAGACTCTGACTGCCGCGCCAGGTGGTACTTTGCCTCCAGGTAAAGCAAGAACGCCTGCGGGTTCGAGGTTATCTGCTTCGGGCGCAGCGAGCCCTCGTCGACGCCGGTGAGCCGCGGTCTGAGAGCTTCCACCGTCTTCTCAGCTATGTCCTGCTGCACGGCGAGAGCGTCCTCTACCACCCTGTCGTAGCTCTGGCTCCAAATGTACTCGTCCCTCACGGTGTCGACCAGCTGAACCATGACCCGTAGCCGCGTGCTCTGCCTTCTCACGCTTCCCTCCATGATGGCGCTGACCCCGAGCTCGTTACCGATCTGGGGAATCGTCTTATTCGTGCCCTTGTAGGTCATTGCGCTGGTCCTCGCGACGACCTTTAGTCTAGGGAGCCTCGAAAGGGAAGCAATCAACTCCTCAGTCAGACCGTCGGCGAGGTACTCATCCTCGGCGACCGCTCCCATGTTCACGAAGGGGAGGACCGCGACCCGTCTGTTCTCCAGACTCCGGCCTTCCGTGGTCCTCTGCACCCCCGAAGGGGCTGTCTTGTAGAGGAGCACCGGAGTTTCCACGTTCTTGAGGCTGCGCTCGCCCATGCTACTCAATGGAATCCCTACCTGGTTGCGCACCGCTTCGTAGACTTGGGATGAGATGACCATCTCACCTGGCTCGGCCAGGGTCTCGATGCGAGAAGCGATGTTGACCGTGTCGCCGTAGACGTCGCCGCCCACTCTGATGACATCGCCAGAGTGTATCCCCATCCTCACCTGGAACCTCTTCACGAGTGCCGCCTCGAGGTTCCTACGGGTCGTGGCCTCCTGGATGTCGACAGCGCACCGCACCGCATCCAGAGAGCTCCGGAACTCCACCAGAAGCGCATCGCCGATGGTCTTCACCTCTACACCGTTATGCTTCCCTATGATTGGCCTGAGAAGGCTCCTGTACTCCTCGAGAAGTTTGAGCGCGAGGGGTTCGCTGTCCTGGGTGATGGCGGTGTAACCCACCATGTCCGCGAACATTATCGCGGCCATGTGGCGCTCGCTGTTCTTCTCCCATCCGCTCAAGGTATGCTCAGACGACCTCGGCCTTGTAGCGCTTTAATGTTAGCGACCGGTTCGCATCCTCTGGCGAGAGCTTCTGCTGCAGTTGAACCGCGGCATCCCTAGGCTTCAACGGCGACGGTTCTCGGGGCGGTCGCCCCCTCGGGGGATTTTCGAGGCACCCGCCCGGTAATGAACAGGGCTAGCCCGAAGGCGACTAGTACGCAGATTGCAAGTATGAGAAAGACCCCGTCGTAGGCCGAGACGAGGGCGCTGGTGGTGGCAGCGGGGGTAGTGGCTCCCTCGGAGACCACCTGGAAGCGCCAAGCCTCGAAAGCTGTCAGGAGCGATATCCCGACCGCTCCCCCAAGGCTCTGAAGGAACCTGGTAAGACCTATGGCGGCGCCGACCTCTGCCCGAGGTGCCTCGTTCTGCACTGCGATGGTGGGACCAGCGAGGGCAAAGCCGAGACCGAACCCAAGAGGGATCAGTGTGAGGGCGATTCCACCTACCGGGAGGAAACCGGCGGCCAGCACCCAGAGAGGAGTGGAGGAGGTCAGCTGAGTCAGAAAGAGTGACGCGACGCTCGCTACGGCTAGGCCGGGCGCGATCACGTTGCGGTACGGCACACGCGTCAGAATCTGGCCTGAGACGACCGCACCGAGAATCAATGGGACAGCAAGAAAATAGATTATGTCCCGGACGTCGGCCGTCGCATTCGGGCCGCTCTGCAGGAGGACCACTCCCACGAGAACAGACAGGAACGTGATTAGGGAGCTGAAGACGATTCCCGTGAAGAACATGATCCCGCTGCTTACGCCGATGACGCGCTGTCCCAACAGCCGTAGCGGCACGAGCGGCTCGCGAGTTCGCAGTTCCCACCAAACGAAACCTGCGAAGAGCACGGCGGACACGACGAGCAGTCCGACCGTCCGGGGGTCGGTCCACGCCCACCCCTCGTCCGAGACCTCGACGAGGGCGAACATCAGGGCACCTACCCACCCCGACAGCAACCCGGCTCCGGGGATGTCAAATCTCCCCGGGCTGGCCGGACGCAGCGGGCCCAAAGAGGTGATGAGCACGACCATCGCCAATATTCCGAAGGGGAGGTTGATGTAGAACACCCAGCGCCACGTCGTCACTGAGACGATGTAGCTCCCCACGAGGGGGCCTAGCACGATAGCGAGCCCGGCTGCGCCGCTCAGGATGCCGATTAGCCGCGTCCGCGTCGCGGGAGGGAAGAGCACCGCGACCATGGCGATGGCAACCGGGAAGACGCCTCCTCCGCCGGCGCCCTGCAGCGCGCGGAAGACGATTAGCTCCGAAAGGTTCTGGCTGAGGCCCGCCAGGGCGGAGCCCACGATGAAGACCGCCAGACCAGCGATGAAGACGTTGCGCCTGCTCGTTATGTCCGAGAGCCGGGCGAAAATCGGGATTGAGATTGTGGAAGAGATGAGATAGGCGCCTGCGACGAATGTGACGCCGTTTACCTGGTGCAGGTCGAGCGCGATGGTCGGGAGGACCGTGGCGACGACGAGGCCGTCCATGGCGCCCATGAGGATGGCCAG
>JAPCJP010000041.1 GCA_027886885.1 Nitrososphaerota archaeon | reverse complement strand
CCGATTCACAGTTTATAGCCTGCCACCCATCCTTCTGTGGTATGGGCGCTTCCTGGGAAAAGGCCGACCCGGCCGTCCGTGAGATTCTCGAAAAGTACCGTCCCGTTTGGGCGATGGAGCACTCCCTCGCGACGCTTAGCTGGGACACGGAGACCGGGATGCCCGAAGCAGGCGCGACCGGGAGGGGCATCGCATCGGGCCAGCTCGCGATGATGTACCAGCGCGCTGCCCTGGAGCTCAAGGGCCCCGTCACCCGCGCCGCCAAGAGCAAAGACCTCGACGACCGGGAAAAGGGCGTTGTGCGCGTCCTCAAGAGGTCCATCGACTACTACGAGAAGATTCCGCCAGAGCTCGTCGACAAGCTGCAGCGCGTCACCACGGAGGCAACGGTGGTATGGCGAAAGGCTCGCAAGAACTCCGACTTCAAGCTCTTCGCCCCGCACCTCCAGAAGATACTCGACCTCAAGCGGGAGGAGGCCGACAAGCTGGGCTACAAGCAACATCGCTACAACGCTCTCCTCGACCTGTACGACGAAGGGATGACCGTGAAGGATGCGGACTCCGTCTTCTCGCGACTGGTCCCCGGCGTGAAGAAGATCATGGAGAAGGTCCAGAGCCAAGGTCTCTTCCCCAGCAAGCACCCCCTGGAGTCGGTGCGCTACGAGACGTCGGCGATGACTCGCCTGAGCGAGGAGACCCTGCGGACGCTAAAGATGCCCGGGGAGCGTTTCAAGATGGCCATCTCCACCCACCCCTTCTGCACGACAATCTCCCCCGACGATGTAAGGATAACCACCCGCTACGAAGGGCGCGACTTCAAGTCCTCGCTCTTCGCCGTCATGCACGAGTGCGGCCATGCCATGTATGAGCTGGGTGTGGCCAAGGACCTGCAGTACACGCCAATTTTCGGCGGCGCGTCTCTGGGCATCCACGAATCCCAGTCCCGGTTCTGGGAGAACGCAGTGGGGCGCAGCAAGCCATATGCCAAACTCGCTTATCCAACCATCCGGAAGAGCCTGCCCTTCGTCTCCAAGTACACCTCTGACGAGCTTTACCTCTACTTCAACACGGTGCGGACCAGCATGATACGCGTAGAGGCCGACGAGCTCACCTACAACCTTCACATCGCGCTCCGATACGAGATCGAGAAGCGAATGATCGAGGGCAAGGTGGCGGTGTCCGAGCTCCCGGCGCTCTGGAACGACCTCTTCGATGAGTATCTGGGGACGAGACCGAAGAAGGACTCCGAAGGCGTCCTCCAGGACGTGCACTGGGGAGGCGGCTCGATTGGGTACTTCCCAACTTACACGCTCGGGAACGTGGTGCTCGGCATGATCTGGCACAAGATGGACGACGGCCGCCAGATAACAGACGCCATCAGGAAGAGGGACCTGGTCTCACTAAGGACCTGGCTCGGGACCAACATCCACCGCTGGGGCCAGACCTACTCGCCGAAACAGCTGCTGGAGCGGACCTTCGGTGAGACCTACAACCCAGAGTGGTTGTTGAAGTACCTCTCCGACAAGTATCTTGAGAACTAGGCCTGCTTGAATCCAGTCTCCACGAACTTCGTACCAGCGTTCGTGAGGACGTAGGCTTTGAGGCCGTCCTTGTCTTCCTTGACCTGCATCATGTTCCCCTTCCAGACGTTCTTGAGCAGCTTGTCCGAGGTATTGCCCGGGACCTTCTCCCTTCCTTCCACGAAGCCCTTCTCGATGTCCTTGGCGTTGAAGGACTCATAGGCCCCGTGCTTCTCAAGGAAGTAGCCTATCACGAGCGCTCTCTGAACGTCGTCCGTGGGGCCCTTCTCCAGGATGAAGTGCCTCACGGTGAGCACCTTGGGGGCGGGTGGAGCGACGGGTGTGGGCGCGGGAGTCGGAGTCGGCGCCGGTTGCTGCACCGCGACCTTTGGCTCCGCCGGTTTTCGGGGCTCCAACCTCTGCTCCAGTGATTTGATCCTCTCTTCATGTTCCTTGAGAATCGCCTCCAGCTTTGCCAGGTGAGTGCTATCGCTCAATTCCGTCCGACCTCGATTGCCTTACGGAGCAGAAAGCGTTCTTGCAGCAGCCGTCACTTTGTCTTGGCGGGTTTGAAGACGAAGCCCTCGAGGATCAACCTGAGGTCCTTGTTCTCTTTCCTCGACTGCTTCCCAAGCTCCTCCCGTCTACCGGGCGGGAGCTTGATCCAATACCTCATGACCTCATCCTTGACATCAAACACGTAGAATTCTCCCTGCTTGAACGGTGCCTCGCGCCCCTTCTCGACGATGGGGGCGGCGCCGTCGTCTTTGACCCTGATCGAGACCATGGCAATCCCGTCCGCGAGCCGTCCCTTTAAAGAAACCGAAGTCAGCCGACCGGCACGTGCGCCGCGCAAGCGTTTAAAATCGACTCTCGGCTGTCAAGAAAGTAATGTTACCATTGGGTTCACCAGCGCCGGATTTCGACCTTGAAGGCGTCGACGGGAATAGGTCCTCACTCAAATCGTTCTCGAAATCATCGGCCCTTGCGATTATCTTCACCTGCAATCATTGCCCTTATTCCAAGGCCTACGAGGATCGCCTGATAGAGATACAGCGAGATTATGCCTCAAAAGGGGTCCGGCTCGTGGCCATCAATTCAAACGACGACAAGGCCTACCCTGAGGACAGTTATCCCGAGATGGTCAAGAGGGCAGGAGAGAAGAGATTCAACTTCCCGTATCTGCGGGATGCGGACCAGAAGACGGTCGACGCCTATGGAGCCGTGTGCACACCGCACGTCTTCGTCTTCGATGCCGATAGGGTACTTCGCTACCGCGGCAGGATCGACGACTCGCGGGATCCCTCCCAGGTGAAGAGCCCGGACCTTAAGAATGCCCTCGACGACCTTCTCGGCGGACTCCCACTAAGGGCTCCCGACACAAAGCCCTTCGGCTGCAGCATCAAGTGGTACAAGACGGAATCCTGAGACATGCAAGCGCTCTACGGCGAGCTCGCGCGGTACTACGATAGGTTCTACTGGTGGAAGGACTACAAGAAAGAGGTCGACTTCCTCGTCGAGCTCTTCAATCGGTACGGGGTGAATGTTCACGACATCCTCGAGGTCGCGTGTGGCACCGGCAGTCACAGCAAGTTGCTCTCCTCCAGGGGCTTCCGCGTCACCGGTCTCGACATCAACGGCGACATGCTACGCGTCGCAGAGGAGAAGCTCGGCCGGCGGGCGAGGTTTGTGAAGGGCGACATGCAGGACCTGCGAGCGGCCGTGCCAGAGGCTAGCTACGATGCGGTCGTCTGCCTTTTCAGCTCGATATGCTACAACAGGACCTCAGCGGAACTGACCCGGTCGGTTCGAGGTATGTACAGGTCAGCAAAGCCCGGCGGGCTGGTAATCTTCGATACTCACTTCCTGAGGAGGACGTTCCTTGATGGCTACAGGGGGGAGGACATCTTCGACGATGGGGACGTCATGGGTGCCCGGCTAAGCATCTCAAAGCGAAGGGGGAATCAGGGAGAGATCTCCTTCAGCTACCTGATCTACGACAGTCCCAGGACAATCCAACTCAGGAATGACGTCCATCGGTTCGGTCTCTTCGACCGTGAGGACCTTGTGCGCGCCATGAGAGCCTCCGGACTGGAGAGGGTCAGCGTATTCACTGACTGGTCGCTCGGAAAGTCCTCCCCTGGAGAGTTCAAGGACTACATATTCGTCGGGCGCAGACCTCCAATACGTCAGCCCACCTAGAGAAACACCAAATCGCCTCGAATGGCCTTGCATGGGAACCCTTATATCGGGATACCGATATCGGTAAAGCGATAGAAGTATGTGGCCCTTCAAGATGTTCCACAAGAGGCGCGGGCTGAGGATGTGGATCCTCTCCATGCTGAACGCCTCCCCGAAGACGGGTGCGCAGATCATGGACTCGATCGAAGAGATGAGCCAGGGATGGTGGAGGCCCTCGCCGGGCTCGATCTATCCTCTTCTTGCCGAGCTCGAGAAAGAAGGCTACATCAAGAAACTGGGCGACGGCAAGTATGAGCTGACCCAGAAGAGCAAGGACGAGCTTGAATGGCCCCCATGGATGATGGGCCAGAGGCAGCAAAAGGTCGAGGATATGCTCAACGAGATGAACGGCTACACGTCCTACTTCGAGGACCTCTCCCGCGCCGACAGGAAGAAGCTGGACGAGCACTCGGACCAGCTGGCCAAGCTGAGGGACAGGCTATCCGCTCTCCTGCAACAGGGAGGGACGGGCCAATGAACGGACCGAGGCACTGGGGATACTTCATCGCCTTCCTCGCCGTGGCCCTGATTTTCATCATCGGCATCCCGCTTCTCTTCTATCACTTCACTCCACGGCCCTATCCGGCCTACTCGTTCCCGTTCTTCCCCTTCGGGTTTTTCGGGGCCTTCCTGCTCATCTTCGTGGCCTTCGGAATCCTGAGGTGGACCCTCTGGGGATGGGGTTGGCGTCGCAGGGGCTACTATGGTGGATATCGCCGTGATTCCGCTCACCAGATTCTCAGGGAGAGGTACGCGAGAGGAGAGATAACCAAGGAGCAGATGGACGCGATGGAACGGGACCTGGACGGTAGTGGGACCAGCTAGCCGAGCGAATCGAACCTGGTCTGCTCGTCGAGTTTCTCGTTGAGCAGAGCTTGCTTGTCCATGATCTCCTGGTTGAGTTGCTCGTAGCGCGCCAGCACCTCCCTGACCTCCTGGGTGGCCGCGTGGCTCCGGATTGAGTCCAGGTCCCTCGGCGCGTTTGTGGAATTAAGGAGAAATGAGCCCCACTCGAAGACAGTCTTCTTGTTGCGTTCGACCAACTCCTCCCTTGTCATCTCTAGTTCCGCGATCTCGTGTCTGAGCCGGTCTGCCAACTCGACGCTCTTGCCCCCCGAAACCCAGGACTTGTTCATGGGCGGTTGGCAGAGAAGCGGGCTGCGCGTCTAAAAACGTGATGTTGGACGGGCGCCTACCTGTTGAGTGTTAGGCCTGAACTCGAAACTGCACTTTACGCAGACTCGCATGCCAGGCGCATCCGAGACTACCTGCACCGTCCCGCACTTTGGGCATTCCATCGTGTTCTTGGCGGAAGGAATGTCCGTGCGGTGCTGCGATCTGACCTTGTCGATAGCCGCCGCATAGCCATCTCTCTGGAATTTTCTACCCAAATCGATTGCGACCAACTGACCAGCCCTATAAGGAAGACGGTCCGAAAGCGCACCGTCCTAGAGGCGCCTTTAAGCCCGGTCGAAATGTGGGTGTATCCTCCGTTGAAATTCTGTCCAAAGTGCGGCAGCCGCCTAAAGCTGGGCCGCAGGGGCACGTCGTGCCCAAACTGCGGTTCGATGGGGCCGTCGAAGGTGGCACTCGCCGACTTCTTCCCCTTCGGCGCAATGCGGCCGTTCCAGCGCGAAATCCTGGACAAACTCGAGGCGGAGATAGCCGCGCGGAGAAAGTACATCATACTTGAAGCGCCCGTAGGGTTCGGCAAGTCCGCCGTCGCCGCAGCCCTCTGTCGCTACATGGGCTCCGCCTACATCCTCACTTCCACCAAGCAACTGCAGGACCAGTATGCTTCCGACTTCGGTTTCCGCGTCGTCAAGGGTAAATCAAACTTTCAGTGCCTCGTCCCCACTTCTTCAGGTCTCCAAGTCCCCTGCAACAAGGGTCGCTGCGAGGTGGACTGGAGGCTCTCTGACTGCCCGCACTACCTGACCTTCGAGCAGTTCGACGAGCACAAGAAACATCGCTGTGACCGGGAATCGAAGTGCGAGCACGGGAACCGTCTCTGTCCCTACTACGAGCAAAAGTGGACGGCCTTCAGGACGGCGGTCGCCGTGTGCAACTATCCCTTCTTCCTCAGCGAGCTAAAGTACACCGACGAGCTCCCCCACAGGAAACTGCTCGTGTGTGATGAGGTCCACGACCTCGAGAAGCAGCTAGTGGGCTTCGCGTCCTTCTCGCTGAGGCGCTCCACCCTCGAGTCCTACGGGGAAGGGGTCCCGCCGGAGAAGACCGCGATACCGGACCGCGGGCTCGAGGACCCCTCTGCCTGGCTCGACACCCTGAAGGACAAGATAGGCATCTTCGACGACTTCTGCGAAGCGCACCTCGACGACGGCGATGCGCAGGACCGCGTGGCTTCCGCAAAATCGAGCCTCGAGTCACTCGAGGGGTTCACCGAGAGCCTGAAGACGAACCCTGAGAACTGGGTCGTGAACAAGGTGAAGAAATCGCCCGACGGACTGGTCGAGGAGGTCGTCTTCCAACCGATTAATGTGGGAGGATACGTCGGCCCGCTGCTGAGCACGGCGGACACGGTCCTGATGATGTCCGCGACCGTCTTCTCGAAGGACCTCCTGTGTACCACCGTCGGCCTCGACCCGGCAGAGGTGAGCTTCATCAAGGTCTCGGAGTCGGTCTTCCCGGTCTCGAACAGGCCGATCTATGCCATGAACGTCGCGCAGCTGAATCGCGCCAACCTAGAGGCGTCGCTCGACGGCATCGCGCGGGCGGTCGATGAGATAATGGACCGGCATTCAAACGAGAGGGGGGTGATACACACGACCTCCTACCAGCAGGTCAACCTGATCATGTCACGGGTGTCGGAGAAGAACAGGGCGAGGCTAATCACTACTGACGGAGGTTTCGAGAGGTCCGTCCTGCTGCAGATCCATGGCGCAACGGGAGCCTCCGTCCTTATCTCCCCGAGCCTCTTCCAGGGCGTCGACCTCAAGGATGAGCTTTCGAGGTTCCAGGTCGTGGTAAAGGTCCCCTACCCGGACCTCTCCGAGAGGAGGACGAGGGTCAAGCTGGAGCGGGACCGGGGGTGGTACGATTGGCAGACAGCTTTGAGGCTCGTCCAGACCTATGGACGCAGTGTGAGGAGCGAGACCGACCACGCGGTGACCTACGTACTGGACTCCAACTTCACGCGCTTCGTCGGCGAACAGAAGGGAATGTTCCCGTCCTACTTCCTCGAGGCCGTGAAACCCGGCGTAGAGGCCAAGTGAGAGAGGTCGGGCTGCCGGTCACGGACGCATCCCCATCGGTCGGGTCAGCTGCTCAACGATGCTTCCACTTCTTCGCCCTCTTGCAAAAGTCGTCCATCTCGCCCTGGGCCCTAGGGCATTTCTCGTAGTGCATGATCACCTCTCTGAGCGCCTCCTCCACGGGGGTCGGTGCCCCAGGGCAGAAAGCGTCCAGCTCCGCTCTGATCTCCATGAGGGGTTGCCAGATGTCGGAAGGGATCGTCACCGTGACTCCGCCCGTTTTTGCTTGACTCATCGTATCCATCACTCCTTCGCAGTTATTTTTGGATTGTGATGCCCGTCTGTGATTTCTGACCGCGAGAGCCTACAGTCTCTTTTTTCAGGCTGTCGAGACGGCGGCCCCGACCTTGCCAGCCGCGCGTCTCGGCCTCACGACCACGGAGAGCACTATCATCGCGATTGCCGCCACGAGTACGAGCCCCACAGTGAAACGGGCCGGGATGAAATAGAAAGTGCAAAGGATTGCGATTATGAGTCCCATCGCCACGTTATAGAGGCGGTCCGGCCTCGCGCCGAACGCAACGCCGAAGACGAGGATCCAGAGCCCGGCCATGAGAAGTATCCCCGCGAGGGCTCCATAGAAAGTAAGAATCTCGAAAAGCCAAAGTGCGATTGGAATGAGCACCGCGATGACGAGCCCTATGCCAAGCTGCACTCTCAAACCCTAATGGACACCTGGGTGATTTTTCGCACTCCTGTTATTTAAGCGGAGCGCAGCTTCGTCTCAGTCCCTGTAGACCAGCCTCGCCGCCTTCCAGGCCTCGTAGACTGACACGCCGAAGGCTACGATGTTCACCATGAGGGCAAAGACATACGAGGACGTGAGGGTCGTCGGTCTGAATATGGTAACGAGCATAGCCAGGGTGGTCACGAAGAACGCGGCGTAGGTGGCCTGGAAGGGGAGCACCCACCCTCCAAGTCTGACCATGTTCTCGAACATGACCCTGTCGACGACGTATCCGGAGCCTCCTTCCTTGATGAGACCATCCCTGAGCAGCTTCTTGAGGTGATATTCTGCCACAGACGCTGAACTCAGACCGAGGCCCCTCTGCACGTCGTGAATGCCCAGTGGCTTGCCGGTCTTGTAGAGGTAACGGTACACGCGCAAGGTCGTCCCACCAAGAGGGTTGTCGGATTTAGAGCTCATCTCAGCTGTTCTCCCTCTCGTTATTTGGCCCAGTGTACATGCTCGAGAGCATCACCTGAGCTAGTTCGTCGCGGTGGCGACGACCTGGACCGAGGACCACAGGTTGGCCGTAATGTGGCCGCTGCCGATGAAGAAAGCCTCCACCAAGACGTTGTATGTCTCACCTGAAGAAACGAGGAAATTGGCATTCTGCACAGAAAACGACCAGGTCACCTGTTGCCCGGCAGGCAAGATTCCACCCAGGAGCATGCTGCTGTTCGTATTGTAGTTTAGGAAGACCTCGAAGGATCCTATGTCCGCGTTCCCGGTATTGGCCAGAGTGATCGTCAGATTGCTTGCACTGTCGGCGCCCGGATACGCGACCAGGGTCGCTGACGTAATCTGGAAGGAACCGCACTGTACACCAGGAGAAGAGCAGGGGAGCGTTGTGCTCGACGTCGACGTGGCGCTTGACACGGTCGATATGGTGATGGCTGTCGACGTCACCGTGGCGGTCGTCGTCTCCGAGCTGACCGCCGTCGTGGTAGAGGCGGCAGCCGTGCTCGTCACGACAGTAGTGGTCGCCGCGGGCGAGCTAGTCAAAGCCGCGGTGGTACTCGTGGCAACCGACGTCACGGTCGAGGCGGCGGTCTCTGTGGAGGTGAGGGTAGACGTTCCGCTCTCCGTCGCGGTAGAAATGTTCGCGGCTCCCGCCCCCGATGGAAAGGCCTGAGCGATGAAGACGCCCATGCCCCCGGCTAGGATGATCGCTAGCGCGATGCCCATGAGCATCCTACTCCTGTACATCAATTACTCCGGCACCCCATAGACTGCGCAATGGAAGCGTATAGTCCTAACTTTAGGACAGCGCCAAGGACTCCCGGCCGGCTATGGAGGACAGCAAGGTCCACGGCGCATCACATCTCGACGGTGAACCGTCTCCATCTACCTCTGAACCAGCGCCCCCCAAATATCAGACCCAGTCCGACCAATATCAGGACCAGCGCGATCACAATCCCCGCGACGTCGACGAGCGCCACGATGATCTTGATGAACAACCCCCTCAGCAGGTAGAGCAGCAGGAAGCCGACCACGAGCAGGACCAAACCCGCTATCGCAGAGGCTCGCACGTCCGTTCCGCGCCTCGGCTGTATTTAGTGATTCCCAGTAGTTTCGTCCGGTTTAAATCTCGGGCCTTGACCCGTGCCTTAGACGCGTTATTGCCGCCCAGGCGCTGACTAAATTGAGCTCTAAACAGACCATTCCGCCGCGTAAGAAACCCAGGTTCACGCTGATCGTGGTGGTCTCTCTCTTGATCGTCTTCGGGGTCGCCGTTGCGATACTCGAGTACGGCAACCTCACCAACGTGAACATGGACATCTCCGCATCCCCGCACGCCTACTTCGTGGTCGCCAACGGGTCCAACAATGTGACCACCTCTGAGGGTGAGAACGCCGTCGTCCAGGTCCCGCAACACACGACCATCACTGTCTACGTCTTTCCAGACCCATCATACCAGGTCGCCGGGTGGAGCGTCTCTCCGGTCTCCGTGACCACGACCGGGCTGAACAGCGTGCAGATCGTGACGGGCTCTGACGGCAGCACAATCAAGGTCTCGGTTACCTTGACCAACGCCACCGCTTCAGGATAGACCCAGGACATCCTGTCAACGGGCCCGCGTGTCCAGGCTGAAGCGTTTATACGGGGGCGCACGCTCAAACGAGCATGACCGATTCAGGCGCCGGCGGGCGAAAGGAAGTTGCCACGCTGGGTGGCGGCTGCTTCTGGTGCTCAGAGGCCGTATTCACCGAGCTCAAGGGAGTCGAAAAGGTCGAGTCGGGTTATTCGGGTGGCACAAAGGCGAACCCGAGTTACGAAGAGGTCTGCGGCGGGAACACGGGCCACGCCGAGGCCGTGCAGGTGACCTTCGACCCTGGCATCATATCCTACAGGCAACTCCTGCAGATCTTCCTCACGGTGCACGACCCCACCACCCTGAACAGGCAGGGGGCTGACGTGGGGACACAGTATCGCTCGGTGATATTCTACCACGACCAGGCCCAGAAGGAGACGGCCCAGAAAGTGATCAAGGAGACCGAGGACGCCAAGATCTGGGGCAGGCCCATCGTGACCGAGGTCACCCCCTTCAAGGCGTTCTACAAGGCAGAGGACTACCACCAGGAGTACTACAGCAACAACCCGAACCAGGGCTACTGCAGGGTGGTCATCGAGCCGAAGGTCACTAAGTTCCGGAAGCAGTACCAGGCGCTGCTGAAGCGATAACCAAGGCTCGGTTCGTTCCTAGCGAGCCCTGGGCCATGCCAACATAATAAGGCGCCCAGCCTTGGCCGGACCAGGTTGAAAGTAGCAGTCGTCGGCGGAGGCAAGATCGGGGAGGCGGTGGCGCAGAGCCTAGCCCTCTCGGAAGACGTCTCAAATGTGTTCGTGACGAGGAGGACCGCCCGGAGCGGCCCTTCCACGCTCAAGAAGTTGCAATTCTCCACGGATAACCTTCGCGCCGCCTCCGAAGCCGACGTCATCATCATAGCGGTGAAGGCTGGTGACGCAAAGCACGTGCTCGGTGAGATCTCGGCGGCCTCCTCCGGCAAGATAGTGATATCGCTCATGGCCGCGATCTCCATCAAGCGCATCCAGGAAAGTCTCCCAAAGGCCAAGGTAGTGCGCTCGATGCCCAACATCGCAGCGACCATAGGAGAGGCGATCACAGCCTACTCGCTGGGAAACGGACTGGACGAGAAGGACGCAAAGCGCGTAAGGTTCGTGCTGGGTTGCTTCGGGGATTCCATCGAGGTCCCGGAGTCGCTGATGAACGCCGTCACCGCCCTGAGTGGGAGCGGCCCCGCATACATCGCCGTCTTGATAGAAGCGATGGTCAGCGCGGGACTCAAGGTCGGCATCCCCCGCGACGTGTCGTTCAAGTTGGTGACCAAGACGCTCACGGGCACAGCCGACCTCCTCAGCAAGAAGGGCATGCACCCGGCCGAACTTCGGGACCTGGTCACCACGCCAGCCGGGACGACCATAGCGGGGATCTACGAGCTGGAGAAGGGTTCCCTTCGCACAATCATGATGAACGCCGTCGAGGCCGCCACCCAGGCAGCCGAGAAGGTCGCCAAGAAGTTCGAGGACGAAACGCCGCGCTAGGTCCTCACAAAACCGCACCCTCTCCGAAATCAGGCCGAGCGCGAGATGCAGGGACGGGGAGTTCATAGGAATGTGAAGAGATTTTATCTATTGGATATGGCAGATATAAAGACGGAAAACAGGCCCCTCGTGGGCTACCAGCGCCTCATCGAGATCTCGGTGAGGAGCAACCTGAAGCAGATCGGAGGCCCCTACAGGTCCATCGAGACCTTCATCCGTAAGTGTGGCCCCATGACCACGAAGAAACAGTACACCAACGCGATGATGCTCTATCTGCGATGGCTCAGGGACGAGAAGGGAGTCGTGATGAGCCCCGACGAGCTGATTCTGGATAACCTGAGGTGCATCTTCGAGAGCGGCGCGACGGACGTCGCAAGGAAGAGGAGGCACACCGAGTTCCTCGACGAGTACGTCAACGGCTACCTGCTCGAGAAGGGGCAGTCGGAGACGGCGAGGGGGGTCAAGGCCGCCGCGATAAAGGGGTTCTATCGCACCAACGATTCGCAGCTCTTCGGCCACTTCAGCCTCACCAAACAGAGCCTAGCTCCGCCGGACAGGCCGTTACTCGCCGAGGACATACGAATGGTCCTGAAGAGCCTGCCGGTGCACCTACGCGCACCGCTTCTCTGCGTCTGGCAGGGAGGCATCGAGATCAACCGCGTGCTCTCGATGAAGTGGAGCGAGGTCCAGGAGGGCCTTGAGAGGGGAGACTACCCTCTCCAGGTGAACCTTTACGGCAGGAAGAGGCACCGCCGGACCTACAACACCTTCCTCGGGAGGGATGCCATCGAGCACCTGAAGCTCGAGAAGGTGAGGTGGAAGGTGCTGAACGGGCGGGAGCCGGCCGGAGAGGACTACATGTTCACCGGGAAGAAGAGGCTCAAGGAGACACAGCAGAACTACTCCTGGCTCAACCTGACCTTCCGGAGCGTCGCGATGGACCTGCACGCGAGGGGCTTGGTCAAGAACGGGAATCGGGAGAGCTGGCACACCCACAACCTCCGGCACTCGTTCAGGACTGAGGCGGCCCACGCAGGGGTGAAGTCTGAGATCAGCGAGTTCCTACTCGGCCACGTCGGCGGGATAGTCTACGTCTACAACCACCGGGACGAGGTTCACCCCGAGGACCTAGTGAAGGAGTACCTCAAGATCGAGCCGTTCGTGTCACTGAACCCGAGCGAGATAACGATCCGTGAGGAGTACGAGAGCACGAGCAAGCAGATGGTCAAGATGATCACGGAGCTGCAGAAGAAGGTCGCCGGGCTTGAAGCTCGATCAGGTTCCTGAGCCGGTCGAGCTCAGCCTGGATCTCGCGAAGCTCGGACCTCTTGACCCTGACGTAGACCTCCTGGTCGTCAGCCATAGAGGACCACCCTCGGCATCGAGAGGAGGCTCTCGAGCATCCTCGACCACATCATGCGTTGCTGCGGCATCTCCCTCCCGCACCTGATGACGGTGCGTGCCATTATCGCGAGCCTGTCCTCCCTGGAGAACCTTGATGAATCGGAGCCCTCGAGGTAGGCGCGCATCTCAGCCTCGCAGATGAACGCCGCGGCGTTGACGATGGAGTGGTCGGGCATGAAGTCCTTGAACATCTGGTCCAGCCTGCTGAGGCAGTAGCGCCTCAGCCTCTCCTCCGCATCCCCTTGAAGAAAGGCCCTCGTCTGAAGGCTCACCTTGATCGGGGGTCGGCCGTCGAAGCCCTCGTGGATCCTGTTCCTCACCTCGTGGGTAAAGAAACCATGGAAACCCTTCGGCTGCGCGAGCTCGAGCCCGCACCGGTGGCAGACGCCGTCGTACCTCGTCAGCGTTAGGCACTCCGGGCAAAGGCGCTCGGGGTCTATTTCCCCCACCCTCTTCCCTAGCTTGTTCAGCGCAAGCTTCACCGAGTTTCCGCTGCACCGGAGCTTCTCCGCGATGGTGGTAGGGCTGTGAAGGAGCTCGGGGTGGCTAACCAGGTGCCACGCGACCTCCCGCTGGCGGATAGGGGCCTTCATCGTCTTCAGTGGTGTTTACTGGATATAACGCCGACTTTGGGAACGATGGAACCTCGACCCCTATGAGCCGTCGTCTTGGTCACAGCTCTACTGGTTGATGACGCTCCCCGGCGACACGATTCTAGACTCTATCCACTCCAAATCGAGGATTTTGACGAGATCGAGCATAGGGTTGCCAATCAGAGGTGAAAGTAGCCACATTCTCCTCTCAAGGTTGCCATTTTGGGTGTCAGGGTTGCCAGTTTAGGCTGCAGGGTTGCCAAAATAGGCGTCTAGGGTTGCCAATTTTGCTCGCAGCCTGGCAACCCCACGCTCCTTCGTTAAATACAGAACGGGTCTTTGATGCCGTATTTCGTCTATCTCTCTGTGAATGCGGAAAGGGTCTGTGACCTAAGGTCCAGTGCAGGTTACGAATGCGTCTGAGGAACACAAAGACATTCCCCAAGGGTCGGAAAGAGCACCAAACCGGATTATTACCCAAGGGTTGGGTATTAGGTCGATCAAACAGTGCACAAGGGTTGTGCCTCATTCAACCTAGCAATGCTCAAGGGTTGAGCATTATCCAAAATCAAACAATGCTCAAGCGTTGAGCATTAGTCAAGCTAGTTGAAACCCTTGCAACTGGTTTCTTTCCCGCGCCACGATGTGAAAAAATTGTATAAGCGGCCCCTCCGAAGGATCCACTATCCAATTTGAGACGGCGGTCCCAGCCAAGCCGATGTTGCCAGCCATGTCAACGCGATGTTGCCAAAGATGTTGCCAAATCACCGTCCGATGTTGCCAAATTGCCCTATTCTGATGGCAACATGCGCCCCGGTTGGCAACATGGGAAAGGTTCGTTAAATACTCCCAGCGCGTTCTGTCTCATCTATCTCTCTTTCTTTCTCTGAACGGTACGGAAATGGCACCGCGGTGCCTCCCGATTTCCAGTGGCAACCATTGAATCAAGGACCATTGCAATTCAAAATTGTAGCCGGACCGTCCCCTCCCCCCCTCTAGACCCCATCCATTGAACATCTTCCGGTGCACGATCTCCTTGCCAGAATCCGGTTGCGGATATGATTCTATATCCCACTATGTGTTT
>JAPCJP010000097.1 GCA_027886885.1 Nitrososphaerota archaeon | reverse complement strand
CGTCTGTGTGTGGGACTCTCGTGGGGTAGGAGGACATCGGCGAGAAGTGGGCGTAAAGCTTCCCTGCCTGGTACTGACCATAGAGCTTGTAGGCTTCCTCGCAGTAACCTAGGATATCCGCCATCCTGACGAGGGGCTTCACGTCGTCGTCGCTCAGATATAGAACCCTGCGCACGATTGTCGGCTCGTCTTTCAGACGGTTTTCGCTATATAACTTTTGGTCGGAAGGCCCTCGGACACAACGTTCCTTCGCCCCAGATGACAAGGTGCTCCAGACGAAACAATAAAACCGTGGACGGAGAAAGAGTGAGCAGGCATGCTCTCGGTGAGGATCGGCTCGGCCATAGACCCGATGCCCGTCGACAGGACTGCGAAGACTGCCAAGTTCCTCGAGGGTTGCGGTTTCAGCTCAGTCTGGCTAAGCGATGAAACCGTAGTCTTCAACTCGCCTCCCGAGATGGTGGTCCCCGAGCTATTCCCGACCCTCGCGATGGTGGCGTCTTCGACGAAGAAGGCAAAGGTTGGTACGGCCGTGATCGACGCGAGCATTCGGCATCCCGCCAAGACGGCGCAGTCCATCGCGACGGTCGACAGCATCGCGGGAGGACGGTTGATTGTGGGCATCGGCGGAGGTGAGGCGGGGAATCGGGAGCCGTTCGGAATACCGATGGACCACCCCTTCGGAAGGATGGAAGAGAGCGTGAAAGTGATGAAGCTCCTCTTCAGGGCGACCTACAAGAATCCCGTCTCATTCTCGGGCCGTTTCTACTCCCTCAAGGACGCCTACCTGAAGATCAGACCCGTGCAAGAGGGCGGCCCTCCCATCATCGTCTCGGGGTTCGGACCGAGGGCGCTTCGGCTGGCCGGGGAGCTCGGGGACGGCTGGCTGTCGTTCGCCCACACTCCGGAGAGCTACAGGGAGACACTCCGGGGTCCCATAGCCGCCGCAGCGCGCAACGCCGGCCGTAGCCTGAAGGGCTTCGAAGCGACCATCGTAGTACCTGTCTGCATCTCGAAGGACCGCACCAAGGTGGTGAAGACCATGGGCGGGATCGCCAAAGACTGGCTCGTATGGTCGCCCGACAACATGAAGTTGATCGCGCCGAACGCCGTACAGCCGCTCGTTCGACAGCCCTACGCCAAGAGGAACGAGCCCGCCTCGATAAGGGCGCTCGCGAAGCTGGCCGCCCGGATATCCGACGAGGTCGCGTTGAAAATGACTGTTTCCGGGTCCGCAGACGACTGCGTGGAGCAGCTCTCAGCCTTCGTCCGTTCTGGTGTGAGCCACGCGGTCTTTTACATAGTGGCGATAGACAAACCGTGGACGATGGCGGCGAGGGAGGTGTCTGAAAAGATACTACCTCACTTTGATTTGGGGCGAGATGAACCGCGTACCACTCGTGTGAAGTTAGTTTAGCTTAATTTTCAACAAGGCGCCCAAGCTTCTGCGCCGTCATTATCTTTTCTCTCAATTCGAGCAAACTTAATTAATTCTGGATGCCCTTGTGGAGCGGTTGGACAAGGATTCCAAGGTCTTCGCCAGAGAGGCGACCGGTCTTGTAAGAGGAATCTCGCCCTTCGGAGCCTTCGTGGCTGGCATATTGGCCATGTCCCCTCCGGTCGTGATATACGAGTTCTGGAGCCTAACTCCAGCGATCTTCCCGAATAGCAATACTCTCCTCATCGTCGCGCTTGTTTTCGTCCCCGTGATTTTCTGGGCGTTGATGTACCTCCAGTTCAATGTCGCCATGCCAAGGTCTGGGGGCGATTACGTCTGGGTGAGTCGCACCCTTCATCCTGCGGTAGGTTTCATGGCAAACTTCTACATCTTTTTCTGGCAGACGACTGTTCTTGGAGCACTCGCATTTCTCACCACGCTCTTCATGGGCGCCTTCCTGCAGATAACCGGCATAGAGTTCAACTCTCCTTCAACCTTCGCTCTCGCGGCGACGCTCTCCAAGCCGATCAACACGACCATCGTTGGCTCCATCCTCCTGATCGTCTTTGCGCTGATAATAGTCTCTGGCGTCAGGAACACAGTGATCACGGAGATCGTGCTGTGGGCCGTGAGCATCGCTGGCGTCTTCGCGTTCGTCGCCGTCCTTCTGGCAACATCGAACGGCACATTCATCTCGAACTTCAACCAAGTCATGGGTCCGAGCGCGTCGAGCGACGCGATCATGAAGATTGCCGCGAACGCAGGATGGACCTCCGGCTGGACCTTCCGAGCCTCCGTCGGCGCCATGGCCTTCGGCATTCTCACCATCGCCTCCTTCAACTGGTCAATGTACACGGGGGGTGAGATGAAGAGCGTAAAGCGAAGCTCGTGGGCCTCGTCGATCATCCCGGTGATCTTTGGTGCTTCGCTATTCGAGCTGCTCGGCTACGCGATCTACAACACCATGGGGTACAATTTCGTCCAAGCAACGGGTCTGCTGTACAGTACCAACCCTGGTGCTGTGCCCGTAGGAACGGGTGCCGCAGCTGTGCCTCTCGGCCTGCCCTGGGTATACACGATATTCATGAACGGCAATCCTTACCTTGACTCCTTCATCGCGCTAGCAATGGTTCTGGGACTGGCGGGCGTCCTGCTACCCGTCTTCATGTTGGTGACGCGGACGCTCTTCGCATATAGCTTCGACAGAATATTGCCCACGAGGTTCGCGAGCGTCAGCGACAGATTCCACACGCCCGTCTTCTCCATCGTGTTCATACTGGTGATAGCCATAATCGTCACGGCAATCTCGAACCTGACGTTCTTCTACGGAACGTACCTGACGAACACAACGCTCGGGTTCATCCTAGCCACGATCGTCGTGGCGGCCGCCGCCATCAAGTTCCCCTACGGGAAGACGAAGAGCCTCTTCGAGAACGCCCCCAGCATAACAAAGGTGAAGGTCGCGGGTGTTCCGCTGATCACGATCTCCGGCATCGTGACCCTCGTGTCTTTCCTCTATGTGGCTTACGAGGGCTTCACAACGCCAGCAATCGGAGGAGTGATATCGCCGTACTCCTTCATTGGCGGACTGATAATCCCCTTTGCCGTTCCCTGGGTCATCTATTACGCCTCGAAGTCCTACCACAAGTCGCACGGCGTAGATATCGACCTGGCGTTCAAAGAGATTCCGCCAGAGTAACACCAGCCTCCGAGCGACGGAGGATGATTAAATCCTACTCACGAGTCATCGAGGCGGCGCAAGAGAGATGGCGAAGCAAAACGAAAAACCTCTTTCTATGAAGGTTGTTGGGTACACCGACAGGTTATCCGTCCAACAGGGTCAAAAGATCAAGTTCATGGTTAGTTGCGAAGGACCTAGCTATCGGGCAGATATCGTCCGTCTGATACACGGCGACCCCAACCCGAAGGGTCCCGGTTTCAAAGAAGAGGAGATCGAAACGTCCGTGAGCAAGGAGTATGCAGGCCGGGTTCAGAAGATCTACAAGGGGTCATTCGTCAGTGTAAGAGAATCGAAGAAACTGAATGCGGTCAGGTCATTCACCGTCCTCACTTGGATTTATCCCACCACGCCCTTGAAGGGAGCTCAAGGCATCCTCACCAAGTGGTCAGCGGATGACGGAGCGGGATACGGGCTTTTCATCAACGAGAGTGGAGAAGCCTCGCTCCGGGTCGCCGCGCGGGGTTCCAAAG